>NZ_LIQZ01000018.1 GCF_001418655.1 Streptomyces phaeochromogenes | reverse complement strand
CTCCCCCGACTCCCCCGAGGTCAAGGCCTCCACCCTGGGCGCCCAAGCAGCCCAGACGGGGCGGTACTTCGGGACCGCGGTGGCCGCCGGAAAGCTCGGCGACGGGACGTACTCGACGATCCTCGACCGTGAGTTCAACTCGGTCACGCCCGAGAACGAGATGAAGTGGGACGCCACCGAGCGGACCCGCGGCTCGTTCACGTTCGGCCCCGCCGACCAGATCACCAACCGCGCCACCGCACGCGGACAGCGCGTACGCGGCCACACACTCGTCTGGCACTCCCAACTGCCCGGCTGGGTCAGCGGCATCACGGACGCGAACACACTGCGCGGCGTGATGAACAACCACATCACCACGGTGATGAACCACTACAAGGGCAGGATCCACTCCTGGGACGTGGTGAACGAGGCGTTCGCCGACGGCAGCGGCGGCCAGCACCGGCCGTCGGTGTTCCAGAACCTGCTGGGCGACGGCTTCATCGAGCAGGCCTTCCGCACCGCTCGGTCGGCCGACCCGGCGGCCAAGCTCTGCTACAACGACTACAACATCGAGAACTGGACCGCCGCGAAGACCCAGGGCGTCTACCGCATGGTGCGCGACTTCAAGGCACGCGGCGTACCCATCGACTGCGTCGGCTTCCAGGCCCACTTCGGTACCGGCGGGCCGCCGTCCAACTTCCAGACCACGCTGGCGAACTTCGCCGCGCTCGGTGTGGACGTACAGATCACCGAACTGGACATCGCGCAGGCCCCGACGACCGCGTACGCGAACACGGTGAGGGCCTGCATGAACGTGTCACGCTGCACGGGCATAACGGTCTGGGGCATCCGGGACAGCGACTCCTGGCGGGCCGGGGAGAACCCACTGCTGTTCGACCGGAGCGGCAACAAGAAGCCCGCCTTCCAGTCGGCGCTGACCGCGCTGGGCGGCACCGCCGCCACACGGACCGCGTCCGCCTCGCCCCCACGGACGGCATCCACCGCCGCGACGCGCAGTGCGTCCGATACGACCACGCGGAATGCGAACGATGCCGCCGCGTTGCCCGGCAGCTACCGCTGGAGCTCCAGTGGTGTCCTGATGTCCCCGAAATCGGACTCGACCCACAACATCGCCGGGCTCAAGGATCCGTCGGTCGTGTACCACAACGGCAGGTGGCACGTGTTCGCCAGTGTCGCGAGCGCGTCCGGCTACAACCTGGTGTACCTGAACTTCACCGACTGGTCCCAGGCCTCCTCGGCCACGCACCACTATCTGGACCGCAGTGCCATAGGCACCGGATACCGGGCCGCGCCGCAGGTGTTCTACTTCGCTCCGCAGCGCACGTGGTACCTCGTCTACCAGACCGGCAACGCGTCGTACTCCACGAACACCGACATCAGCAATCCGAACGGCTGGAGCGCGCCGCGCCACTTCTACTCGTCGATGCCGGACATCATCCGCCAGAACATCGGCAGCGGCTACTGGGTGGACATGTGGGTGATCTGCGACAGCGCCAACTGCTATCTGTTCTCCTCCGACGACAACGGCCATCTGTACCGCTCGCAGACGACCCTGGGCCAGTTCCCGAACGGGTTCACCAACACCGTCATCGCGGCCCAGGACCCCAACAAGTACGCCCTGTTCGAAGCGAGCAACGTCTACAAGGTGCAGGACACCAACCAGTACTTGTTGCTCGTGGAGGCGATCGGGTCGGACGGGCGGCGCTACTTCCGGTCCTGGACCGCCGGCAGCCTCGCCGGTTCGTGGTCTCCGCTGGCCGCGTCCGAGAGCAACCCGTTCGCCCGAGCCAACAACGTCGCCTTCCCCTCGGGGACTTGGACCAGGGACATCAGCCACGGTGAACTCGTCCGTGCCGGAAACGACCAGACCCTGACCGTCAACTCCTGTCGGCTTCAGTACCTTTACCAGGGCAAGGACCCCAACGCGGGCGGCGACTACAACAGTCTGCCGTGGCGGCTCGGCCTGCTCACCCAGACCAACTCGGCCTGCTGACCGACCGCGGGCCCCTGCGCAGGCGGGGGCCCGCACCTCCCGTACGGATCGCGACGGCGCCCCGTCCGTTCAGTCGTGGTCGCCGTTCAGTCGTGGTCCCCCTCCGGATCCACGTGCGGCATGATCCGGTCGAGCCAGCGCGGCGTCCACCAGGCGTGCCGCCCGAGCAGGGTCATGACGGCCGGAACGAGGAGCAGGCGTACGACAGTTGCGTCGATCAGCACGCTCACGGCCAGGCCGAGGCCGAGCATCTTGACGACGATGTTGTCGCTCACGATGAACGCGGCGAAGACGCTCACCATGATCAGGGCGGCGCAGGTGATGACACGCGCGGTGATCTCCAGGGCGTGCGCCACGCTGGCCTTCGCGTCCCCGGTGCGCAGCCAGGCCTCGTGGACGCGCGACAGCAGGAAGATCTCGTAGTCCATGCTGAGGCCGAAGATGATGGCGAACATCATCATCGGTACGTAGCTCTCGATGGGCACCTTGCCCGACACGCCCAACGCCGGTCCGCCCCAGCCCCATTGGAAGACGGCGACGACCACGCCGTACGAGGCGGCGATGGAAAGGACGTTGAGGACGGCCGCCTTGAGAGCGACGAGCAGGCCCCGGAAGACCATCAGGATGATGAGGAAGGCCAGGGCGACCACCACCGCGATGATCAGCGGAAGGCGCTCGGCGACGATGTCCCGGAAGTCGACCTGGGCGGCCGTGGTTCCCGTGACGTAGCCCTTGGCGTCGGTGCCCGAGACGGCCTGGGGCAGGGTCTGGTCGACCAGGCGGTTCGTCAGGTCGGTGGTGTCCGCGCTCTGCGGGGCCTCCTTGGAGTAGACCGTGCCCACCAGCACGTCACCGTCCTGGGTGGGCGTGAGCTGTGTGCTCGTGGCCGCGCCCTGCACATCGGTGAGCGACTTCTGCGCCTGTGTCGCCAGCGACGAACGCTGGTCGGACGGTACGGAGGTCTGGTCGATGACGACGGTCAACGGTCCGTTGGAACCGGGTCCGAAGGCGTCCGACATGAGGTCGTAGGCCCGTCGGTCGGTGAACGACTTGGGGTCCGCGCCGTCGCCGATGTGGCCGAGCTGGATCGAGAGCACCGGGATCGCCAGGACGAGGACGGTGACGACTCCGCCGACCAGGAACCACCAGGGGCGGCGCTGCACGCGCTGGGCGTAGCGGTGCCAGGTGCCCTGGACGGGCTCGCCCGGGGCGGCGTTCGTCTCCGCGACGGGGTGGCGCACGTGGTAGCGGTCGATGCGGTGGCCGATGAGCCCGAGCAGGGCGGGGACGAGGGTCAGCGCGCCGATGACGGCCGAGACGACCGTCACGGCCGCGGCCACGCCCAGCAGGCCGATGAAGCTGACCCCGGAGACGGACAGCCCGGCCAGCGCGACGATCACCGTGCAGCCGGAGACGAGTACGGCCCGGCCGCTGGTGGCGGTGGCCCGGCCCGCCGCGCGGACCGGGTCGTCGCCGTTCATGAGGTTCTGCCGGTGGCGGGTGATGAGGAACAGCGCGTAGTCGATCCCCACGCCGAGGCCGATCATGGTGGCCAGCGTCGGGGACACCGTGGCGAAGGTGAAGGCCGTGGCCAGCAGACCCAGGCAGGCCAGCCCTCCCACGGCGCTGATCAGGGCGGTCAGCAGCGGGATGCCCGCCGCGAGCACGCTGCCGAAGCCGACGAGCAGGACGACGATCGCCACCGCGAACCCGATCAGCTCGCTGATCCGGTCGTCGGCGGCGGGCCTTGCGAGTTCACCGAGCGGGCCGCCGTACTCGACTTCCACGCCCGCCGACCTCAGGGGCTGCACCGAGCTGTCCACTCCGTCGAGGTACGAGTCGCCGAGGGTCGACGGCTGTACGTCGAAGCGGATGGTGATGTATCCGGTCTTCCCGTCGCTGGACAGCGGGCCCACGTTCGGCTGCTGGGACTGGCCCGAGGACTGCGACGACTGCTGGGACGGGGCCGTCAGCGGGTTCTGCGCCGAGAGCACGTGGGGAAGTTTCTGCAGGGCGGTGATCGTCTGGCCCATCTGCGAGCTCACCGACGTCAGCGACTGCTTGTCGTCGCGCAGCACGATCTGGCTGCTGTAGCCGCCCGCCGCCGGGTCGTGCTCCTTCAGTACGTCCAGACCCTGCTCCGACTGGACCCCGGGGAGCTGGAAGTCGTCCGAGTAGTCTCCGCCGAACGAGCGGTCCAGCACCTGCAGGGCGGCCAGCACGACCAGCCAGGCCACGATGACGATCACGAAGTGCCGGGCACACCACTCCCCCAGCCTGCGCAGCAGCCCGGGTGCGCGCTGCCCATCCCCTGTACTGGACCGCGTTGGCGACATGGGCTGCTCCCGCCGTGAATGATCACGATTTTCCCCATTAAACGATGCTTTGATCACACCGTCATATGGGGCGTCGTACGGAGGCGGGAGGCCCGTCGGGTGATCCAGGAGTCAGAAACCGTCGGTGGCTTCGGTGGCCAGCCACTCGCCGAGGGCGTCGAAGTCCGCGTCGGTGAGGCCCTGGCGAGGATCCACCCGGTGCAGCAGTGCATGCCCGCGATGGTGTGCGGAGACCCAGGCCCGGTCGATGTCCGCGATCTCGTCGTCGACCCAGACGAACGAGCGACCGGCGGCCCGGTCGACCAGGGCACGGGTCTTCCAGTGCAGTCCGCGCCGCGCGTCCTGTTCGGCCTCCCCGTCGGCCTCTCCGTCGGCCTCCTCGTCGTCCGGCTCCCGCCAGCTCACGACGGCCAGTTCGGGGAGACCGAGCCGCGGGGCGATGGTCTCGTTCGCCTCGGCCATCCAGGTGGTGGCCCAGACCAGCTCGCACGGCAGAGCCATCAAGCGGCATCCGTGCGCGGGGTTGATCCTGGCCAGGAGCGGATTCTCGTCGGGCCCCACCGGGTCGGTCCCGTAGGTCGGATACCCGCCCGGGTACTGACCCGAGGCCGCCCCGAAGGGAATGAGCGGGCCGTCGACATCGAGGAAGAGCAGCGGACGCTCGGCAGATCCGTTCATGGCCGCACGATAGCCGTCCGTCCGGGAAATCGTCACACGGCTATTCGCACAGTTTCCGTTTCCTGGAGGCCATAAGGCGGATAGAGTCGGTCCATGCCGAAGACAGAATCCACACCCCGCGTGGCCCTCAAGAAAATAACCCCAGACGTATCGGGAGCAATGGGCGCGCTGCACGGCGCGGCCGTTCTGGCGGCGCAGGACGCCAAGGTCGAGCCGGAGATCCTTGAACTCATCCGGATTCGCGCCTCACAGATCAACGGCTGCGCGTTCTGCATCGACATGCACACGAAGGACGCCCGCGCGCAGGGCGAGAGCGAGCAGCGTGTGTACGCGCTGAACGCCTGGCGGGAGACGCCCTTCTTCAACGAACGGGAGCGCGCCGCGCTGGCGTTGGCCGAGGCGGTGACGCTGGTGCACGACGGGCACGTCCCGGACGAGGTCTACGCGGAGGCGGCCGAGGTCTTCGACGAGGCACAGCTCGCGGCACTGATCTGGGCGGCCACCGTCATCAACGCGTACAACCGCATCGCCATCGCGACACGGATGATTCCGGGCGCCTATCAGCCGGCCCAGAAGAAGGCCTGAGTGATCCCCTGGAAGTGATCCAGGAAATTCACTGAATTCGAATACGTGTAATCGCGCCGGGCCGAACGCATTCGGTCCGGCGCGAACCTTTCCCCTCTTTTCCCCTCTTTATTGGATCAGGCTCTTTATCGGATCAAGCAGGGGGCAGGGGCTCCATCAGGCCGTCCAGCCATTCCCGCCATTCCTTGGCGAAGAGGTCCTGACCCGCTTCCATGGGCCGGCCTTCCCAGCCGGTCACCGGACGAATTCCGTGCAGGGCGTTCACCAGCCACACCTCCCGCCCGGCGAGCTGCTCAAGGGTCCGCTCGCGGTGGGCCATCCGGATCCCGGTGTGCAAGGCCCGCTCCTGGATGAGGCCGGTGGTGACGCCGGCCAGGATCGGCAGTTGCTGCGGGGGCAGGCACAGGGTGTCGTCCTCCCACCACAGCACGCTGGAGGTCGCCGCCTCCAGCACCAGGCCCGAGGGGGCGATCAGTACCGCCTCCTCCGCGCCCTGTCCCCTCGCCCGCTGGCGGACCCGGGCCAGCACGTCCAGGTCCGGTCCCTTGCGTCGTGGCACGGTTCTCGGGTCCGGCTGGCCCGCCGCCCACACGCGTACCTCCGGAGCGATCGGCGGCGCGTACCGCAGCAGCAGCCGCAACTGGAGGGAGCCGGCCACCAGTTCGACGCGGGGAAACCACGATCCCGTACGGGGCAGCGCGGCCGTCATGTCCCGCCAGAACTCGTCGAGTTGATCGGGGGACGGACCTCCGCAGTCGCCGCAGGATCGCAGGAACCGCTCGCGGTGCCGGTCGAGACCGCGCACCTGCCCGTCCCGGACGAGCCAGGAGTCCGCGACCAGCAGCTGTGTGTCGGCCGCCAGGCCGGCGATCAGACCACGGCCGGGCATCCACGCCAACAGCCCCTCTGCGGTTGCCGGTTGTGTCATCAAGATACTTTCTCCTCTCGGTACGTCCATCAGTACGGCCGGTGCGTCGGGTTTTTCAGTTGCTCCGGTCAGTACTTCCGGCCGGCGCTCGCCGGTGATCCGTTCCTGGGACCGTACGGTGCGTGTTCCAACCAGGCCCCGCACCAGGGCAGTACGGGTGCCAGGGCCGCCGCGGCCCACTGTTTCGCCCGTACGGTTCGACGGCTGGGCCGCAGATGGTCCAGGGCAGCGCCGGCCGCGTCGCTGTTGAACCGGGCCGCCGCCCGCCGGGCCGCCGCGAACTCCGCGACCGCCTCCGTGGTGCCGGCGGCCACCGCCGTCGCTGCCGCCGCCGCGTCCGCGATTCCGCTGTTCATGCCGCGGGCGCCGAAGGGCGGGAAGAGGTGGGCCGCCTCGCCGACGAGCAGCACGCGGTGCTCCTCGTCGGTGAAGGTCGCCGCGACCTTGCGGAGGAAGTGGTATGTCGACACCCACAGGATCCGGTCGGCGTACCCCTCCCCCACGACCGCGGGCAGCCATCGCCGTACCGCCTCCTCGGTGCCGTAGGACTCCTGAGCGTCGTCGTCACGGCACTGCAGGTCGACCTGGAAGCCCCCGGTGAACGGCACGCGCATGACGCTGCGTCCACCGACACCGGGGTGCTCGTAGTGGAAGACGCGCTCCAACGGCAGGTCGGCGCCGGGGATGTCGGACACGTCCACCACGACGTGGAAGCCCTCCGAACGGGTGCCCTCCATGGGGATGTCCAGCTCGCGCCGGACCGCCGAGCGGGCGCCGTCGGCGGCGATGACATGGGTACCCGTCCAGCCGCGCCCGTCCTCGCTGCTCACCGTGACCGAGGAGTCGGTGACCTTGACCCCCGTCACGCGCGCGCCCCAGGCGATGTCCACTCCGGCCGCCTCGCAGGCCGCGAGCAGGAACCGCTCGGTGTCCACCTGGCGCAGACTCGTGAACGGGGGCGGGAAGGAAGGCGGCGGGAACGACTTGGCGTACACCTCGCGGCCCCGGTACAGGGTGCGTCTGGTCTGCCAGGTCCGTCCGTACGACGTGATGCGGGCGGCCAGCCCGGGGCGCATTCCTTCGAGGAGTTGAAGTGTCTCCTTGTGGACGAACAGGGCGCGGCTGCCCGGCCGTTCGCGTCCCTGGGGATCAGCTTCCACGAGGGTGACCGGGAGTCCGTGGGCGCGCAGGCCGAGTGCGGCCGACATGCCCACGGGCCCGGCGCCCACGACGATGACTTGGCTCACGTCAGGCGCCACCGGGATGCTCGGTGGTCGCGGTAGCGGTGGCGGTCGCGCTCTCGGTGAGCATGCGGGTGATCTCCACCCGCTTGACCTTCCAGGTGGAGGTCATCGGCAGTTCGTCGAACCGCCACTGCCGCGGGTAGGTCATCTTGGGGAGGTCGGCGGTCGCCTCGTGCCAGCGTTGCAGGTCGAGGGGCTGTTCGCCCCGGACGACCACCACCGGTACCGGCTCGCGGTCGACACCCGGCACGATGACGACCTCGCGCAGTTCGTCGAGGCGGGACATCAGCGTGTCCTCGATCTCCAGGTTGCTGTGCACGGAGTCGATCTGGTCGATCTCACGGTCGATCAGATAGAGCGCGCCCCACCGGTTCCGGTAGCCCATGTCGCCCATCTGCCACCAGCCGTCGCCCAGTTGACGGTCGTACTGGTCCTGGGCGCCGAGGTAGGTGAGGATCCGGCCCCTGGTGCGGGCCTCGATGCGGCCCGCTGTACCCGGCTGGGTCCGCCGTCCCTCGCTGTCGGCGATCCGGACCCGGGTGAAGCCGGGGATGGCGATGCCGACGCGGCGGCCGTCCGCCCTGGCCGCGCTGCGGCGCGTGTACCACTGGAAGGCGACCGGGCCCGTCTCGCTCTGCCCGTACAGCTGCATCAGCCACGGCGAGCGCCGGTTCGACGCGCCGAGCAGCCGCTGCACGGTGCGCGGGTGGATCGCGTCGAAGGTGCTGCCGTACGAGCGGACGCGGGCCAAAGGTGCGCCGGGGGCGTCGGCCAACTCCTCCCAGAGTACGAAGGTGTTGGGGTGGGTCTCGACGATTCCGGGGCGGTGCCGGGCGAGCAGCGGGCCCGCGGCGGCGGGCTCGGGGTCGGTGATGAACAGCAGCGGGCTGCCGAAGTGCAGCAGTACGCCGAGCAGGTGGTAGAAGCGCGAGTGCACGAAGGACATGTGCAGCGCCGCCGTCTCGCCGCGGGTGGGCCAGCCCATGGCCTTCTGCGGTACGAGCCGGTTCCACATGGTGTTCGGGCAGTGCACGGCGAGCTTGGGGGTGCCGGTCGTGCCCGAGCTGTGGGTGATCAGCGCGGGTTCGCGCGGGTGCAGCCGGACGGGCCCGTGGGGCGGGGCGCCGGCGTACTTGTCCAGCGGGACCGCTCCGGGCGCGTCGTCCACGGTGAGGGTCTGCCGGACGAGCCGGGCGATGTCGATGTCCTTGAGCGGTCCGGCGAGCTTCGCCCGGTCGGTGACCAGCCAGGGCTCGCGGAGCCGCTTCAGGAGCCGGCCGACGACGGGACCCTCAAGGCCTGGCGAGAGGAGGACGGGGACGGCGCCGATCCGGGAGACGGCACAGGTCAGCAGGACGATGTCGACGTTGTCCGTCTTGTGGACGACGACCTGCTCGGAGGGCCGGACACCGGCCTCCCACAGCCGCCCGGACAGGTCCTCGACCAGGGCGGCCAGCACCGGGTAGCTGAGGTCGAGACCGAGGTCGGGGTTGACGTCCAGGGGCCGGTCCAGGGTGACCGGGACGGCTCCGTGCCGGGCGGCGGCCTGCTGGAACATCGGGCCGAGATAGAACCCACGATCGGAGAGCAGGGACTGCGGCTGTGGCATGTGCCCTTTCCTTTCTGGGGTGTTCGCGGTCATGGCCACGGTCACCACGCGCCCTGGCGTACGAGGTGGCGGCGGAGCTTGCCGGTCGGGGTGCGGGGCAGCGACGGCACGACGTGGACGGTTCTGGGGGCCTTGAAGGGAGCGAGGTGTGTGCGGGCCAGGGCGATGAGCTCGGACTCCAGGCCCGACCTGGTCGCCGCGAAGGTGGGGGCGGTCGAGGGCGACACACCGATGACGACGTAGGCCCGCAGAGCGGTCGCGCCGCGGTCGTCGGTGACGGCCGCGACGGCGACCTCGCGTACCGCCGGGTGCTTGCGCAGCACGGCCTCCACCTCCAGCGGAGAGACGGTGATGCCGCCGACCAGCTCCATGTCGTCGGAGCGGCCCAAGTGCCTGTAGGTACCGTCCGGTTCGCGCCACGCGCGGTCCCGGGTGTTGAGCCAGCCGTCGACGAGGACGCGGTCCGTCTCCCCGGGCAGGTTCAGGTAGCCGGTCGTCAACGTCGGCCCCTTGACCCAGAGTTCGCCCTCCGAGCCGTCCGCCACCAGGTGTCCGGCGCGGTCGCGCAGCTCCACGTCGAAGCCGGGAACCGGGCGGCCGACGGTGCCGGGGGTGTTGGCGTCGAGGCTGTTGGCGCAGAAGGCGTGCCCGGCCTCGGTGGAGCCGATCTGTTCCAGGACGGGTGCGCCGAGCAGTTCGGTGACGCGCTCGCCGAGTCCGGCGGGCATGCCCTCGCCGGCCGACACCGCCGCGCGTACGGAGGCGAAGCAGGCGGCGTGTCCGTCGGCCCGGTCGGCGACCAGGGCGGCGTACGCCGAGGGGACGGAGTAGAGCAGGGTGACCCGGTGGCGGGCGACGAGTTCGTCCACCGCGGCGGGCGAGGGGCGCCGGTCGACCAGTACGGCGGAGGACCCCGAGAAGAGCGGGAAGACGAAGGCGTTGCCGAAGCCGTACGCGAAGAACAGCTTCGACACCGAGAGGGTCACGTCGTCCGGGGTGATGCGCAGCAGCGGGTCGCCGATGAGTTCGTGGTACGTCCCGGGGTCGCCGTGGCAGTGCACAACTCCCTTGGGGGTGCCGGTCGTTCCGGAGGTGTACTGGATGTAGAGCGGGGTGCGCGGTCCTGCCGGGTGGGCGCCGGTGGTCGGCGGGGTGCTGCGGGTGAGCGCGACGAGCTGGTCGGCGCCCAGCCGGGTCCGGCCGGCGAACCGCTCCTCCAGTCCGGGCCCTGTCACACAGAGGGCGGCTCCGGAGTCCTCGGCCATGAACTCGTGGTCGGCCGGGGGCAGTTCGGGATTGACGAGGACAGCGACCGCGCCGAGCCGGGCGGTGGCCAGGAACGCCGTGACCCAGGCGAGGGAGTCGGGCAGCACGAGCAGCACCCGGTCGCCGGGGCAGACACCGTGGTCCGCGAGCACGCTCGCCGCGCGGGCGGCGAGGTCGTGGACCTCGCCGTGGGTCCAGGCCCGGTGGCCCTGGTGGAAGGCGGGCCGGTCGGTCCAGCCCTGGCCCTCGGCAAGTGCGGCCAGCCCAAAGGCCAGGTTCCCGGCCTCGGTCTCGGTGCCATCGGCCGTGTCGGTGGGGCTCGGGGCGGAGGTCGTGGGCGTCATCGGATCTGCTCCTGCAGGGAGACCGGCTCGGCGGTCGTGGTCTCGCGGAGGGCGCGTAACTGCGCGGCGGTCTTCAGCAGCATCTCGTCGTACTCCGCTTCGGGTTCGGAGCCGAGGACGATCGCGCCGCCGGCTCCCAGGTGCATCCGGCCGCCGGTGAAGACGGCGGTGCGGATGACGATGTTGAGGTCGGCTCCACCGCTGCAGCCGAGATAGCCGATGGCTCCGGAGTAGATACCGCGGGCGGCGGTCTCCAGTGAGTCGATGATCTCCATCGTGCGCAGTTTCGGCGCTCCGGTCATCGAGCCGCCGGGGAAGCAGGCACGTACGCAGTCGACGGCTTGTGTGCCTTCACGGAGGCGGCCCTCGACGGTGGAGACCAGTTGGTGCACGGTGGCGTAGGTCTCGGTGGCCATGAGGCGCGGCACCCGGACCGTTCCGGTCTCGCAGACGCGGCCCAGGTCGTTGCGGAGCAGGTCGACGATCATCAGGTTCTCGGCGCGGGTCTTGGCGTCGGCGGCGAGCGAGTCCCTCAGCCGGGCGTCCTCCTCCGGCCGGTCGCCGCGGGGCGCGGTGCCCTTGATGGGCTTGGCCTCGGCGAGGCCGTCCCGGGTGATCCGCAGGAAGCGTTCGGGGGACGCGCCGGCCACGGTCAGGTCATCGAACTGCAGGAAGGCCGCGTAGGGCGCCGGGTTGATGCGCCGGAGGACCCGGTAGTAGGCCAACGGGTCGGGTGGCGCGGGTAATTCGGCGGCGTCGGTCAGACAGATCTCGTAGCTCGTGCCGGCGTTCAGCTCGCGCTTGCACGCCTCGATGTCGGCGAGGTAGGTCTCGCGGTCACGTACCAGCCAGGGTTCGGCGGCGTGCAGGTCCGGCTCGGAGGCGGCCTGCGGGGTCACGGCGGGCCCGGCCGCCGACACGAAGCTCAGCTGCGCCACCGTGCTGTCGAGCCAGTCGCCGGCGTCCTGCGTGCCCTGCGGGGTGTTCTCCGCCAGGCAGAGGGCGTAGGTGAAGCCGTCCTGGTGGTCGACCGCGATCAGCCGGTCGGCGAAGAGCCAGGAGGCGTCCGGGGTTTCGGCCCGGTGGCGGTTCGGTGAGCCGCAGTCGGCCTTGAGCTCGTATCCGAAGTAGCCGACGTATCCGCCGGTGAAGTCGAAGGGCAGCTCGCCGGCGTCCACCCGCCGGGTCGCCAACTGCCGCTTCAGATAGTCGAAGACGCTGGCCCGCACCTTGCGCGGGGGCCGCCCTGGCCGCTCGACCTCACAGACACCGGACTCGACGTCGTACCGTACGAACTCGGCCAGCGGACCGGTGCCGTCGCCGAAGAACGAGAAGCGGGACTGCCCCTCCTCGACCCGCGAGCTGTCCAGCCAGAACGCTCTGGGCGCGTCGGCGCACATCCGGGTGAAGGCCGCCTCGGTGTCCACGGCGGTCGCGATCCGGCGGGTGTGCAGCCGGTACCCGACGGGCGCGGAGCGCCGGGGGCGGGGTACGAACGCCGTGGCGGCGCCAGCTTCGGTTCGGGACTCGCGAGTACGGGACTCCCGCGTACGGGACTTGGTCAGGCGGACCCCGCGACTGCGCGCCGCCGTGAGACTGCGGAAGTTCAGGAACAGCCGGTGGCCGTACTCGGTGAGGATCGACTCGGGGTGGAACTGCACGCCCCACAGCGGCCGGGTGCGGTGGCGCAGCCCCATCAGGACGCCGTCCTCGGCCCAGGCGGTGCCCTTGAGGCTCGGCGGCAGCGGTTCCCGTACGGACAGCGAGTGGTAGCGGACCGCGGTGAAGTCCTGCGGGAGGCCGCTGAACAGGCCTTCGCCCGTGTGCCGGATTCTGGAGAGATGGCCGTGCCGGGGCTCCGGTGCGGCCGTCACCCGGGCGCTCTCGCCCGCCGCGATGCCCTGGTGTCCGAGGCAGACGCCGAGGACGGGGATCGAGGACTCGGCGAGCACTGTGGCGCTGATGCCGAAGTCGCGTGCCTGAGCGGGGTGTCCCGGTCCCGGGGACACCACCACGTTGTCGAACCCCCGGAGGTCCGGAAGATCGTCGGCCGAGGCGTCATTGAGGATCACCACCGGCTCCTGGCCGTTGACCTCGGCAATCAGCTGGAACAGGTTGTATGTGTACGAGTCATAGTTGTCGATGAGCAGGGTCTTCACCCGCCCACCCCCCTTTGGTCGTTCTCAGCCTTGTGCAGCCCGTCGTTTGTGCCGTCCACGGATCGCCTGCAGCGGCGGGTACAGCCATTTCTTGAAGAAACGCTGCAGCCGCGGCATGAGTATCCACGTGACAATGGCCGTCACGGCCAGGCAGAGGAACAAGGTGCGGATGAGAGGGTTGAAGTCACCGAGATAAGGAAGCACCAGCAAATTGAATATGAGTACAGGAGGGAAGACCGCGCTCATATTCACGAACCATAACTTCCACTTCGGTGGCGGACGTGGTGCCGCCGCGGTCGCGGAAGGGGTTTCGGTCAGGGACTCGAACCAGGCCTTCGAACCCTGCACGGTCCGTCGGCCCGTCTCCCGGGCCAGCATCTCCCCACGGGCCTGCCACTCCGCCCGCTCGACCGAGTTGTCCCAGGCCACGGCCGAACCTTCACTGGTGAAGCGGTAGACCACATGCCACTCCGCCTCTCCGTCGACAAGTACGCCACCGCCGAGAAAGCCCGGTTCCTGCGCGGTCGCACGCAGCACACCCCACCCCCAGGAGTGGAACTCGGCCTCGCGGCCCGGTACCACTCGATACGCGACGGTGACGGTAACGGGATTCCTGGTCACGCCTCGGAATACGGAAAGGGAAGAGTTGATGTTCAACTCTCAACGGAGTTTTTGCGCGCAGCCGGGAAAGCAGCTCTTTGTCACCCTTCTGACCACCTTGGCCGCTTTTGTCACGCAGTACTTCGGGTAACATTTGTGAATTCCTGAAACCGCTTGCCGGGTTCTCGAAAAAGGCGGCACCATCGGTCTCGGGGGCACCGTTCGCCGGCGACGTGAAGAGTCGAGAGTCGAGCCGAATCAGCCGGATCCGAAAGAGCAAGAAGGAGATCCATGTCCAGGTATGACTGGAGCATGACCCACGAGGGAATCGACCGGGTGCGCGCCGAGATCGAACCGGCCAGAAAAGAAGTGACCGCCCATCCGATTTACCAGCGGATAAGCACCCGGGAGGACATGGCGACCTTCATGGAGCACCACGTCTTCGCGGTGTGGGACTTCATGTCGCTGCTGAAGTCCCTCCAGCGGGAGCTGACGTGTGTGGACGTCCCCTGGCTGCCGCGCGGTTCACAGGTGAGCCGTCGGCTCATCAACGACATCGTGCTGGTGGAGGAGAGCGACGAGCTGGACGGCGGCTTCACCAGCCACTTCGAGCTCTACCGGGGCGGCATGGCCGAAGCGGGGGCGGACACCTCACGCCTGGACACGTTCCTCGCGCTGCTCGGGGAGGGCCATGACGTGCAGGCTGCGCTGCGGGCCGCCCAAGTACCGGTCCCCGCGGCCGAGTTCGTCACCACGACGTTCGGGATCATCCTCGACAGGCCGCTGCACTGCCGGGCGGCGGCCTTCGCCTTCTCCCGGGAGGACCTCATCCCGGACATGTTCGACCAGGTGATCAAGAAGGAGGGCTCCGACCGGTTCCCGATCTTCTGCGACTACCTGGCCCGGCACATCGAGGTGGACGGCGAGGAGCACACACCCATGGCGATGGCCATGGTGGCGGACCTCTGCGGCGACGACGACACCCGCTGGAAGGAAGCCGCAGAAACGGCGACCCTAGCCCTGGAGGCCAGGTCCCACTTCTGGGACGCGATCGTGGGGGCCATGGAGAAGTCGGCCATCTGATCCGGCCGACGGCTCCCCTGGCCCCCCCTTCAGGGGCGCGGGGAACCGCGCGACCAGCCACGACGCAGCCGCACACGACAACGCACACCACGCCCCGTGCCACGCACGACGGACCCGCGGCCGACGACGCACACCCCGCGGCGCGACACGCTCACCGCGAACGCGGCGCCGCCGTACTGTCCCGCACCACGAGCCGCGTAGGCACAAGCGTCGTCCCGTGTTCCGCCGCGTCGTGCCGCATCTGCCGCAGCACGCCCTCCACACAGCGGCGCCCCACCTCGGCGAAGTCCTGGTGGACGGTGGTCAGCGGAGGCAGGAAGGACCCCGCCTCGGGGATGTCGTCGAAGCCGATGACACTGACGTCCTCGGGCACGTACCGGCCCTGCTCGTGCAGGGCCCTCAGCAGGCCCAGCGCCATCTGGTCGTTGGCCGCGAACACCGCCGTGCAGTCCCGCTGTGCGGCGAGTTCGAGGCCGGCCCGGTAGCCGGACTCGGCCGACCAGTCGCCGCGCACCAGCGGCGGCGCCGTGCAGCCCGCCTCGGTGAGTTCGGCACGCCAGGCGTCGGCGCGGCGCTGGGCCGCGAAGGACTCCTCGGGACCGGCCAGGTGCCAGACGGTCTCGTGACCGAGGTCGAGCAGATACCGCACCGCGGCGCGGGTCCCGCCCGCCTGGTCGGTGTCGACCACGGTGTAGCGGTCACCGGCGTCCGAGTCGGCCACGACGACCTGGATGTGCGGCGGCAGGGTGAGGGCCACCGCGTCGAGCAGGTGCACTTCCAGGATGACGATGACGGCGTCGACGGCCAGCTCCCCCAGCCGGGAGAACGCGCCGCGCACCTCGTCCTGCGTGGGAACGGCGACGGGCAGCAGCGTGACCGCGTACCCCTCGTGCGCCGCCGAGGTGGCGATCGCCTCCAGCGTGCGCACGTTGCCCGTGGTGGAGAGGCCGAAGGTGATGACACCGATGGTGCGGAACTCGCCGCGCTTGAGCGCCCGGGCGGCGCTGTTCGGCCGGTAGCCCAGTTCCTGCATGGCTGCCAGGACCTGCTGCCGGGTCTCCTCGTTCACACCCGCGTAACCGTTCGAGACTCGCGAGACGGTCTGCGAGGAGACGCCCGCCAGTCGGGCGACATCCGCCATGGACGCGCTCTGCGTCCGGCGGGAAGCCCGTTTTCCGGCCCGTGCCGGCGCCTTCGGCCTGCTCACCGAGGCGTTGTCCGCTGTGTCCACCCGTCTCCCTCGCTGTCCGAGCCGCAGTTTCCTCAAATGACCCTTGACCACCGTCAACGGGGCAGTGTAGACATGCCGCCATCAGATGTTTACGTAAACATAACAGGCCACGACCTGCTTCGGGACTGGATGTTTACGCAAACATCAGCGGCGCACGACGCCGGGTTCGCGAGAGGGACGAGCGAGGAACGACATGACGACGCTACAACCGCCGGCGGCAGCCAAGCGGCGCCCGGACCGGCCTCCGGCGAAACGGGACCGCCGCTCCTGGACGGGGTGGGGTTTCATCGGTCCCTTCGTGGCCGTGTTCGCCCTCGTCTTCCTGGCCCCGATCGTGTACTCGATCTACCTCAGCCTGTTCCGGGACCAGTTGATCGGTGGCACCACCTTCGTCGGCCTGGACAACTACACACAGGCATTGAAGGACGAGCAGTTCTGGGACTCGCTCGCACGGGTCGCGCTCTTCCTGGCCGTACAGGTTCCGATCATGCTCGGCATCGCCCTGCTGATCGCCCTCGCGCTGGACAGCGGGCGTCTGTACGGCAAGGACTTCTTCCGCATCGTGATCTTCCTGCCGTACGCCGTGCCCGCCGTGGTCGCCACCCTGATGTGGGGCTTCATGTACGGCACGAAGTACGGACTGGTGGGCGACATCAACTCGGCCTTCGATGTCACCCTGCCCGACCCGCTCTCGTCAGACCTGGTCCTGGCGTCGATCGGCAACATCGTCACCTGGGAGTTCATCGGCTACAACATGCTGATCTTCTACTCCGCGCTACGGGTCATCCCCAGCTCGCTCTACGAGGCCGCGGAGATCGACGGCGCCGGGCAGTTCCGGGTCATCAGCGCCATCAAGCTCCCCGCGATCCGTGGTGCCCTGGTCATCGCGACGATCTTCTCGATCATCGGCAGCTTCCAGCTCTTCAACGAGCCGGCCATCCTGCGACCGCTGGCGCGCAACGCGATCACGACGGACTTCACCCCGAACTTCTACACGTACTCGCTGTCCTTCAACGGCCAGCAGCACAACTACTCCGCGGCGGTCGCCATCATCATGGGCCTGATCACCATGGTCATCGCCTATGTCGTGCAGCTCCGCGGCATGCGCAAGGGAGCGTGAACATGAGCAGCTCCGTCACCACCGCCTCCCAGCCCGCACCCGCTCAGAACTCCGGCGGCTCCAAGGGCGTGCCCCGCCTGCGCACGCGCAAGGGGCACGTTCCCGGGCGCCCCAAGCGCAGCGTTCTGCTGACCGTGCTCACCGGCCTGATCCTCCTCTACACCGTGGTGCCCCTGGTGTGGCTGGTCATCAGCGCCACCAAGACCCAGGAAGGGCTCGCCGACTCGTCAGGGCTGTGGTTCAGCAACGACTTCGCCCTCTGGGACAACATCAGTCAGACGTTCTCGTACCACGACGGCATCTTCGTCCGCTGGCTGCTGAACACCCTGTTGTACGTCGTCCTCGGTGCCGGTGGTGCCACCCTCCTGGCGATCCTGGGCGGCTACGCGCTGGCGAAGTTCACCTTCCCCGGCAAGCGCGCCGTGTTCGCCGTGGTCATCGGTGCCGTCGCCGTCCCGGGCACCGCGCTGGCGGTGCCCACCTTCCTGATGTTCAGCAAGATGGGACTCACCGACACCCCGTGGGCGGTGATCATCCCCTCGCTGGTCTCGCCCTTCGGCCTGTATCTGATGTGGGTCTTCGCCACCGAGGCGATCCCCAACGAACTGATGGAGGCCGCCCGGATCGACGGCGCGGGCGAGATCCGCACCTTCTTCCAGGTGGCCCTGCCGCTGCTCGCCCCCGGCACCGTGACCGTGCTGCTGTTCACCACGGTCGCCACCTGGAACAACTACTTCCTGCCGTTGATCATGCTCAAGGACCCGGACTGGTATCCCCTGACCCTGGGTCTGGACGCCTGGAACAACCAGGCGCAGACGATCGGCGGTGACGTGATCTTCAACCTGGTGATCACCGGTTCGCTGCTCACCATCATCCCCTTGATCGCCGCGTTCCTGCTGCTGCAGAGGTTCTGGCAGTCCGGGCTCGCCGCCGGAAGCGTCAAGGAGTGACCCCGCCCGCAAGGCCCCCTCGGTCCCGTCTCTTTCACCTTCATCCCTTCACCCTCACCCTGTCCCACCCACGAAGAAGTGGAAGCACCTCCATGCGCAGAACCACACGCCGCCTGATGCGCGGCCTCGCCGTCCTCTCCGTCCTCGCCCTGGGCGCGACCGCCTGCGGCGGCTCCGACGACGACAGCTCCGGCCAGAAGCCGGTCTCCGCCGACGACATCCAGGCGGCCCTCAAGAAGGGTGGCTCGGTCACTGTCTGGGCCTGGGAGCCCACGCTGAAGTCGGTCGCCGCCGACTTCCAGAAGAAGTACCCCAAGGTCAAGATCAACCTGGTCGGCGAGCGCTCCGGCGACAAGCACTACACGGCCCTGTCGAACGCCATCTCGGCCAAGAAGGGCGTCCCCGACGTCGCGCAGGTCGAGTACTTCGCGATGAGCCAGTACGCCCTCACCAAGGGCCTCAGCGACCTGACCCCCTTCGGCGCGGACAAGCTCAAGTCCAAGTACACCCCGGGCCCGTGGAACGCGGTGAGCGAGGGCAAGGCGACCTACGGCCTGCCGATGGACTCCGGCCCGATGGCGTTGTTCTACAACAAGAAGGTCTTCGACAAGTACAAGATCGCCGTCCCGACCACCTGGGACGAGTACGTCGAGGCGGCCCGCAAGCTGCACGAGGCCGACCCCAAGGTCTTCATCGCCGCCGACGCCGGCGACGCCGGTCTCACCACCAGCCTGCTGTGGCAGGCCGGTTCGCGTCCCTACAAGGTCGACGGCACCAAGGTGTCGATCAACTTCGACGACGCGGGCGCCAAGAAGTACACCGCCACCTGGCAGAAGCTCATCGACGAGAAGCTCGTCGCACCCATCAACGGCTGGACCGACGACTGGTACAAGGGCCTGGGCGACGGCACCATCGCCACGCTGCCCAGCGGCGCCTGGATGCCGGCCAACTTCGAAACCGGCGTGAAGAACGCCTCCGGTGACTGGCGAGCGGCCCCGATGCCGGCCTGGACCAAGGGCGACAAGGCAAGCACCGAGAACGGCGGCAGCGCGCTGACCGTGCCCGCGCTGGGCAAGAACAAGGAACTCGCCTACGCCTTCGTCGAGTACGCGAACTCCGGTGACGGCGTCGCGACCCGCATCAAGGAGGGCGCCTTCCCGGCGACCACCGCGGAGCTCCAGGACAACGCGTTCCTGAACAAGGAGTTCCCGTACTTCGGCGGCCAGAAGGCCAACGAGATCTTCGCCGAGTCCGCGGCCAACGTCGCCTCCGACTGGTCGTACCTGCCCTTCCAGCAGTACGCCAACTCGATCTTCAACGACACCGTCGGCAAGGCCTACATCGGCGACACCAAGCTCTCCGCCGGCCTGAAGTCCTGGCAGGACGCCTCCATCAAGTACGGCAAGGAACAGGGCTTCACCGTCGACTAGTCCGACACACGACCCCATGCCGCCCCCCTGTGCCACTCCGGAAGGACCACGATGATCTCCACCCTCCTGTCCCAGCTGAACGGGCCGGACGGTGACTCCACCCCACGTCTCGCGTACGGCGCCGACTACAACCCCGAGCAGTGGCCTCGCGAGGTGTGGGAGGAGGACGTACGGCTGATGCGTGAGGCCGGCGTCAACCTGGTCTCCGTGGGGATCTTCTCCTGGGCCCGCATCCAGCCGGCCCGGGACGAGTGGGACTTCGGCTGGCTCGACGAGATCATGGGCCTGCTGCACTCGGCCGGCATCGGGGTCGACCTCGCCACCGCCACCGCGTCCCCGCCGCCCTGGCTCACCACGGCGCACCCGGAGATCCTTCCGGTGACCGCCTCCGGTGAGACGGTGTGGCCGGGGGCGCGGCAGCACTGGCGGCCCACCTCGCCCGTCTTCCGCGAGCACGCGCTGCGTCTGGTGCGGACGATGGCCGAGCGGTACGCGGACCATCCCGCGCTGGTGGCCTGGCACATATCCAACGAGCTGGGCTGCCACAACATCTACGACTACTCGGACGACGCGGCCCGTGCCTTCCGCGACTGGCTGCGCGACCGGTACACCACCCTCGACGCCCTCAACCACGCCTGGGGCACGGCCTTCTGGTCGCAGCGCTACAGCGACTGGGAGCAGATCCTGCCGCCGCGGCTGGCCGCCTCCCACCCGAACCCCACGCAGCAGCTGGACTTCAAGCGCTTCTCCTCCGACGCGCTGAAGGAGTACCTGCGCGCGGAGCGGGACGTGCTGCGGGAGATCACCCCCGATGTGCCGGCCACCACCAACTTCATGGTGATGGGCAACACCAAGGGCATGAACTACCCGGACTGGGCGGGCGAGATCGACTTCGTCTCCAACGACCACTACGTCCACCCGGGCCCGCAGGACCGCGACGAGCTGTCCTTCTCCGCGAACCTCACCAGCGGTATCGCGAGCGGCCGTCCGTGGTTCCTGATGGAGCACTCCACCAGCGCCGTCAACTGGCAGCCCGTCAACGTGGCCAAGCGGCCCGGCGATCTGGCCCGCGACTCGCTGCTGCACGTCGCGCACGGCGCCGACGCCGTGTGCTACTTCCAGTGGCGCCAGTCCGCGGCCGGCGCCGAGAAGTACCACTCCGCGATGGTGCCGCACGCCGGTGCCGACAGCGAGGTCTTCCGCGCGGTCACCGACCTCGGCCGGACCCTCAAGACCCTTGCCCCGGTCGCGGGCACCGAGCGCGAGCCCGCCCGGGTCGGGATCGTCTACGACTGGGACTCGTGGTGGGCGAGCGAGCAGGACTCCCACCCGACCGCCCTGCTCGACTACCGCCAGGAGGCGCTGGACTGGTACTCCGCGCTCCTCGCCCTCGGCGTCCGGGCGGACGTCGTCACCACCACGGCCGACCTCGACCGGTACGACGTGCTGATCGCACCCGTGCTGCACGTGATCCCGGCGCCGCTGGCCAAGGAGCTCACGCGGTACGCCGAGACGGGCGGCCACCTGGTCACCACGTACTTCTCCGGTGTCGTCGACGAGAACGACCACATCTGGCTCGGCGGTCATCCGGGAGCGCTGCGCGACCTCCTCGGCATCCGCATCGAGGAGTTCGGGCCGCTGCTCGCCGGTGACAGCGTCGACCTGGACGGCGCCGGCCCGGGCACCCTGTGGACCGACCGGATCACCGTCACCGACCCGACGGTGGAGGTGCTGGCCCACTACCGCACCGGTACGTACGCGGGCATGCCCGCCGTCACCCGCCGTGCGGCGGGTCAGGGCTCGGCCTCGTACGTCTCCACCCGCCTCGGTGTCGACGGGCTGGCCGGTCTGCTGCCGGAGCTGCTCGGCCCGGCCGGCGTCCGGAGTGAACTGCCCGCCGACGCACGGGGATCGGTCGAGCAGACCGTGCGCCGCGGGCCCGACGGCCGCTTCCTGTTCCTGGTCAACCGGACCGACGAGAGCGTGCCGCTGACCGGCCTCCCGGGTGAGGTCCTGGTCGGCGACACCGACGCCGAGGGCGGTCTCGTCCTCGGGCCGAGGGACGTCGCCGTGGTGCGACAGCCCGCCGGCTGACCCACTCCCCCGCACACCGCCGACTCCTCGAACGGCACCGCACTCGTTCGAGGGCCATCCCTCCTGCCCGACGGGCGGGAGGTCAATCGCAGCTACCACCACCGCAGTTGGGAGCACAGATGGCACGCCGCACCCGCAACAGACGGCTCCTCGGAGCCGCCGGCCTCACCGCACTGGCCACCGGGGCCGCCCTGGTCTCCGCCCCGTCGTCCACCGCACAGGTCACGGCCGCGGACACCGCCGCCGTCACCGTGCGGCCCGACCCCTCGTACGAGCAGGAGAAGTTCGAGGGCTGGGGCACCAGCCTGGTCTGGTTCGCCAACGCCACCGGGGACTATCCCAAGGAGATACGCGAGAAGCTCGCCAAGCTCCTGTTCGGTGACGACGGCCTGGCGCTGAACATCGCCCGCTACAACATCGGCGGTGGCAACGCCCCGGACGTCGAGGACTATCTGCGCGCCGGAGGTGCCGTCGAGGGCTGGTGGAAGGCCCCGGCCGGCACCACCCGCGAGGACACCGACTGGTGGAGCGCCGACGACCCGGCGGACTGGAACAAGAACGCCGACGCCACCCAGCGCTGGTGGGTCGACCGCATCAAGAAGGACATCGACCACTGGGAGACGTTCAGCAACTCCCCGCCGTGGTTCATGACGAAGAGCGGCTATGTCTCCGGTGGGTTCAACGCCACCGAGGACCAGCTCAAGACCGAGTCGGTCGACGACTTCGCCGCCTACATGGCCGGCGCGACCAAGCGTCTCGAGAAGGCCGAGGGCATCAAGGTCGACACGATCGACCCGTTCAACGAGCCCAACACCAACTACTGGAGCACCCGCCTGGGCGCCGACGGCGAGCCCGTCGGCGGCCGTCAGGAAGGGGCGCACATCGGCCCCGAGCTCCAGCAGAAGGTCATCAAGGCCCTGGCCCCGGCGCTGAAGAAGGCGAAGACCAAGGCGGAGATCTCCGCGATGGACGAGACCAACCCGTCCATCTTCTCGACGAACTGGAACACCTATCCGCAGGAAGTGCGGGACCTCGTCGACCAGATGAACGTCCACACCTACGGCACCGGCCAGCGGACCACCGTGCGCGACCTGGCCAAGGCGGCCGACAAGCCGCTGTGGCAGAGCGAGGTCGAGGGCGACTGGGGCGACGGCCAGAGCTTCACGGACATGCGGCCGGGCCTCGGTCTCGCCCAGCGCATCGTCGACGACCTGCGTGAACTGGAGCCCAAGGCCTGGGTGTTCTGGCAGCCCGTCGAGGACTACGACAACATGAAGCCGGGCGGCGAGTCGGCCAAGGGCGGCAACTGGGGCAGCATCCAGCTCCCGTTCAGCTGCACCTCGAAGGACACCCTGAAGTCGTGCCCGATCTACACGAACACGAAGTTCGACACGGCCCGCAACTTCACGCACTACATCAAGCCCGGTGACCGGCTGATCAAGACCGACGACACCTCCAGCGCCGCCGCCGTCTCCAAGAAGGGCAACGGCGCAACGGTCGTCCACGTCAACAGCACCACCGACGCCCGCGCGGTCACGGTCGACCTGTCGAAGTTCGGCAAGGTCAGCCACGGTGCCACCGTCACCCCGGTCGTGACCAGCGCCGACGGCAAGCTCGAACGCCACAGGGCCGTCAAGGTCAGTGACCGCAAGGCCACCTTCACGGTGCCCGCGCAGTCGGTGACCTCCTTCGTCGTCAAGGGTGTCTCGGGCGTCGCGAAGGACGCGGCCGAGCTGCGCAAGGGCCACTCCTACGAGCTGACCGGCGTCCAGAGCGGCAAGGCGCTCACCGTCGCCGACAACGGCACGGGCCTCGTCATCAGGACCTCCGCGGGAGACGCGGCCGGCCAGGAGTGGAAGCTGCGGCAGATCTCCGGTGACACCGGCAACCGGCAGCGGTACGTCTTCACCAACCCGGTGGAGGGCAAGCGTCTGGCGGTACGTGACGGTGCCCCGGTGCTGGAGGCCGACTCCGGCCCGCGCGACAAGGCCACCCAGTGGATCATGTCGTCGACCGGTGACGGCACCTGGACCCTCGTCAACGCGGCCACCGGACGGCTGCTGGAGGTCGGCGGCCAGGCCACGAACGACGGAGCCGCCGTCACACTGTGGACACCCAACTCCGGCGCCAACCAGCGCTGGAGGGTCACGGACGTGACCGACTAGGACCGGCCGCCGCCCCGGAGGCAGGCGCCCGGACGCACCCTCTGTCGCACAGCCTGTCCCGCAGCTCTGTGCCCGCCGTCGCGCACGGCGGGCACAGAGCTGCGTTCGCGGACGTTCCACCTTGAAGAAGATGAGCCACACCCCGGGAGAGCCAGTGGATCTGCGGCAGATGGAGGTCGTCATCGCGGTGGCCGAGGAGGGCGGCTTCACCGCGGCGGCGCAGCGGCTGCACATCGTCCAGTCCGCCGTGTCGAGCACGGTGCGCGCCCTGGAACGCGAGCTGGGCACCCCGCTGTTCGACCGCACCACGCACCGGGTCTCGCTGACTCCGGCCGGTGAAGCGTTCGTACCGGCGGCCCGGGCCGCGCTACGGGCCGCGGACCAGGCGCGGGCTGCCGTCGACGTCGTACAGGGACAGCTGCGGGGGCGGATCACGGTCGGCACGATGCAGGGGGTCTGGGCCGACCTGCACCGACCGCTGGCCGCCCTGCGGGCCGAACACCCGGGCGTGGTGGTGCGGCTGCGGCAGGCGGCCGTCGTCGACATCCGCCAGGCGCTGCGCGAGGGCACGGTGGATCTGGCCGTGGTCGCCCTCGACCGTCAGCAGCAGCGGGGACTGGTCACCCGGCTGCTGTCCCGTGAGGAGATGGTCCTGGTGAGCGCTCCGGGGCGGACGTTCCCCGTGACGGACGGGAAGGTCGCGCTCGCCGACGCCGCCCGGCTGCCGCTGGTGGACTTCACTCCCGGCTGGGCGATCCGGCTCGCCGTGGACAAGGCGTTCCGGGCGGCCTCCGTCGACCGCGAGCCGACCTTCGAGGTCAACGACATCGTGGCGGCGTCCGAACTCGTCCGCAACGACCTGGGTGTGTGCGTCATGCCCGTCTCGATCGCGGACCGGTTCCCCGACCTGACGACCCACCACTTCGAACGTCACGCGCCGAACTGGAAAGTCATGGTGGTCAGGCCACGGGGCGAGGCACCCCCGGCGGTCGACGCGCTGCTGCGGCACATGACCTGACGGAAGCCGGGTCGTGCCACGGCTCGACCGGTCCCGGGTCGCTCACCACTCCGTGCGTCATCTCCGTCGGAGATGACTGACATCTCGAACCATCGCCCCGACGAGGGAAGCACAGAGGTGCCCCCGAACGCTGACAGAACCATGAACGTCCTCCAGAGCTCGCACGACGACCACACCTCGGGCCGGTCCACCGGCACGGCCGCACTCGGTGTGCCGGGATGGCTGGTCGTGCTCCTGGCCACCGCCTCCGGCATGACGGTCGCCAACCTGTACTACGCCCAGCCCCTGTTGTCCTCGCTGCGCGACGTCTTCCACGTCGGCGAGACGGCCGCCGGCGGGCTGATCACCCTCACCCAGGTCGGCTACGTCCTGGGCATGCTCCTGCTCGTCCCGCTCGGCGACCGGCTGGAGAAGCGCCGCCTGATCACGGTGCTGCTGGCGGTCACCACGCTCGCCCTCCTCGCCGCCGGTCTCGCGACGAGCTTCCCCATGCTGCTGATCGCCTCCCTGATCAGCGGCGGCACGTCGGTCGTCGCCCAGATCCTCGTGCCCTTCGCCGCGAGTCTCGCCCCGGACCACACCCGCGGCCGGATCGTGGGCCGGGTGATGAGCGGTCTGCTCACCGGCATCCTGCTCTCCCGCACCCTGAGCAGCCTGGTCTCGGACGTGGCCGGCTGGCGCGTCGTCTATCTGGGCTCCGCCGTCCTGATGGCACTGCTGGCACTGGCCCTGCACGCCGCCCTGCCCCGCCAGGCCGCCACCACCGCGATCCCGTACATCCAGGTGCTGCGTTCCACCCTCCGACTGATGCGCGTCCACCCGGCGTTGCTGCGCCGCGGGCTCTACCAGGCGGCGATGTTCGGTGCGTTCAGCGCGTTCTGGACCACCGTCTCGTACGTCCTCACGGGCCCGCGATTCCACTACTCCCCCGTCGGAGTCGGTGTCTTCGCGCTCGTCGGAGCGGCCGGGGCGGCCGTGGCCCCCTTCGCGGGCCGTTGGGCCGACCGCAAGCTGGTGCGTCCGATGACCGGCGCCGGGCTCGTCGCCGCGGCCGTCGCCTTCGCGGTCGCCGGGATCGGCCAGGAGCACATCCTGCTGCTGGCGCTGGCCGCCGTGCTCCTCGACATGGCCGTGCAGACCACCCTGATCCTCGGTCAGCACACCGTCTACCAGCTCGACGCGAACGCGCGGGCTCGGCTGAACAGTGCCTTCATCGCCCTCTTCTTCGTCGGCGGCGCCCTGGGTTCGCAGTTCGGCTCGCTCGCCTTCCACGCCGGCGGCTGGACGGCGGTGGCTCTCCTCGGTACCGCCCTCCCTGTCCTGGCCCTCCTCTACTGGGCCACGGAGTTCCGCGACCGGACAGGGGTGGCCGAAAACGCATGAGCTGAACATCCGTTCCCTACGATGACCCGGTGACCAGTGACATCGCGGCGCAGGTGGGCGCCGACGCCGACGCCCACCCGAAGACGGATCCCCCTCCCTGGGCGAGGCGGCTGCGCCGGTTCGGCTACGCGGGGCGCCCACGGACCGACACCCGCGACCTTCTGGTCCCGCCCTTCCCGGAGCCCGGCACGCGCGTCGGCGAGGCTCTGGGGCTCAGCACGGAACTGACCCACCGCGTCATGAAGGCGATGGGCTGGGTCGGTCCGGTCCTCGTCGCCGTCCTCGCCGGAGCGATCCGCTTCTGGAACCTGGGCCAGCCGCGGTCCGTCGCCTTCGACGAGACGTACTACGCCAAGGACGCCTGGGCGCTGCTGAAGCTCGGCTACGAGGGGACGTGGCCGGACCGCAAGATCGCCGACCCGCAGATCCTGGCGGACCCCCAGGTGATCCCGCTGTCCGACACCGGGACCTTCGTCGCGCACCCGCCGATGGGCAAGTGGGTGATCGCCCTCGGTGAGTGGATGTTCGGCCTGAACCCCTTCGGCTGGCGTTTCATGACGGCGGTGCTCGGCACGCTGTCGGTGCTGATGCTGTGCCGAATAGGCCGCCGGCTGTTCCGTTCGACGGCGCTGGGCTGTCTGGCCGGGCTGCTGTTGGCGGTGGACGGCCTGCACTTCGTGATGAGCCGGATCGCTCTGCTCGACCTCGTCGTCATGTTCTTCGTGCTGGCCGCGTTCGGGTGCCTGCTGGTCGACCGGGACCGGGCGCGGGCCCGTCTCGCGGAAGCCCTGCCGGTGGACGCGGACGGCTTCGCGGGTCCGCATCAACACACCGGCGAGCACGCGGGGATGGGCGTTCGGCCCTGGCGGATCGCGGCCGGCGCGATGCTCGGCCTGGCAGCCGCGAGCAAATGGAACGGCCTCTACGTCCTGGCGTTCTTCATGGTCATGACCGTGCTGTGGGACGTCGCCTCCCGCCGTGTCGCCGGCGCGCGTCGCCCCTATCTGTCGGTGCTGCGCAAGGATCTCGGCTGGTCCGTGCTGTCCCTCGCGCCGGTCGCCCTGGTCACGTATCTGATGACCTGGAGCGGCTGGTTCCTGTCCGACAAGGGCTACGGACGGCACTGGGCGGACGGCCGGGGCGGCCCGTGGTCGTGGATCCCCGCCTCGCTGCGCAGCCTGTGGCACTACGAGCACGGGGTCTACGAGTTCAACGTGGGGCTGGACTCCTGGCACCGCTACGAGTCCAACCCGTGGAGCTGGCTGGTCCTCGGACGGCCGGTGGCGTACTCGTACGAGACGGACTTCGCACAGGACGGCTGCCGTACCGCGTCGGGCTGCTCCCAGGCGGTGCTCGCGCTGGGCACCCCGCTGCTGTGGTGGTCGGCGTGCTTCGCGCTGCTCTATCTGCTCTACCGGTGGGCGCTGCGCCGCGACTGGCGCGCGGGCGCCGTCCTGTGCGCGGTGGGCGCCGGCTATCTGCCCTGGTTCCTGTACCAGGACCGTACGATCTTCTCGTTCTACGCGGTCGTCTTCGTGCCGTATCTGTGCCTGGCCGTCGCGATGCTGGTGGGCGCGATGCTCGGGCCGCCGGGGTCGAGCGAGAGACGCCGGGCCGTGGGAGCGATGAGCGCGGGTGTCCTCGTGCTGCTCATCCTCTGGAACTTCATCTACTTCTTCCCGATCTACACGGGTGCGACGATCCCGTATCCCAACTGGCATTCGAGGATGTGGCTCGACACCTGGATCTGAGGGATACGGGACCGCGCTCCGTATGTCACCTTCGGCGGCCCCTGGTAGCCAGGCCGCTGCCGACCCCGGCAAGGTGCAGGGCCAGCACGATCAGCCCTATCAGCATCACGTTGGTCGAGGTGAAGACGTCGTTGGTCGAGATCTCCGCGGCATTGATCAGGAACGCGATGAGGAACAGGACGGCCGCTGCCATGCCGAGCATGGATTCCCCTCTCTGGGTTTCCGGAATGGGTTCAGTTCCCACTCCCACTCGACGAGTGCCCCGGCCCGGCCGGATCAGACACCCATGACCCCGGCTGATCGTGGTACTCGCCGACCACAGCGGAATCCCCGCAGACCGCCGCATTCCGGAGTCCCTGCCATCGTCTCCGGAACCGGACGAGTAAGCCCTTTGCCGTCGGGAAGCAGCAACGGTGGAAGCAAAGCAAGCACCACAGCCCCACAGGGAGTGGGCTGGGGGAAGCCGTGATGGCGATCGAGCCGCGTTGGGACGACAAACTGCCTTCCGAGGAGACTTACACCCAGACCACCGAATTCGCCGGCGAACCGTCCGATGTGACGGGCTCACGACTCGCCGCGGAGGCGTTCCTCCTTGCGCTCACGCGCGCCTCGCCGCCGGCGGAGCCCGAACGCTGGGACGACATCCTGCTTGTCGTCACGGAGTTGGCCGCCAACGCGGTGCAGTACGCGCCGGGGCCGTTCACGCTGCACCTGCGGCGCACGTTCGACGGCGTACACGTGACGATGCACGACACCAGCACCACGCCACCGGCACCTCGCCCGTTCCGCCCCGGCCGGAACGACGGGGGCGTGGGGTGGCATCTGATCCATACGCTGTGCGACCAGGTGAGCGTGGTGCCGACCGAGAAGGGCAAGGACATCCACGTGTTCATGCCGTGGTGACGTTCCCCGGCGTTCCCTGGATTGTCCTACGGCTCCTGATTCACCGCAGTAGCTACGGCGCGGTCTGGAGCGGCACCAGGACGCTGATGGTCTTGCCGCCTCCCGGGCGCCTTTCGATGGCGATGTCGCGCGCCAGCCGGATGATCAGCGGCCAGCCGAAGCCGTTGCCGTGATGGACCGGGGGAAGGCCGCCCGAGCCGAAGGCGGCGGCGGGGACGACGTCACTGTTGTCGTGCACGGCCAGCCGCACGCCCTCGCGCGTGGGCGTCGCCTCGACCCCGACCAGCCCGCCCCCGTGCCGGACGGCGTTCGCGGCCAGCTCCGAGACGACCAGCAGGAGATCGATGACAGCGGTCTCCGTCGCCCTGCGGGACGGGGTGTTCCACTGTTCCAGCACCACGGCGCGGACGTGGGCACGGGCCATCGCCGCGGTGGTGATCGGAACGGCCGTCATCGACGTCCCACCGGCCCTGCGATCGGGCATGTGGTCGGGCGACGCGAAGGCAGTCGTGTCGATTCGGTCCATATCCGTCGTGCCCCTGAGATCTGCTCGCTCGATGCCGGGTCCCGGAACGGGTCCGTCGACATCCGTCTTCCCACTGAGCGCACGACCATGGGTGCGAATCCCCCGACCGTCGTGCCGGGTCAGGGTGTGGTCGCCTGTCGTGGAGGCAGACTCCGGTAGTAGCCGCCGACACCGGCGAGGTACTCGGGGTCCAGCGTCTCTCGATCGGTCTTGAACCGCGGCGCGGCCTTTATCTCCTCCTCGGTGCACGCCACCCTGACCTCCTTGGCCTGCGTGTCGACGGCGGTGACGACGCCCACGGGTATCAGCACGCTGCTGCCGAACAGCCAGACTCCGGTGTCCACGATCAGATGGCGCAGGCCCGAGTCGTCGGCCTGCCGGTCCACATGCCCGATCGTGCCGTCGGACGCCACCACCGTGAACCCCGTGAGCTGCTGCCCCTCCGTGTGCCCGCTGTCCCCTGCGTACGACCAGATTCTGTCGGTGACCACGCCGCTCCTTCCGTCCGTGTGCGTTCCGTCTCGTGTGAGACCGGGTGGAGCACCGCGGCCGGACGTCCGCCGCCCGTCGTGCTCCACGGGCAGCAAATACCCTGCCGATGGACTGGCATTCGCAACGATTTCGCCGAAAGGGCCTTCCGGCGTGCTTTACGCGCACGCCGCCACGTCCGCGTGCTCTATGCGCGCGCCACGTAGCTGCGGATCGTCGTGCCGTGCTCATCGGTGTGCACGCGGACCAGATCCGAAAGGTGGTGAACGAGGAGGAGGCCTCGGCCGCCGAGTTGGTCGGGGGGTGCCGGGCGGCGGCCCACGAGGGGGTCGGTCAGGCGGCCGGTGTCCTGGACCTCACAGACGATCTGCTCGCTCTCCGCCCACAGGCGCAGCGTTCCCCTGCCGCCGGCGTGCACCACGCTGTTCGTGGTCAACTCCGCCACGACCAGCGCCAGATCCTGGAGGCGGACGGCTCCCATCCCCCGCTCCCGCGCTTCCTGGAGCGCGAAGTCCCGGGTGACGGGCAGGGCTTCGGCGTCGAACCGGACGGTCGCCGCCCCTGGCGGACACAGCAGCGGTTCGTTGTAGCGGTCGAGCACCTTCACCGGGTCGTAGGCGCCGCTGACCGACTGATGACCCGCGGTGATGAGCAGAGGGTGCGTGGCGTGGGCATCGGCGAGGACGTCGTCCGGCAGCGTCCGCGCGTCGTACGGACAGAGGATGGTCACGTCCCGGCCGCGGAACGCCGCGTTGATCAGGGCCTCGTGCTGGACGCAGGCGGGATACTCCGTGGCGGTGCGACCGGACCAGATCGGTTCGCCGATGATGCGCACAGGGCCGCCGCGCCTGGCGTCGGCGAAGGCCCGGAGGACCGACGGGATGATGCGGCCGGGGTTGCGGCCGGCTCTGGTCATGTCGACAAAGTGGACGGCCTCGGCCGCCGTTCCCAGCGCGGCCGAGATCACTTCCAGCCGCGGGACGGGGGCGGCCACCGCGACGGGCTCCGACGCCGCCAGTCCCTCCAGGAGGAAGGGCACGGTCCCGGCCACGTACTCCTCGTCACCGCGGTAGAAGAGCGCGGGATGGACGAAGGGGGCGTCCTCGGTCGCCGTCGTCGTCATGCCGCCCCACCAGTCTTCGGGGGTAGGGGCCGAGAGGTCTGGGACATCCGCCACCGCCCGGCCCGGGTCTCGTGGGCACCGGGCACGAAGCCGACCGTCGGCCGACTCGGCCGGGGCGGCCCACCGCCGCGGGACCTCGACACGGACAACGATCTGTCCGTGCTGCCCATCAGGTCCACCGGTGCCACCCCGGGGGCCACAATACGCCGTCGCACTGACGTTCCATGAACGTGCCCGCGTCGGCGTCGCGCATCCCGCGGGCCGGTCGCACGTCTGCGCGCCCGGCCCGCGGGGTTCACCTGGAGACTGCCTCTCCGCCGTCACGCGCCTCGGGACCGCCCGTACCGGGAGGCCGTGGAGCCGGCAGCGCCACCGGCTCCACGGGTGCTACGGGTGCCACGGGCCGCATCGGAACCACGGGCCGCCGGACGGCCGCGAGATGGCGGCGCGCCCTCTCCAGAGCACGCCTCACGTCTCGCGTGCCGGTCGACACGCAGAGGGTGTACGCGAGGTCCTGCGCCCGCTGGTCCGGTTTCGCCACGGCGCCGCTCTCGTCCTCAGGGACGATCAGCGCCTCGTACTCGTCCACGAGCCTGCGCAGGGTCGCGGGGTGGGGCATCAGCATCGGACTCACTCCTCCGGCCTCCTCGGCTTCCTCGGCCTTCTGGGCCTCACCGGCTTTCCGTGTCACGCGGCCCTGGTGCGTCCGTCGCTGTCGGTCCGCCCGTCGGCATCGGGGTGACCGGCTCCGGACTGCTGCCCGCCCATCGCCTCGTCCCTGACACGCGCGCAGCTGCGGGTGATGAGACGTGAGACGTGCATCTGGGAGATGCCGAGCACATCGGCTATGCGCGTCTGCGTCATGTCCTCGAAGAAGCGCATGTACAGGATGGCCCGCTCGCGTTCGGGCAGCCGGCGCAGTCCCTCCCTGGCCGCTTCCCGGTCGACGACCAGCTCGTACGAGGAATCGACGTCTCCCAGCGTGTCCGCGAGGCTGTAGTTGTCTTCCGCGGAGGCGAGTTCGGCGTCAAGGGACAGCGTGCTGAAGCTCTCCATCGCTTCCATCCCCGCGCCGACCTCGTCCTCCGTCAGCCCGGTGTGTGCCGCGATCGCGGCCACCGTCGGCTCCGGGGATCCGGGATTCAGCGTGAGATCCCGACGGGCCAGCCGCACCTTGTTCCGTAGTTCCTGGACCCGGCGGGGCACTCTGAGCGCCCACATCCGGTCCCGGAAGTGGCGCTTCACCTCACCGGTGATGGTGGGCACGGCGTAACTCTCGAACGCCCCGCGCGAGGGGTCGTACCGGTCGACGGCCTTCACCAGCCCCATGGCCGCGACCTGGCGCAGGTCCTCGACCGACTCGCCCCGGTCGCGAAAACGGCCGGCGATCCGGTGGGCCATGGGCAGCCATACGGTCACCAGTTCGTCGCGTACGGCGTCCCGTTCGGGGCCGTCCTCCAGTTCGGCGAGCCGGGCGAACGCGGCCGCGGCGTCAGGAGCGTCGTCGTGCGAGTGCTTCGCGTGGGTGGACGGGTGCTTCGCATGGGCGGACGGCCGGGTGGATGAGTCCGGCCGGACAGCCGTCTCCGTGCTCATGGGCTCGCCAGGTCGATTAATCGACAAATCGCTAGACATATGGATTCGCTCCTGAGCATTGGCTTGCGGGGGAATGCCGCAGGAGGAGTGGTGTCGCCCGAGACGCCCGGAGGCCCCCGGAGCTCACACCTACTCGCTCCTACGGACGTGCCTCCGGTCCGAAGCACGAAATTCCGCTTGCCCGTGCTTCCCGAGGGAAAACACCGCTTCTCGAAATCGACCACGCGGTGCGGCGGCGGGATTCTCGTCCCGTCACGGCTCCGGCCTGGCCTCGTCTCCGGTCGGCGCCCGCCCGAAACCCCCTCAAGAAAGGGAACAAAGGGGCGACTTCCGGCCAGATCCTCCCGGCAACCTATTTCTCTTACCTCTTGGAGGGAGTGAGCGGCCCGAAGCAGGGCATGCGGGCTTTGACACATCAGCGCCGACGAGTGGGGTGGACGGCATGACAGCCGTGACGGCAGGCGAAACAACGGCCACGGCACAGCGCACGCAGACAGTCGACGAGACGGCACTGCCTCTCATCGACGAACCGTCGCTGATCAAGCCGAAGGACGCTCGCGAGCTGTCCCGACAGTTCTTCGACCGCCTGGCCGTGCTGGAGGAAGGCACGCGCGAGTACCAGTACGCGCGCAACACCCTGATCGAGATGAACCTGTCCCTCGTCCGGTACGCGGCCTCCCGGTTCCGCGGCCGGGGCGACTCGATGGAGGACATCGTCCAGGTCGGCACCATCGGGCTCATCAAGGCCATCGACCGGTTCGAGCTGACCCGCGAGGTGGAGTTCACCTCCTTCGCCGTCCCCTACATCGTCGGCGAGATCAAGCGGTTCTTCCGCGACACGAGCTGGGCCGTCCATGTGCCGCGCCGGCTGCAGGAGGCCCGGGTCGAGCTGGCGAAGGCCACGGAGGAACTGCGGACGCGTCTGGGGCGTACGCCCACGACCGCCGAGCTGTCGCAGCTCATGTCGCTGCCCGAGGAAGAGGTCATCGAGGCCCGCAAGGCGGCGAACTGCTACAACTCCTCATCGCTCGACGCGGCCCTCACCTCCGACGGCGACTCGCAGGGCGAGACCGTCCTGGCCGACTTCATCGGCGAGGACGACCACGCGCTGGAGCTCGTGGACGACCTCCACTCCCTGTCCCCCCTCATCGCCGAACTCGACGAGCGCGAGCGCCTCATCATCCATCTGCGGTTCGTCGAGGAGCGGACCCAGGCGGAGATCGGTGAGGTCCTCGGCATCTCGCAGATGCATGTGTCGCGACTGATCAGCCGCATCATCAAGCGGCTGCGCGCCGGTCTGCTCGATCCCTCGGTGGCGTGAAGCACCGTCCCGTCGGCAGCCTGACGCCGCACTGAATCGTCGAGCCCGCCGTCCCGCTCTCGCGAACGTTCCCACCTCGCGACAGCAGGGCGGCGGGCTCCGTCGTGCGCGGCTCCGGTGGCGTTTTCCAGGCAAGATCACCCTCCCCGGCACCAATCTGGCTCGAGCTTTGTTCACGGCATGACCTTCGGGTTAGCCTGCGGCGTACTTCTTCGACGGGCGGCCCCCGATTCACGGGTCCGCGCCGACGAGGAGGGGTCCGGCAGTGGGCCTGAAGTTCCGAGTCCCCCCTTTCACGGGACTCTTGTCTTGAACGGAACGAGGGTGCGCATGACCAGCCAGACGACCGACGCTGTCGGCCGCACACCGGGCGAACCGGAGCTGCGCCGGCTCCTGGCCGGACTGACCGCGGTACGGGACGGAGACTTCGGCACACGTCTGCCGGACGACGGCGGGGGCCTCCTCGGCGACATCGCCACCGTCTTCAACGGCATGGTCGACCAGTTGTCCGTGTTCACCTCGGAAGTCACCCGCGTCGCGCGCGAGGTGGGTACCGAGGGGACGCTCGGCGGACAGGCGGAGGTGCCGGGCGTCTCCGGCACCTGGGCCGATCTCACCGACTCGGTCAACGCGATGGCGGGCAATCTCACCACCCAGGTCCGCGACATCGCGCAGGTGGCGACGGCGGTCGCCAAGGGTGACCTCTCCCAGAAGATCGACGTGCCGGCCCGCGGCGAGATCCTGGAGCTCAAGAACACCATCAACACGATGGTCGACCAGCTCTCCGCGTTCGCCGACGAGGTGACCCGCGTGGCCCGCGAGGTCGGCACCGAGGGACGACTCGGCGGACAGGCGGACGTCAAGGGCGTCAAGGGCACCTGGCGCGACCTGACCGACTCCGTGAACTTCATGGCGAGCAACCTGACCGCCCAGGTCCGCAACGTGGCCCAGGTGGCCACCGCGGTGGCCAGGGGCGATCTGTCGCAGAAGATCACCGTCGACGCCCGGGGCGAGATCCTCGCGCTCAAGGAGACCATCAACACGATGGTCGACCAGCTCTCCGCGTTCGCCGACGAGGTGACCCGCGTGGCCCGCGAGGTCGGCACCGCCGGAAACCTCGGCGGGCAGGCCACCGTCCGCGGTGTCTCGGGCACCTGGAAGGACCTCACCGACAACGTCAACGTGATGGCGTCCAACCTGACGGGCCAGGTCCGCTCGATCGCGCAGGTCGCCACCGCCGTGGCGCGCGGCGACCTGTCGCAGAAGATCACGGTCGAGGCCAAGGGCGAGGTCGCGGCCCTGGCGGACGTCATCAACACGATGGTCGACACGCTGTCCGCCTTCGCGGACGAGGTCACCCGGGTGGCCCGCGAGGTCGGCACCGAGGGCCGCCTGGGCGGGCAGGCCCAGGTGCCGAACGTGGCGGGCACGTGGAAGGACCTCACCGAGAACGTCAACTCGATGGCGAACAACCTCACCGGCCAGGTGCGCAACATCGCGCTGGTGACGACGGCGGTCGCCAAGGGCGACCTGTCCAAGAAGATCGACGTGGACGCCCGGGGCGAGATCCTGGAACTCAAGACGACGATCAACACGATGGTCGACCAACTCTCCGCGTTCGCCGCCGAAGTCACCCGCGTGGCCCGCGAGGTCGGCAGCGAGGGACGGCTCGGCGGCCAGGCCGAGGTCGAGGGTGTCTCCGGCACCTGGAAGCGGCTGACGGAGAACGTCAACGAGCTCGCGGGCAACCTGACCCGTCAGGTACGCGCGATCGCCGAGGTCACCAGCGCCGTCGCCGAGGGCGACCTGACGCGCTCGATCACGGTCGAGGCGTCCGGCGAGGTCGCTGAGCTCAAGGACAACATCAACTCCATGGTGGAGTCCCTGCGGGAGACCACCCGGGCCAACCAGGAGCAGGACTGGCTCAAGACCAACCTCGCGCGGATCTCCGGCCTGATGCAGGGCCACCGGGACCTGTCCGTGGTGGCCGAGCTGATCATGGACGAGCTCGCGCCCCTGGCGTCGGCCCAGTACGGCGCGTTCTACCTCGCGGAGGAGGCCGGGCGCGGTCACGAGCTGCGGCTCGTCGGCTCCTACGGCTGGCCCGACGATGACGGGCGTCCCGTCCGCATCCCCTTCGGCCGCTCGCTGGTCGGTCAGGCCGCGCGCAGCCGCCGCACCATCTCCGTGGACGAGCTGCCGCCGGGATACGTGACCATCTCCTCGGGGCTCGGCCGGACCGTGCCGACCGCCCTGGTGGTGCTGCCCATCACGGTCGAGGACCAGGTGCTCGGAGTCATCGAGCTGGCCTCGGTCACCCGCTTCACGCAGATCCACCAGGACTTCCTGGGCCAGGTGATGGAGACCATCGGCGTCAACGTCAACACCATCGTGGCCAACGCGCGGACCGACGAGCTGCTGGACGAGTCCCAGCGTCTGACCACCGAACTGCAGGCCCGCTCGGAGGAGTTGCAGGTCCAGCAGGACGAACTGCAGCGCTCCAACGAGGAACTGGAGGAGAAGGCCTCACTGCTGGTCGCGCAGAACCGTGACATCGAGGCGAAGAACCTGCAGATCGAACAGGCGCGACAGGAACTGGAGACCCGCGCCCAGCAGTTGTCGCTGGCCTCCAAGTACAAGTCGGAGTTCCTGGCGAACATGAGCCACGAGCTGCGGACCCCGCTGAACAGCCTGCTCATCCTCGCCCAGCTGCTGGCGCAGAACCCCTCGCGCAACCTCACCCCGAAGCAGGTCGAGTACGCGGGCATCATCCACTCCGCGGGATCCGACCTGCTTCAGTTGATCAACGACATCCTCGACCTGTCGAAGGTCGAGGCCGGGAAGATGGAGCTCGCTCCCGAGCGGGTCCCGCTGCGGCAGCTCCTTGAGTACGTCGAGGCGACCTTCCGGCCGATGACGACTCAGAAGAGCCTGAACTTCACCGTGCGCACCGCGCCCGGGGCGCCCGGCGACCTCCTCACCGACGACTCCCGGCTGCGTCAGGTGCTGCGCAACCTGCTGTCGAACGCGGTCAAGTTCACCGAGCAGGGCGGTGTCGAGCTCCGTATCGAACCGGCGGCCGACGACGAAGTGCCCGACGGCGTGCTCCGGGGCGGCACCATCGTAGCGTTCCGCGTGCGGGACACGGGGGTCGGGATCCCGGAACAGCATCTGGAGACGATCTTCGGAGCCTTCCAGCAGGCGGACGGGACGACGAGCCGCAAGTACGGCGGCACCGGCCTCGGTCTGTCCATCACACGGGAGATCGCGCAGCTGCTCGGCGGTGCCGTCACCGTCGCCAGCACCCTCGGCCAGGGCAGTACGTTCACGCTGTTCCTGCCCGTGGCACGCGCCGACTTCGAGGACCTCCTGAACGGCGACCGGTCGTCCGAGAAGGCCCTCACCGCGGCTCCGTCCGAGGAGTCGGCGACGCACGTTCCGCCCTCGGGACCGGGAGCCCTGCCCCGGAGCCGCAGGCGTCGGCTGCTGGTCGTCGAGGAACGGCAGCGCGGCCTGTTGACCCTGGTCGCCGAGAGCACGGTCGCGGACGTCGCCCATGGTCCGGACACCGGTGATCCACGCGGCACGGTCGACGTCATCACCGCCGTCGGGGCACAGGAGGCGGCGAGCGCGCTGGCCGCGGGACCCTGCCACTGCGTCGTTCTGGAACTGGGCATGCCGGACGGCGAGGCGACCCGGTTCCTGGACGCCATGCACGGCGACTCCGCGCTCGCGAACGTTCCGGTCCTCGTCCACAGCGGTCACCGCGCGGATCTGGCGCAGGAACAGGCGCTGCAGGCGCGTGCGGGCACACGTGCCCTGGAGTTCCTGTCGAGCCTCGACGAACTGCGCGAGCGCATCGCCCTGCACCTCTCCGCGGAGGAACTGGGAGATGTTCCCTCCCTGGCCCGCGCCGAGGGACCGCAGCCCGAGACACCGCACCCCGTCGAGGACGCCTTCCTCGGCCGCACGGTCCTGGTGGTCGACGACGACGCACGCAACCTCTTCGCGCTCAGCGGGATCCTGGAGCTCCAGGGATTCCACGTCCTGCACGCCGACAACGGCCGCAAGGGCATCGAGACGCTGCTCCACCACCCGGACATCTCGCTCGTCCTGATGGACGTGATGATGCCGGAGATGGACGGCTACACGGCCACGGCGGAGATCCGGAAGATGCCCCAGTACGCGGGGCTTCCCATCATCGCCGTCACCGCGAAGGCGATGCCCGGCGACCGGGAGAAGAGTCTCGCCTCCGGGGCCAGCGACTACGTCACCAAGCCGGTCGACACCAACGACCTCATCGCCTGCGTCCGCCAGTGGCTGCCCGCGTGAGCCGCACCGAGCAGTGTCCTGATCCGGCCGAGGGACGGTCGCCGGACGAGTCCGCGGAGGAACCGGCCGACGAGACGGCGGACGAGTCAGGGGATGAGCCGGGGAACGAGTCTGCGGACGAGTCGCCCGATGATTCGGCCGCCCTTCTCACGACCTACCCGGTGGGCAGGCTCGCCGCCACGGTGGAACGTCTGCGCCGCGAGGTGCGTGCGGCCCAGGCCGAGGCCGACGGACGTGCCCTGATCGAACTCGCCAAGGGCATCCTGGTGGAGCGGCTGGGGTGCGGGCCCGCACAGGCCGCCCGCCAGCTCGCCGAACTCACCGAGCAGGCCGGGGTGAGCACACTCGAACTCGCCGTCGAGGTCATCAACCAGGCTGCCCGCGACCGGCTTTCGGAGGTGGCCGACGCCTTCCTGACCGCGGCGAAGTCCACCGACGCTCCCACGGGCGATACGTCGTCGAGGGGTCATTCCCCCGCCGTACGGATGCGGGAGGCCGAGAGCGGCGCGCTGGCCGCCCCCGACACCCAGGCAGTCGCAGACTCCCTGCTGCAGCACGCGCTGACCCCGCTCGGCGCGGTGGCCGTGGCCATCTGGACCGTGCGTTCCGACGGTTCCCTGACGCTGGCCGGCAGTGCCGGGTTCTCGCCTGCGGAGGCCGGGCGCTGGCACCACGTGCCCCCGGGGGTGGTGACGGTGGCGCGCACCAGCCTCTCCGAGCGCGCCGGGCAGTGGATCGGATCACTGGCCGAGACCGGTCTTCCCTCCATCGGCCAGCACCAGTACCCCGACGGCGGAAGGGCCGCCATTCCCGCCGGCACCGGAGGCCGCATCCACGGGGCGCTGGAGATCGTCTGGCCCTCCCGCCTGGAACCGCAACCGCCCCAGGTGGTCCGCCAGGTGGAGGCCCTGGCGGAACTGTGCGCCCGCACGCTGGAGACGTACGCCTTCGTGCACGGGGACGAAGCCCTGCGCGAGCCGCGTGTCGTCCCCGACGCCACCGAGCTGGTGGACCTGGCCGACGGGCTGCACGACCCCGCCCTGGTCCTCGTCCCCTATCTCGACGGCGGGCAGCTCGTCGACTTCCACATCCATCACGTCAACAGCCGTTTCCTCGATCCGGCCGGCCGGCCGCGCGGGCTCGTCAACGGCGCGATGCTGCTGGAGGCGTACCCGATGGCCGCCGGGGAGAGCGACCTCTTCCAGCGGATCGAGCGCGTCTACGCCACGGGCGAGCCGTTCCGCGCGCAGCGCATGAACCTGACGGCTCTCGTCGACCAGGTGCCGCTGTCGGCCGTGGCGGAGATCAGCATCAGCCGGCACGCCAACAGTGTGCTGCTCATCTGGCGCATCGAGGACGAGACGGCACGGCTCGCGAGCATCCTGCAGCACGCACAGCGCCTGGGCCGCATCGGTGGCTTCGAGGAGAATCTGCTCACAGGTGAGATCACCTGGAACACCCAGCTCTTCACCCTGTACGGCAGGCCTCCGACGAGCGCGCCCGTACCGCTGGAGGAGCTGCCCGTCCACGCGCATCCGGACGACGCCGTCACCATCGGCCGCTTCCTGCGCACCCTGCTCCATCACCGGCGACCCGCGTCCGCCTCGTTCCGGCTCCGGCGTCCCGACGAGGTGACGCGCCACATCCGGGTGGTGGCCGAGCCGGTGCTCGACGCCGACGGCCGGCTGTTCGTCGTACGCGGTGCATACCAGGACATCTCGGCCCAGCACTGGACGGAGGTCGCGCTCGCCGCCACCCGTGTCCAGCTCGCCCACACCGAGCAGCAGGCGACCGAACGCAGCCGCCTCACGCTGCAGCTTCAGCACGCGATCATGCCCCCGACCCAGGATCCGCTGCGGGCCCCCGGAATCGACGTGGCGGTCCGCTACCGGCCGGCCGAGACGGAGCATCTGGTGGGCGGCGACTGGTACGACGCGGTCGTCCTGCCGTCCGGTCTCGTGCTCCTGTGCGTGGGTGACGTGGCGGGTCACGGCATGGAGGCGGCGACCAGCATGGTCGTCCTGCGGAACGCGCTGCGGGGACTGGCCGTGACGGGCGCGGGCCCGGGCCAGCTGCTGACCTGGCTCAACAGCGTGGCGCACCATCTGACGGGCACCGTCACCGCCACCGCGGTCTGCGGCCTCTACGACCCTCAGAACCGTACGTTGCGGTGGGCCAGGGCCGGTCATCTGCCCCCCGTGCTGGTACGCGACACGGGGGCGACGTCCCTGCCCCTCGTCAAGGGGTTGCTGCTGGGCGCGGCGCCCCAGGCGACGTACGAGGAGGACGAGGTCCAACTGGCGGTCGACGACACGCTGTTGATGTACACGGACGGCCTGATCGAGCGCCGGGACCGCTCGATGGAGGAGTCCATGACCCAGTTGCTGACGATGGTCCGTGCGGCCCCGTCCACGCTCGACCAGCAACTGGACCGGCTGCTCACGTACAGCAGGTCGGACACCGACGACGACACCTGCATCATCGGCATCCGCGTGTCGTAGCCGCGGCGCCGACGAGAGTCTGATCACGTCGCGCGGGCCGCCACCGGGGGCATCGAATGCGCACAGGGGGGTAACCGGGCCAAGCCGTCAATTCTTCGGGAGGTACCTGTGTCCATTGCCCAGAACCCGCTGTCCGTCGAGGTAGCACTGCCTCGCGAGGGCATCGCCCTGCTCACGGTCGAGGGCCATCTGGACATCGACACCGCGACAGGGCTGCAGCATCACCTGGCGAACCAGTTCCAGCACGGCCGCCGGCACTTCCTGCTCGATCTCTCGGCGGTGCCCTTCATGGACTCGTCCGGCATGAACATCATCATCAGGGCGTACCAGCAGACCCGGGAGTCCTCCGGGAGCGTGCACATCATCGGGCCGCCACCGGCCGTGCGGCGGATCCTGGACCTCACAGGCGTCAGCATCACCGTGCCCGTGTCCGACACCGTCGACGAAGCGCTCGCTCTCGTGGACAGACCGCGGGGCGAGCCCGAGATCTGAACGACGGGAGCGCGAACAGTACGGCGGCGTGGGGAGGGGGTCAGGGATGGGACGTTGGATGACAACGAACAGTCACACGGAGCGAGTTCCGCGAGGCGGTCAGGCCGTCCTGGCGTCGGCAACGTCGTCCTCGTGGATCTCCTGCGCCGCGGCGGCACAGAAGGCGACCAGGCCCTCCAGCAGCGCGGTCCGTTGCGCGGCCGGCATGTGCTCCAGTACGGACTGCAGAGCCCGCTCGCGGCGGGAACGCAGATCCACCAGGAAGGCACTTCCTCGGCGGCTGAGGTACAGCCGCAGTTCGCGACGGCTCGTGGCACCGGGTCTGCGTTCGACGAACCCCACGGCCTGGAGGCGGTCGCAGAGCCGGCTGGTCGAGGGAGGCGTGGAACCCAGGGCGTCGGCGAGCGTGCGCAGGTTGATGCCCTCGTGGTGTTCCAGGATGAACAGCACACGCAGCTGGGACGCCGACACCGGAGCCGTCGAGGCACGCCCCCACAGGACTTCCAGCAGTTCCGCCGCCTCTGAGGTCACACGCGCCACTTCCTGGGGTCGCGGGCGCGCGTAGGAGGAAGTCACGGTGACACTCTCCCAGGCTTCCCGGACGCTGTCAGCCCGCCGCCACGGGCGACCGGCCCCCAATGACCGACTCACACAACAGACCGTCGGCGTCGTGTACCCGACGAAACGGACCCGACGACGACGCGGAGAGAATGGCATATCCACCATCGTGAACAGATTCGTGGCAGCCGAGCGCGCACTGCGCTCCGCGGCACCGCACCAGTTGCTGGACGCGGTCCGCGAGGTGCTGTGCAACCAGTACGCGGCGCAGGATGCCGAACTATTCCTGGCCGACTACGGACTGACCCTGCTGCAGCCCGTGTCCGCGGTCCAGCATGCCCCCGACCCGCTGCCGGTGCACGACAGCCCGGCCGGCCGGGCCTTCGGGTCGCAGGAGCCGTACACGGAGGACCACGGCGGCGGCAGCGTGCGTCTTCATCTGCCGGTCACCGTGCGCGGCGACCGGCTCGGAGTGCTGACCGTCACCCTGCCCTCGGCCGAGGCGGCCGGGGAGTGCCGGACCGAACTGGCCGAGGTGGCCGAGGTCCTGGGCCACGAGGTGGTCGTCGCGGATCGCGACACCGACCTGTATCTGCTGGCGCGGCGCAGGGACCGGCTCACGCTTGCGGCGGAGATGCAGTGGCAGCTGCTGCCCGCGCGCTCCTGCGCCCGGCCCGAGTTCACACTCGGCGCCCAACTGGAGCCCGCCTACGCCGTGTTCGGCGACAACTTCGACTGGTGCGTCACCGCCGACCGGCTGACGCTGTACGTCACCAACGGCATGGGCGAGGGCATCGACGCCTCGCTGCTGACCAGCCTCGGCATCAACGCGCTGCGCAACGCCCGGCGGGCGGGCATCCCCATCGCGGACCAGGCGGCTCTCGCCGACCAGGCGGTGTACGCCCACTACCGCGGCGCCGCGCATCTGTCGGTGCTGCTGCTGGACCTCGAACTGTCCACCGGACGCCTGCGGGTCGTCGACGCCGGCTCGCCGCGGATGCTGCGGCTGCGCGACCGGTCCGTCACGACCGTGGGCATGGAGGCTCAGCTCCCGCTGGGCATGTTCGAGGAAACCGACTATGTGGCGCAGGAGTTCACCGTCGAGCCCGGCGACCGGCTCGTCCTCGTCAGCGACGGGGTCCACGCGGTCGTGGCACCGGGCGGCGAGCGGTACGGCGACCGGGCACTGGCCCGGGCCGTCACCTCCACGAGCCTGGTGCCGGCCCCCGAAGTACCCGGGGCGGTCCTGCGGGAGCTGACGGGGCATCGCGGCGGACCCGAGCCGGACGACGACGCGTTGGTGGTCTGTCTCGACTGGCACGGGAAGCAGCCGGCGCCCTAGGCGGGCACCCGCACCGCAGGTGTCCCGCCGGACGGCGCCACGGCTACAGTTGTCATCCGGCAAGCTTTACATCGCTTTCTCGTTGCCTTCGGCAAGTTCGGAGCGATACGACGCACGTAACGCACGTAAGGAGTGGAACAGGTGCCGGAGCACGAAACGGCAGGACAGCATGGATCGCCCGCGCGGGAGGTCGGGGACTTCCTGCGGCGCCGCCGCGAGCAGGTCGCCCAGCGGTGGGCCGACACCCCCTTGTTCCGTACGGTCTTCACCGTGTCCAGGGACGAAGCGGTGGAAGCGGGCAAGGCCGTGATCGAGGCACTGGCCGCGGTGGCCTCGGCCGGACGCGTCGAGGACACCGAGGCGGACGGATTCACCGTGGTGCGCGAGCAGTTGACGCGCACGGCGGCGGCCCGGTCACGCGCCGGCGCCGGCTCGGCACAGGTGTCGAACGAGGTGGACGCCCTGCGACCGCCCGTCGTGGACCTCCTGGTGGCCGACCTGTCGCAGTCGTCCGCCGAGCACGTACGGGAGTGCGCCACCGCGGCGACCGTACTGATGGGCACGCTGCGGCTGGTCGTCATGGAGTCGGCGCTGAACGAGGGCCGGGCCCTCATCGACCGGCAGCGGATGGAACTGCTGGAGACGGCCACGCCGGTCATCAAGCTCTGGGACGGCATCGTCGCCGTACCGCTGATCGGCACGCTCGACAGCGCCCGCAGCCAGGTGGTGATGGAGACGCTCCTGGAGTCCGTCGTCGACCAGCACGCGCGCTTCGCGATCCTGGACATCACGGGTGTGCCGACCGTCGACTCCCTCGTGGCGCAGCACCTGATGAAGACGGTCGCGGCGGCGCGGCTGATGGGAGCGGAGTGCATCGTCTCCGGCATCCGGCCGGCCATCGCGCAGACCATCGTCCACCTCGGTCTGGACCTGGGCACGGTGGTCACCCGCGCCAGCCTCGCCGACGCTCTGGCGTACGCGCTCGACCAGCAGGGCTCCGGCATCGTGGACCCGGTGTCCCGCGGGGCGGTCGCGCGGTGACCCACGCGCACACGAGACCTCCGTGGGGGTCCGTCCCGGTGCTGCGGCTCGGCGACGTCCTCCTCGTGACCCTCCAGGGCGATCTGCACGACAGTACGGCGGAGCAGCTCCAGCAGGACATCAGCGAGACCATCGCGAGCAGTTCGACCACCGGTGTGGTCATCGACCTCTCGGGGGTCGAGATGGTCGACTCGTTCCTGGGGCGGGTGCTGGCCGAGATCGCGGCCAAGGCGGGGCTCCTCGCCGCGCAGACCGTGGTGGCCGGCATGCGGCCCGCGGTCGCGATCACGTTGGTGGAACTGGGTCTGACGCTGCCGGGTCTGCGCACCGCGCTCACCACGGAGGACGCCCTCGGACTCCTGGCGGGGGAGGCCTCGCCGTACCGTTCCCGCGGCACACGGCGGGAGAGTCCGTGATGCAGACAGTCGGCTGTGTCGACGCCCGCCTGCCGATCCACTCGGACATGGATCTGGTGTGGGTACGGCAGCATGTGCGCCAGACGGCCGCTCAGTTGGGCTTCGGTCTGGTGGAACAGACCAAGCTGGTCACCGCGGCGAGCGAACTGGCCCGCAACACTCTGGTGCACGGCGGTGGCGGCGAGGTGGAGGCCACGGTCCTGAGAAACGGTCACGCACCGGGGCTGCGGCTCGCGTTCATCGACGAGGGACCGGGCATCGCGGACCTGGAGCGGGCTCTGAGCGACGGCTACACCTCGGGGGACGGCCTCGGTATGGGTCTGGGCGGCGCCCGCCGGCTGGTCCACGAGTTCGCGGTCGACAGCAGCCCCGGAAACGGCACCACGGTCACCGTGACCTCGTGGACCGTCCGTCCGCCGCGGCACCGGGAGGAGCACTGATGCCCCGCGTCTGGGACGTCCCGGTCCACGACTCGACACGCGTACGCGACGCCAGGGTCGCGGCGGAGGGCGCTGCCGCCCTGGCCGGACTCGACAGGAACCGCACCGCCGCAGCCGCGCTGGTGGCCACCGAACTCGCCACCAATCTGCTCAAGCACGCCAAGGGAGGCCAGTTGCTCATAGAGACCGTGCCCCCTCCCGTGCTGCCGGCCGGGCAGGAGGCGACCTCCGTGGTGCAGATCGCCGCGATCGACCACGGTCCCGGCATGGCCGATGTCCCGGCCGCCCTGCGTGACGGTTTCTCCACGGCGTCCACCCTCGGCGCCGGGCTCGGTGCCTGCCGGCGTATCACCGACGACTTCGACCTGCACAGCGTGCCCGGCCGGGGCACGGTCGCGCTGGCGCGAATCGGTACCACCAGGGCCGGTGGCGCCAGGACCGGTGGCACCCGCGGTCTCGGCCACGCGGCCACTCCCCCACCGGTTGCCGCCGCGGCTCGGGCGGGAGGGGTCAACATCCCCTTCGCCGGCGCGGAGTTCTCCGGTGACGCCTGGGCGTGGGTCAGGTCGGGCCACCGTACGACCCTGATGCTGGCCGACGGACTGGGCCACGGCCCCGACGCCGCCCGGGCCTCGTCCGCCGCGGTGGAGGCGCTGCGCCGCTCGGGCCATCTGCCGCCGGCCGAGGTGCTCCGCTACCTGGACGCGGAGCTCCGCCCCACCAGGGGCGCCGCGGTCGCCGTCGCCCAGCTCGACACCGAGACCGGGCGGCTGACCTTCTCCGGGATCGGCAACATCGGCGCCCGGCTGCGCACGGGTGAGGGCTGGCGGCCCCTGCTGTCGCGTCCCGGCATAGTCGGAGCCCACCGGCCCACGACCATCCCCGAACACCATGCGACGTGGGGAGCGGACTGTCTGCTCGTCCTGCACAGCGACGGGCTGCCCAGCCGCTGGACCCCGCCCACGGACGCCTGCCTCGCGTCCTTCGACCCGGCTGTGATCGCCTCCGTGACGGTGCGCGACGCGAGCAGCTCCGCCCGGCCGGTACGGGACGACACCGCCGTCGCCGTACTGAGCCCCGTTCCGCCGGACGGCACACCATGATGCGTACCTGGCACATCAGCACGGTCACCGAGGCCGCACGGGCCCGTATCGACACGGCACGTCTGACGGCCGCGTACGGGGTGCCCGGTCTGGAGCGGACCCGGCTGACCACCGCGCTCAGCGCGCATCTGCGGCAGTGCCTCACGAAGGGCGGCACGTGGCGGCTCTGCCTGGAAACGACGTCCGCGGTGCCTCCCGGGGACGGTCTTCTGCGGGCCGTCGTGACCTCGTTCGACGACGCCGGCGCCGACGGGCAGCCGCCGTGGCACATGACGGTCACCTGCCCTGAGGGCGCCGACCTCTCCGACGTCGGCCCCGTGGCGGACGATCCCGCGATCCTGGCCGAGGCGCTGCTGGGCGCCGACGAGGACACGGCCCTGGTCCTGGAGAAGCTCGGCGAGCAGGAGGGTCTGGTGGACTTCCACCGGGAGGAGCTCCACCAGACGAACCAGGGCGTGCTGGCGCTGCACGCCGAACTGGACGCGGCGGGACGGGCCCAGCGCGAACTCTTCGCCGCCGAGCGGAAGGCGCGTACGGAGGCGGAGAGCGCCCGCCGCAGGCTGACGTTCCTGGCCGACGCCAGCGCCGTACTCACCGCTTCGCTCAACCACGACGAGATCGTGCGGCGACTCCCCAGCCTCCTCGTGCCCGAGTACGCCCGCAGTGTCGACGTGTGGCTGTTCGACGGCGAGGACGACGAGCCGCGGCAGACTCCGCGTCCGGCCGCCGCCGTGGTCGCGGCCCGCAGCGGGCGCCCTCAGTACGCCGCCGACCATCCGGGCGGCCTGCCCGGCGTCGACGACCAGCCGCCCTCGGCGCTGCATCCCACGCAGCCCCTGCTGTGCGTTCCGCTGCCGACGCGGCGGGCGCCGCTGGGGGTGCTGATCCTTACGCCGCCCGGCGAACGCTGGGACGCCGACGACGCGGTCATGCTGATCGAGCTCACGCGCCGCGCCAGCATCGCCATCGACAACGCCCGGCGCTTCGAGCACAACCGGGACATCGCCGAGACACTGCAGCGGGCCCTGCTCACTGACCTCCCCACCACTCCTGAACTGCGTCTGGCGGCCCGCTATCTGCCGGCCACCCACGGTCTGAACATCGGCGGGGACTGGTACGACGCGTTCCGTCAGCCCGACGGCAGCCTGATCACCGTCATCGGCGACGTGACGGGGCACGGGCTGCACGCCGCCGTCATGATGAGCCAGTTGCGCACGGCGCTGCGCGCGTACGCCGTCGACGGAGCCACGCCGGGCCAGCTCCTCACCCGGCTGCACATCCTCCTGCACCACCTGCAGCCCGATCTGTACGCGACGGCCGTCATCGCGCGCTTCCACCCCGACGATCCGACGCTCACCTGGGCCGCCGCGGGCCACCCGCCGCCGGTGCTGCGTACCCCCGACGGACAGGTGCACACACTCGACGCCAAGCCCGGTGCCATGCTCGGCATCCCGCTGCGGCAGGAGATCGGCGACCACACCGTGCGCCTCGCCCCCGGTTCGACGCTGGCCCTCTACACGGACGGGCTGGTCGAGCGCCGCGCCCACGGCATAGACCCCGGTATCGAGCGTCTGGCCGCGTCGCTCGGGGCCTTCCGTTCCGAGGAGCTCGACACGGACCTGGACGGCTCGGCCGACCGTCTCCTGCAGCCGTTGCTGAGCGACTCCGAGCGGGACGACGACGTGTGTCTGCTGCTGTGCCACCTCCCGAGCCGGGGGGCGGAGACGGCAGCGCCCTCCCTCACCGGACTGCCCGTCTGACGGGCTTCAGCCGCCGGCCACCGTTCCTCCCCCGCCGTCCTGCCCGTCACCTCGCGGTTGCGGACGTGTGCGGGCACGGGCCTGCTGGAAGGCGCCGAGTCCCCGTTGCAGAGAGGCCCGTTCGCCGGGTGTCATCGCCTCGAACACGGTCGCGAGAAACAGGGATCGCCGCTCGGTGACGTCCGCCAGGAACCGCCGTCCGTCGGCGGTGACCACAAGGCGCACCTCACGGCGGTTGTGGGGCTGGACGGTCCGCTGCAGCAGCCCGGCGGAGACGAGCCGGCCGCACAGCCGGCTGGCGGTGGGCAGCCCTATCTCCAAGTGCTCGGCCAGAGCGGTGAGATTGAGCTCGGGCCGGCGGCGGACCGTCTGCAGGGCGAACAGCTGACGTGCGGACAACTGCGGGACGATGTCTTCGGCCGCCGCGAACCAGAGCGTCACCAGACTCTCCACCGTGTCGACGACCTGGCGGGCAAGCGTCTCCGGCTCGTTGACGGGGTTCTGGTCGCGGCCCGTGGGCCGGTCGGTCTCCACAAGCGCTCTCTCAGTGAGCTCCGGACAGGGCAGCTGTCATGTAGGTCGGCCCTACCCGAAGAACCGGGCGGTACACGGCCCGAATCCCGCTCGTTGTACGCGTGTCCGTGCCGCTCGGGGCCGAACGCCGTCCGGCCTCCCGACCCTCCGCGCGGTGCGTGGGGTCGGGAGGCCGGGTCGGTGGCCGGACGGCCGGTCAGCCGGTGGCGAGGGCGCCCTTCAGTACGGTCACCGCCTGGCTGATGGCGGCGCGGGCCGCGTGGGTGTCGGCGAGGGCGTTGAGCATCACGAAGTCGTGGATGATGCCCTGGTAGCGGACCGCCGTGACCGGGACGCCCGCCTCGCGCAGCTTGTTGGCGTAGGCCTCGCCCTCGTCGCGCAGGACGTCGGCCTCGCCGGTGATGACCAGGGCCGGCGGCAGACCGGTGAGCTGCTCGGTGGTGGCCCGCAGCGGGGACGCGGTGATCTCGGCGCGCTGCTTCTCGTCGGTCGTGTACTGGTCCCAGAACCACTGCATGGCGTCGCGGCGCAGGAAGTAGCCCTCGGCGAACTGGTGGTAGGAACCGGTGTCGAAGGCGGCGTCGGTGACCGGGTAGAAGAGGACCTGCTGGACGAGGGGCACATCGCCGCGCTCCTTGGCCATCAGGGTCAGGGCCGCGCTCATGTTGCCGCCGACGGAGTCGCCCGCCACCGCGATCCGGGAGGCGTCCAGGTTGTGGCCGACGCCGTCGGTGACGACCCACCTGGCGACGGTGTAGTTCTGCTCGATGGCGACCGGGTAGCGGGCTTCGGGCGAGAGGTCGTACTCGGGGAAGACCACGGCCGCGTTCGCGCCGACGGCGAGCTCGCGGACCAGGCGGTCGTGGGTGTGGGCGTTGCCGAAGACCCAGCCGGCGCCGTGGATGTAGATGATCACCGGGAGGACGCCGGAGGCACCCGCCGGGCGGACGATGCGTGCCCGGACCTGTCCGGTCGGACCGCCGGGGACCGTGACCCACTCCTCGTCGACGTCCGGCTTGGCGATGTCGCCCGACTGCACCTCGTCAACCGTCTTACGGCCCTCTGCCGGGCCGAGGTCGAACAGGTAGGGCGGGTTCGCGGTCGCCTCGGAGAAGGCCGCGGCGGCGGGCTCCAGGACGGGACGGTTGCCGGTGGTGTCGGTCATGGCGATCTCCTCGGATCCGGTGCCGTGGGCAGGCTCCGTCGACGGTCTTTCGCCGGAGCGGCGGCACACCTCGAAAGTAGCGCGCTATTTAGTCGTGCGCAACTCATTAGGGCACGATAGAATCGAGGAGACTCGAACGGTAGAGTGGAGATCGCCGTGCGACGCACCGGAGCAGGCACAGGAACAGGGAGCGACACCGTGAGCACACCAGGGGCCGAACCGAGCCAGGAGGGTTCCCTGCTCCTGGACGACCAGCTCTGCTTCGCCCTCTATGCGGCCTCACGCGCGGTCACCGCCCGCTATCGGCCCCTGCTGGACGAACTCGGACTGACCTATCCGCAGTACCTGGTGATGCTCGTACTGTGGGAGCAGGACCAGATCTCCGTACGGGACCTGGGCAACGCCCTCCAGTTGGAGTCGAGCACCCTCTCCCCGCTCCTCAAGCGCCTTGAGGCGAACGGCCTGCTGCGGCGCGAGCGCCGGGCGGAGGACGAGCGTTCCGTCGCCCTGCGCCTCACCGACGCGGGAGCCCGGCTCAGGGAACGCGCGGACACCGTCCCTCTCGCCATCGGCGACGCCATGGGCCTGTCCCCCGAACAGGACGCCACGGCAAAGCAGTTGCTCCGCCTACTCACGACAAACGTCACCCGCTGAGGACGCCCCGCGCCCCTCAGGGGGCGCGGGGAACTGCGCGTCCAGCCACCACAGGGCCGCAGGCTCGTCACCGCGCCCCGGCGAAGGACTCACCCGGTTACTGCCGAGTCCACTTCTGATTCGCTCCCCCACCACATGTCCAGAGGACGACCTTCGTACCGTTGGCGGTCGCTGCGTTGTAGGCATCCAGACAGAGCCCGGCATTGACATTCGTCACGGTCCCGTCGGCGTTCACGTTCCACTTCTGGTTGTTGCCGCCGTTGCAGTCCCAGATGACGACCTTCGTGCCGTTGGTGGTCCCCGCCTGGTAGGCATCGAGACACTTGTTGCCGTAGACGACGAGTTCCTTGCGCGCGGTGTACGTCCAGGACTGGTTGACGCCGCCCGCGCAGTCCCACAGCTGCGCCTGGGTCCCGTTGGTGATGGTGTTGTTGTCGACGTCGAGGCAGCGACTGGACTGCTGTCCCGTGAACTGCGTGCCGTTGGTGCCGGGCAGCGGCCGTACCTCGATCGCGTCCAGATCGGGCGTCCAGGCGGAGGAGTTGGAGAACGTCAGGGTGTTCGCCGAGCCCTTGGTCAGGGACACCTCGACCGAGACGGTGCCGGGCGTGGTCCAGGAGCCGGTCGGCGGGAAGGAGACCTTGGTCGCCGTCTGCCCGTTGACCTGGAGGACCGCCGTACGGGCCGCGCTGTCGCCGTTGACGTAGGCGATGTCGACGACCTTGGTGCCCGTGTCGGCCGCCGAAACGGCGTTGAACCGGAGGGTGTTGACCGCGCCGTTGCCGACACCGCCCACCTTGGTACCGCCGGAGCAGTTGGCGCAGGTGGCGTCGGCCGCAGAGCCGCCCTTGGTGTTGCCGGAGGCCTCGGCCTCGTACGTGGTGCTCGCGGCCTCGGTGGCGCCGGTGACCGTGAGCATCACCGAGTCCTTGGCGGGGACGTTGACCGTGTAACTCGTACCGAAACTGCCCACGTTCGCCCGCGTCCAGAGGTTGCGGACCGTCGCGGACGCGTTGGTCAGGCCCAGGTCGGACCAGCGGACGGTCATGTTCTGCGCGCTGGAGGTGCGGTTGAGCAGGACGACGGCCCGCTTGCCGGTGCCGGACAGGACCTTGCCGTACGTCTGCAGGCCCGAGGCGTCCTCGGCGACCTTGACGCCCTGGAGGCCGCGCGGGTCCTGGTCGACCGCGATGACCTCGGGGTTCTTCAGGATGTTCGCCGATTCGGTGCTCATGGTCGCCAGGTTGTTTCCGGCGAGGAGCGGTGCCCCGGAGACGGCCCAGAGGTTCATGTGGCTGCGGTTCTGGGCGGCGGTGAAGCCGTCCATGCCGACCATCAGCATGTCCGGGTCGTTGTAGTAGCCGGTGTGCTGGGCGGTGGGGTGCACGTTGGTGTCGAAGTTGGTCAGCATGCTGTCCCACGAGGGCGAGTTGCCGTGGAAGATGATGTCGGTGTTGGTCCGCCACAGGGCGGCCATGCCGGCGCCCCAGTTCCACGGGTTCTGCTTGCCCCAGTTGCAGATCGACAGGGTCAGCGGCCGTCCGGTGGCGGCCGTCGCCTTCGCGGCGGCGTCACTGATGGCCTGGTAGGTGGTCCTGGCGTCGAGGCCCTCGACGTCGCCACCGCACCAGTCGACCTTGACGTAGTCGAAGCCCCACTGCGAGAACTGGAGCATGTCCTGCTCGTAGTGGCCCTCGCTGCCGCTGCCCGGGGCCGCTGGACGGCCGGTCGGGAAGTAGTAGCCGCAGCCGTCCCTGCCGGCGTCGGTGTAGATGCCGGCCTTGAGGCCCTTGCTGTGGATGTAGTCGGCGATGGCGCTCATCCCGCCGGGCCACTCGGACTCGTCGATCGTGATGTTGCCCGCGCTGTCACGGGTGCCCTGCCACCAGCCCTCGTCGAGGTTGATGTACTTGTAACCGGCCGCCGGCAGGTCCGCCGCGACGAACGCGTCGACCTGCGTCTTGATGACGTTGTAGTCGATCTTTGCGGCGAAGGTGTTCCAGGAGGCCCAGCCCATCGGGGCCGTCGGCACCGGAATCTGATTCGACGTCACCGCGACCGGCTGCGTCCGGTCGAGATCGGCAGCCCCCTGCTGCTCCTGGAGACCGACCAGGGCGCCGGCGGCCAGGGCGAGAACGGCGGCACGGACAACGACGGCTCTGCACAGGCGTCTTGCACGGGGGACGAACTGCTGAAAGGGCATGGGGGTTCCTTCCGGGGGCGCGGCAACCCAGCACACAGAGAGTGGTCGACATACCGAACAGTGAACGATTCGTCGAACCGATGGGACGCTGAAGCTAGGCCCGCACCACACGGAAGTCAACGGATCGTCACCACTGGATTTCCATCAGTCGCACAGGTACCGGGGAGGCGGCGCCCACGACGGACACCCGTCGCGCCAAATTAACCGGAGCCGAACGCGCCGGAAGCGTTGACGTGCCCCCACCCCAAATCTATGTTTTGGTCGAACTTCCGCACGCCGTACGGCATTTCGAACACCGTCGACGCACGTACACCCGTCGCCCGGTCCCGACCCTCCGCGCAGAGACGAGGAACGAATGGCCCCCGCCCTCCCCAGACGGAGACTCCTCCAGGCCGCACTGTTCGCCACCGCGACCCCGGCGTTCTCGTACGCGGCGGGAGGCGGCTCGGCCGCCGCCGCGACGCTGCCCGCGCCCTCCGCCTGGACACTCCGGCCGTTCGAGCTCAAGGACGTGAAGGTCGGTCAGGGCGTCTTCGCCGCCAAGCGCCAGCTGATGCTCGACCACGGCCGCGGCTACGACGTGAACCGGCTGCTCCAGGTGTTCCGCGCCAACGCCGGGCTCTCCACCGGCGGCGCGGTCGCCCCCGGCGGCTGGGAGGGCCTGGACGGTGAGGCCAACGGCAACCTCCGCGGCCACTACACCGGCCACTTCCTGACCATGCTGTCCCAGGCGTACGCGAGCACCGGCGACCAGGCCTACGCCGACAAGATCCGCACCATGGTCGGTGCTCTGACCGACGTGCGCGCCGCCCTGCGCAAGGACCCGGCGGTGCTCAGCGCCACCGGGAAGTTCGGCACCGCGGCAGAGAACGTGCGGGGCTCCTACCAGTACGTCAGCCTGCCGTCAGCCGTGCTCAACGGCTCCGCGACGATCACCCTGTCGGCCTGGGTGAAGCCCACCCACGGCGCCAACTGGACCCGGGTCTTCGACTTCGGCAACAACAACACCCGGTACATGTACCTGGCCGCCCGCAACGCGACCGGCGTACCGCGCTTCGCCATCTCCACCAACGGGCCCGGCGGGGAACAGGGACTCAACGGCACCGCCGCGCTGCCGCTGAACCAGTGGAGCCACCTGGCCGTGACGATCGCGGGCAGCACCGGCACCCTCTACGTCAACGGCACCTCCGTCGCCCAGAACACGTCGATGACGCTCAACCCGTCGTCCCTGGGCGCCCTGACGAACAACTGGCTCGGCCGGTCGAACTTCGACGACCCGGTGTTCGCGGGCGTCTACGACGAGTTCAACGTCTGGTCGCGGGCCCTCACCGCCGCCGAGATCACGTCGTTGCAGAGCAACCGCGCCGCCGCCTCCTCGGCGGGCCGCGGCACCCTGGCCTCGTACACCTTCGACGAGACCACGGGCGGCACGTTCGCCGACGCCTCGGGCCGCGGGCTGACCGCGACGCTGCGCAGGACCTGGGGCGGGCCGAGCCACACCGGGTTCCTAGCCGCCTATCCGGAGACGCAGTTCATCGACCTGGAGTCGCGGACCAGCCCGGACTACACCAAGGTGTGGGCGCCCTACTACACCGCGCACAAGATCCTCAAGGGCCTGCTGGACGCGTACCTCGCCACGGACGACGCACGGGCGCTCGACCTCGCGTCCGGCATGTGCGACTGGATGTACTCCCGGCTGTCCAAGCTGCCCGAGGCCACTCTGCAGCGGATGTGGGGCATCTTCTCCAGCGGGGAGTTCGGCGGCATCGTCGAGACGATCGTCGACCTGTACACGATCACCGGCAAGGCCGAACACCTCGCGCTGGCCAGGCTGTTCGACCTCGACGAGCTCATCGACGCCTGCGCCGCGAACACCGACACGCTCGACGGACTGCACGCCAACCAGCACATCCCCATCTTCACCGGCCTGATCCGGCTGTACGACGCGACGGGCGAGGCCCGCTACCTCACCGCCGCGAAGAACTTCTGGGGCATGGTCGTGCCCCACCGCATGTACGGCATCGGCGGGACCAGTACGGCCGAGTTCTGGAAGGCGCGCGGGGTCATCGCGGGGACGATCAGCGACACCACCGCCGAGTCGTGCTGCGCGTACAACCTGCTCAAGCTCAGCCGGATGCTGTTCTTCCACGAGCAGGACCCGAAGTACATGGACTACTACGAGCGGGCCCTCTACAACCAGGTCCTCGGCTCCAAGCAGGACAAGGCCGACGCGGAGAAGCCGCTCGTCACCTATTTCATCGGCCTGACGCCCGGTCATGTCCGGGACTACACCCCCAAGCAGGGCACCACCTGCTGCGAGGGAACAGGTATGGAGAGCGCCACGAAGTACCAGGACTCGGTGTACTTCAAGAAGGCCGACGGGAGCGCGCTGTACGTCAACCTCTACAGCCCGACCACCCTGACCTGGGCCGAGAAGGGCGTCACGGTCACGCAGACCACGGACTATCCGAGGGAGCAGGGCTCCACCCTCACCTTCGGCGGCGGCAGCGCGGCCTTCGAGCTGCGGCTGCGGGTGCCGTCCTGGGCGACGAGCGGCTTCCGGGTGACGGTCAACGGCAGTGCGGTGAGCGGGACTCCGGTCGCCGGGAGCTACTTCGCCGTCTCACGGACCTGGCAGAGCGGTGACGTCGTGAAGGTCGCCGTCCCCTTCCGGGCCCGGGTCGAGAAGGCCCTCGACGACTCAGGACTGCAGACCCTCTTCTACGGCCCGGTCAACCTGGTCGCCCGCAACTCCGGTACGAGCTATGTGCAGTTCGGGCTCTACCGCAACGCCGCCCTCTCCGGCGACCTGCTGCCGAGCCTCTCCCCCGTGTCCGGCAAGCCGCTCCACTACACCCTGAACGGCACGGAGTTCGCCCCGTTCTCCGAGGGCACCGAGGACCCGACCCACGCCTACTTCCGGCGCTCGGAGCCCAAGGTGGTGTTCGGCACCACCGATTCCGGCGTGAACAACCCGGCCAGGTCCGACGGCACCACGCTCTTGGACGAGATCTGGGCAGGCGCCCCCTTCGGCAACAAGGCCGCGCTGGTCTCGCGTGTACAGAGCACGGTGAATTCCTGGGTGTCGGCGGGCCTTCTCGCCCAGGCCGACGGCCAGAAGGTGGTGACCACGGCGCAGAACGCCTCTTACGTGTCCTGACGCCCTGGCCGTGTACGTGTCCTGAGGCTCCGTCCGTGCATGGCCCGACGTCCAGGGCTCCGCGGAGCCGGGCGCGTATCGCGGTCGTGGGACGATCGGGCCATGCTGCTGGAGACTCCCAGGCTCGTACTGCGCCGCTTCCGTGCCGAGGACGCGGCGCCGCTGGCCGCGTACCGCTCCGATCCGCTGGTGGCCCGCTACCAGAGCTGGACCGCGCCGGTGTCGCTCGACTCGGCGGCGCGGATGGTGCGTGGCCTGGCCACGGGGTCCCCCGAGGAACCGGGATGGTTCCAGTACGCGATCGAGCTCAAGGCCGACCGCTGTCTGGTGGGGGACGTCGGAGTCTGCCTGCACGAGAACCGCATGCAGGCAGAGCTCGGCTTCACCCTGGCCGGCGACCGGCAGGGACACGGCTACGCCACGGAGGCCGTACGAGCTGTCCTCGGCGATCTCTTCGAACGCCGGGGACTGCACCGCGTCTCCGCCGAGTGCGACGCGCGCAACGACCGTTCGGCCCGGCTGCTGCGACGGGTCGGATTCGTCCAGGAAGGGCTTCTCCGGCAGGCCAGTTGGCTCAAGGACGAGTGGACGGACGACCTGCTGTTCGGCCTGCTGGCCTCGGACTGGCAGTCGTCCGACAATCCGTAGCCCGTCCTCGTCCCGTCCGTCACGCGTCGGCCGCCGCGTACACCCGGCGGCCGTCGACGAACGTCTGGAGCACCCGCGTGGCGGCGATCTCCTCCGGCGGTCCGGCGAACGGGTCCCGGTCCAGGACGACCAGGTCGGCGAGCCTGCCGACGGTGATACTTCCGGTGGTGTCGTCGAGGTGGTTGGCGTGGGCGCTGCCCGCGGTGTACGCGGCGACGGCGGCGCCGAGGTCGAGTTTCTGGTCCGGCAGGAAGGCCCCAGTGTCCTCGGGTGCGTCGGGGGCGACACGGTTGACGGCGACATGGAGGGCCGCCAGGGGGTCGGGGCTGCTGACCGGCCAGTCGCTGCCCGCGGCGAGGGTGGCTCCGGCGCGCAGGAGGTCGCCGAACGGGTACTGCCACGCGGCCCGTTCGGGGCCCAGGAACGGGATGGTGAGCTCGTCCATCTGCGGTTCGTGGGCGGCCCACAACGCCTGGAGGTTGGCGGTCGCGCCCAGTGCGCGGAAGCGAGGTACGTCCTCGGGGTGGACGACCTGGAGGTGGGCGAGGTGGTGGCGGGTGTCGCGCCACCCGTTGGCCGCGCGGGCCGCCTCCACGGCGTCAAGCGCCTCACGCACCGCGCGGTCGCCGAGCGCGTGGAAGTGGACCTGGAAGCCGAGCGCGTCGAGTTCGGTGACGTACTTCTTCAGCTCGTCCGGCTCGACGAAGCTGAGTCCGGAGTTGTCGGAGGCGCAGCCGCAGCGGGTGAGATACGGGCCCAGCAGGGCGGCGGTGTGGTTCTCGGCGATGCCGTCCTGCATGACCTTCACGCTGGTGGCCCGGAACCTGCCCCGGCTCAACTCCTCCCTGCGGGCGGCGAGTTCGGGGATCTGTTCGCCGCCCCGGCTCCGGTCCCACCACAGCGCGCCGACGACCCGGGCGGTGAGCAGACCGCGGTCGACTGCCTCGTGATAGGCGGGAGTCGGATCGGTCATGTTCGCGTACTCGCCGACGATGGCGTCCTGCCAGGCGGTGACCCCGTACGAGTGGAGGACCGACTGGGCCCTCAGCAGCGCGGCGAGTTGTTCCTCGGGGGTGGGGTCGGGCATCAGGCGGGACACCAGGTGGGCCGCGCCTTCCTGGAGCATGCCGGTGGGGTTGCCGTCGGCGTCCCGTTCGATGCGGCCGTCGGACGGGTCGGGGGTGCGGGCGTCGATGCCGGCCCGTTCCAGGGCACGGGAGTTGACCCAGGCTCCGTGGTGGTCCCGGTTGGGCAGGAACACGGGCCGGTCGGGGACGACCGTGTCGAGCAGGGCGGCGGTGGGCGTGCCGCCGGGAAAGGCCTCCATGGACCAGCCGCCCCCGGTGATCCACTCGGCGTCCGGGTGCTCGTCGGCGTACACCCTGACGCGCCGCAGGTACTCCTGCGGGTCGACGGTGTCGTTCAGGTGGCACAGGCCCAGTTCGGTGCCCGCGCCCTGGGGGTGGACGTGGGCGTCCTGGAAGCCGGGCAGCAGCAGCCGTCCGGCGAGGTCGACGACCTCGGTACCGGTGCCGATCAGCTCGTGGACCTCGTCGTGACCGACGGCGACGATCCGCCCGCCGCGCACGGCCACGGCGGTGGCCCGGCTGCGCGCGGCGTCGACGGTGTGGACGGGCCCGCCGGTGAGGACGAGGTCGGCAGCCTGGGGGTGGGACATGGGTTCAACGCTCCAGAGGGGAGGGGTCGGACGGTCCATCGGGAGGAGATCAGACGGCAGTGCGGTCCATCGGGAGGGCGAGCGCGTCGGCGTCGGTGCCGCGCCCGGTGGTGAAGTAGGGCGAGCGGCGGGCGTACTTGGCGACGGCCGCCATGCCGAGTCCGCTCAGCACGATGGTGACGGGCAGCGAGAGCATGAACCAGCCGTTGTCGGGGCTGAGTTCGATGTGGTCGGTCATGGTCAGGTACGAGTATCCGAGGTAGCCGCCGAGGCCCAGCAGGACCAGTCCGGAAGCGGCCGGCACGCCGACGGCCAGCAGTGCCTCGCGGGGCCCGTCGTGGCGGGCGGCCCGGAAGCGGACGGCGCAGGCGAGCGCGGTGAGGCCGTAGTAGAGGGCGACGACGAGACCGATGGCGTTGACGGCGGCCAGCAGCATGTCGCTCAGCTTGGGGATGGCCATGGCGAGCAGGGCGATGGCGGCGGCGATCGACATGACGAGGACGGTTCCGGCGGCGGGCGTGCCGTACTTGGGGTGGATCCGGGTCCACACCGGGCCCATCGTGCGGTCGCGGCCCATGGCGAGCAGTCCGCGGGCGGTGGGGATGACGGAGGACTGGACGGAGGCGACGGCCGAGAACATGAGGGCGAGCAGCGGGAGGCTGGCCCAGGGTTCGGCGGCGAGCTTGGCGCCGAGGTACGGGAGGGCCTGCGGGCCGTTCTCGATGAGTTCGGGCAGGCTCATCTCCCGCTGGAACGCGACCGAGGCGAAGATGAAGAGCCCGAGCATGGCGAACAGGGCGATGAACCCGCCGCGGGCCGAGTCGCCGGGGCTCCTGGTCTCCTCGGTGACGCTGAACGCCGCGTCCCAGCCCCAGAAGAAGAACACCGCGAGGACCATGCCCTGCGCGAAGGCCGTGCCGCTGGAGATCTCGAAGGGGTTGAACCACGCCCAGGAGAAGTCCTGATGGCCGGTCACCAGGGCCCACGTACAGAAGACCAGCAGGACGGCGTACTCGAAGACCAGCAGGCCGAACTGGAGCCGGGTGGCACTGCGCACCCCGGTGATCGCGAGGACGGTGACGGCGGCGAGGACCACCAGGCCGACGACCGTGCTCACTGCGGTGGACGTCGGGTCGAGGGCGATCCCGGCGAGGGAGTCCAGGCCGGCCTTGTTGGCGAAGATCAGCACGACCGAGCCGGTCACCGCGCTCGTGTAGGCGAGGAAGATGATCGAGCCGACGAGGGTGACCCAGCCGGCCAGGAAGCCGGGCCAGGGGCCGAGGGACTTGCCGACCCAGGTGTAGCCGTTGCCGCAGTTGGGTTCCGAGCGGTTGAGGCGGGCGAAGGCCGTGGCGATGCCGAGGACGGGCAGGAACGCCAGGAGCAGCAGGGCCGGGGCCTGGAGACCGACGATCGTGCCGATGGCGCCCATGCCGATGGCGATGCTGGTGGTGGCCGCCGTGCTGGAGGCGGCGATGGCGACACCGTCGACGACGCCGAGCGAGCGGCGCAGTTCGGCGGGCGGGCGGTCAGGGGCGGACTGGCCGGGAGCGAGGGAGGACATCAGGGCTCCTCACGAGGAGGGAGAGGGACGGGAGGAAGAGCCGTGTGGGGGTTGCGAAGGATGGAACAACGGCCGCACACCTTGCGTCAATCCTGTTGACATAAGGCTGGGGTGAGCCGTTCACTGAGCGTGCACAGGCCCGTCGACCGTGCGAAGGGATCCGCCCTCATGCCCACCCGCGCCCCGCAGGAACGCCGACGCCGTCGCCCGACCGCCTCGGGCGTCGTGCTGTCCAAGGAGCTCATCACCGAGACCGCGCTGCGGCTGATCGGCGAGCACGGTCCGGAGGCGCTGAGCGTGCGCCGCCTCGGCGCGGCCCTCGGGTGCGACCCGAGCGCGCTCTACCGCTACTTCCGCAACACCGACGATCTGCTGCTGGCCATCGCCGACCGGATCATCGGGGACACCATGGTCGGATTCGTCGCGGGTCCCGACTGGGTCGCCTCGCTGCGCGACATGGCGATGCGGGTACGTGCCGGATACCTCGCTCATCCGCGGGCCGCCGCCATGGCCTCGTTCCGGGTCACGCGCCGTGAGAACGAGTTCCGTGCCGTGGAGACCGGGGTCGGTCTGCTGCTGTCCGCCGGTTTCCCGCCGGCCGACGCCGTCCGCCTCTACCTGGCCTTCATCGACACGGTTCTCAGCCACGCGGCCCTGGACGCGGCGTGCCATGCGCTTCCCCGGGAGCAGCGCGAGGCCGACGAGCGGGCGTGGACGGAGGCCTACCAGTCGGTCGACCCGGAGTCCCATCCCGCGCTGAGCGAGGTGCGGGGCGAGCTGCACGCCATGGCCGAGAGCTCCTTCGAGCCGGCCGTTGACCTGCTGCTCGACGCACTGGCGGCCAAGGCCTCGGCCCTTCGCCCGCGGACGTGAACCGCTCCCCCGAGGCGCACTGTCGTACTCCGGACGGAGCGGTCATGCTTGCCCCGACCAGTCGGAACGAGCGATCGACGGAGCCCGTATGACGACGGACAGGGACACACAGGTCGAGGTGAAGCCGGTCGCGGGACACATCGGCGCGGAGATCACGGGCGTCGACCTGGCCGGGGACCTGGACGACACGGTGGTCGCCGGGATCCGCGCTGCGGTGCTGCGCTGGAAGGTGGTGTTCTTCCGGGGGCAGCGCCTGGACCACTCCTCGCACGTCGCGTTCGCCAAGCGGTTCGGCGAACCGGTCCGCCTCGGCAAACGCGGCAGCGCGTCACCCCCGGACTTCCCGGAGGTCGAGACGACGGCCGACCGGCTGGAACTCGGCGGGCGCTACGGCATGGACCACGACGAGTGGCTGCGCAGGCGCCGGCACTCACTGCTGCGCGGCTGGCACTGCGACCACGGCGCCCGCGTCGATCCGCCGGCCGCGACCATCCTGCGCGCGGAGGACGTGCCCCCGTACGGCGGCGACACGACCTGGTCCAACCTGGCGGCGGCGTACGCGGGGCTCTCCGGGCCCCTGCGCGACTTCATCGACGGGCTGCGCGCGGAGCACCGGCTGGGGGTCGGTTATCAGCCACGGCCCGGCGACGACGCGTACGTACGGCATCTGCTGGACCGGCAGATCGCCACCGAGCATCCGCTGGTGCGGGTGCACCCGGAGACGGGCGAGCGCGTGCTGTTCGTCAACGGCTACTACGTCGAGCAGATCCTGGGTCTTTCCCGCATGGAGAGCGCGCCGCTGCTGGAGATGCTCCTGGGACAGGCGACCCGGCCCCAGTACACCGTGCGGTTCCGCTGGGAGCCGGGGAGTGTGGCCTTCTGGGACAACAGGGCCACCATCCACCTGGCCCCCAGCGACACTGCCCATCTCGATCATCCCCGGGTCATGCACCGGGTGATGCTCGCGGGCGACGTCCCGGTCGGCGTCGACGGCAAACCGTCGGCACCGATCGTGGGGAGCGAACCGCAGCGCTGGTGAGAACGACGGGGCGGGCCGGGCAATCCGCGGAGCTCAGCCGGCCTTGGCCTGGGCCGAGATGCCGCCGTCCACCGGCATCGCCACACCGGTGACGAACGACGAGCGCCGGCTGCACAGCCAGGCCGCCGCCTCGGCGATCTCCCGGGGCGAGGCCATGCGCTTCTGGATCTGCGGGGCGATGAAAGCCTGCTCCAGGTCCGGGTACTGCCGCACGGCCTCCTCGATCATCTCGCTGCGCGTCGTACCGACGACGAGCGCGTTGACGCGGATGCCCTGGTCCCCGTACTCGGCCGCCGCCGCGCGGGTGATCCCCAGGATGGCGTGCTTGGACGCGACGTACGGGACGGAGGCCCCGGTCGCGTAACGGCCCGCCGTGCTGCTGGTGTTGACGATGGAACCCCCCTTGCCCGACGCGAGCATCACGGGCAATTGGTGCTTCATGCAGTTCCACACGCCCCGGACGTTGACGTCCATCGTGCGGTCGTACACCTCGTCGTCGGTCTCGTGCATGAGGGTGCCGACGGTGGCGTAACCCGCGTTGTTGAAGGCGGAGTCGAGACCGTCGAAGTGTTCCACGGCCGCCTCGACCGCGCGGCGGACGTCTGCTGCGACGGCGACGTCGCCCGGAACCGCGAGCGCCCGCCCGCCGACGGCGGTGATCTCCTCCACGATCTTGTTCAACCGCTCCGCGCGGCGGGCCGTCAGGACGACCGCCGCGCCCTCCTCCGCGAACAGACGTGCCGCTGCCGCGCCGATGCCGCTGGACGCACCCGTGATCATGACCACCTGGCCTGCGAGCAGGCCCTGGCGGCTCCCCTGTGTGATCTCTTGTCCGGTCATCGGGCGAGCATACGCATCACGACGTCGGCCGCAGCAGGGGCGAATCGGCCCCTCCGGTCAGCCCCTCCGGTCAGCCCTTCCGGCTGCTGAGCCGCCGCCAGACGAGGTCGATGAGCCACGCGTTGGCCACGGCGGACGCGCCGAGTACGGCGTACAGCCAGCCCACCGATACGTCCGGTATCGCCAGGATCAGCAGACTGGTCGGGGCCGTGAAGAGGATCGGGATCACGGCGGCGAAGGAGGCGTCGCCCGAGGGCTGCGACGACACGACGGCCAGCCAGACGATCAGCGCGGCGGACACCGCGAGATACAGACGGGCGGGCCAGGTACCGAAAGGAGCGCCCAACGTCTGGCCCCCGGTGACTGAACTCATCGTGCTTGCTCCCTCGTACGAGAGGTTCCGGCCGCTCCGGCTCCCCGCTGCGGTCCAGTCTCTTCGGCCGGGTCCGGTGAGGCATGAGTTCACATACTCAGGTCGGCGGGGTGGGTACTCACCCGCGCGCGGCCTCAGCTGCGCAGCGGGATGTCCAACGACCGTACGAGCTGGGTCACTTCCTCCCGGAAGAGCTTGTCCGGGCTGGTCGTCTGGGTGCGCAGATGGCCGTAGACCTCCAGTGACACCAGGCCGTGCAGGCGCCCCCAGATTCGCAGGGCGAGCGCGACGGCGGCGGGCGGCAGACCGGGGAAGTCCGCGCGGACCTTGTCGACGAGCCCGGCGTCGAAGTCGGACCACGCGAACTCGCTGCTTTCATGGAGGTGTTCGGCGTACGGCCAGGCGGCTGCCGCGAGCGCGGTGAGCCCGGCGCAGACCCGGTGGGCGGCCTCCGGGGCGGCGCCTCCGTGGGGGGTGTCGTAGCCGGGAACGGGGTCGCCGTAGACGAGCCGGAAGCCCTCGGGGTTGGCCAGGGCCCAGTTCCGGAAGGCGCCGGCCCAGCCCTGGATCCGGGTGGCCGGGCTGTCGGCGGAGGCGCTCTCCCACGCGGTGTCCACGGCGTCGGCCAGCTCGGTGTACACGTCGCCGATGAGCACGGTGACCAGGTCGTCGCGGGTGGCGAAGTAGCCGTAGATGGCGTTGGCCGTCATGCCCATCTCGCGGGCGATGGCCCGCAGGGTGATGGCTTCGGGCCCGCCCGAGGCCATCAACTCCAGTGCCACGTCCTTGATTTCGGCCGTCGTCTCGGCCCGGAGCCGCTCGCGCCGCCCCGTGCTTCCCGCCCTGCTCGCCGTACCTGCCACCCGGGCACTCTACAGCGTCACCGGAATTGATGGCCGTATAGAAACTTCACGCCGTATAGTCACCGCACGGGCGCAACCGATCCGGTTGACCGCGCCCTCGTGCCGCATGCGAGTAGGGGGAGAACCATGCACATCGGAGTCGTCGGAGCCACGGGGACCATCGGCAGCCGGGTCGTTGCCGAGGCCCTGGAACGGGGGCATCACGTCAGGGCGTTCAGCCGCGACGCGTCGCGGCCACGGGCCGACGAGAAGAGGGAGAACATCACCTGGGCGAGCGTCGACGTCCTGGACGCGGCGAGTATCACGGCCGTGCTGCCCGGCCTCGACGTGCTCATCAGCGCCTACCAGCCCGGCAACGCCGCCAAGGACTTCGAGGACACCGTCCGGCGCTCGATCGACGACCCCACGACCCACTCCACCGTGGCGCGCGCCCTGACGAAGGCGCTGGAGAGCCACCCGCGGACCCGGCTGATCGTGATCGGCGGCGCGGGCAGCCTGGAGGTCGAGCCCGGACTGGCGCTCGCCGACTCGGACGAGCGCATGCACGAGATCCTCGACTGGCTGGGACTGCCCCGCGCCTACGCGGCGGCGGCGCGCGGCGCCCGTGACGGCTTCGATGTCCTGCGCACCTCGAACCGGCTGTGGACCTACTTCAGCCCCGCCATGGAGATCGCCCCCGGCGAGCGCACCGGCCGCTTCCGCATCGGCGGTGACCAGGCGGTCCGCGACGCGGAGGGGCGCAGCCGCATCTCGGCGGAGGACGCGGCGGTCGCCCTGATCGACGAGGCGGAGCTTCCGCGGTTCGTGCAGCGGCGCTTCACGATCGGCTACTGAAGAGACGTGTTGCTCCAGGCCCCGGCCCGCGTCATCGGGTGAGACCGCCGGCGAATTGGGCCAGTTCGCTTGAGACGGGGGCCAGTTCCTCGGCGATGGGACACCGGGACGCGTTGGTGTCGCTGTTGCGACATGTCCCACCTGTGCCACCGGAATCGAGTGACATGGCATTCCGTACCACCGGATTCTGTCCAGCGCATGAACTTCTCCGCGCGTACGACGGAAGGCACGGGACTGATGAGACGGATCCGCCTGGTGGCGGCGATATCGACAGGACTCGCCCTGGCTGCGGGTGCCGTGGCGCCGGTGGCCGCCGGCACCGGCACGGGGCCCACGGCGGCAGCGGCGGCCGACGCTCCCGCGCCGAAGAGCCTCGGCACCGTGCGCCTGATCACGGGTGACCGGGTGACCGTGGGCACCGACGCCGAAGGGCGGCGGACCGCCTCGGTCACACCCGGTGCCGGGCGGCGGCACATCCTCTTCAGGACCTACGAACAGGACAGGCGTCTGACGGTCCTGCCGTCCGACGCCGGGGACCTGGTCTCGGCGGGGCGCCTGGACCGGAAGCTGTTCGACGTGAGCGCGCTGCTCGCCCAGCGGTACGACGAGGCGCACAGCGACGCGCTTCCGCTGATCGTGGCGGGAGCCGACGGCGCGGCGGCGTCCGCCGTGCGGCGGCTGACCGGTCTCGCCGAGGACGGTTCGCCGGTCCGCCGGCTGGACAGCATCGGCGCCAGGTCGGTGCGGGTCGCCGAGGAGGATCTCGGCAGGTTCTGGAAGCAACTGGCCCCGGGCGACGGCCCGGTGAGCGCCGCACGGGCCGCCGACACCCCTCGGGTGTGGCTCGACGGCCGGGTGGACGCCACGCTGGACCGCAGTGTCCCGCAGATCGGCGCGCCCGCCGTGTGGAAGGCCGGCTATCGGGGCGAGTCCGTCAAGGTCGCCGTCCTGGACACCGGCGCGGACCAGTCCCATCCGGATCTGGCCGGACGGATCGCCGAGGCCAAGGACTTCTCGGGCAGCTCCGGTACGGGGGACGCCTTCGGGCACGGCACGCATGTCGCGTCCATCGTCGGAGGCAGCGGAGCCGCGTCCGGTGGCGGGCGCAAGGGGGTGGCGCCCGGCGCCGACCTGCTCGTCGGCAAGGTTCTCGGGGACGACGGCTACGGCACCGAGTCCCAGGTGATCGCCGGCATGGAGTGGGCGGCGGACGCGGGTGCCAAGGTCGTCAACATGAGTCTGGGCTCGGACAGTCCGAGCGACGGCACGGACCCGATGAGCCTCGCCCTGAACGAACTCACCGAGCGCACAGGCGCGTTGTTCGTCGTCGCTGCGGGCAACAACGGCGAGCAGGGCACGGGCACCATCGGCTCCCCCGGTGCCGCGGACGCCGCCCTCACCGTCGGCGCGGTCGACCGGAACGGCGGCCTCGCCCCGTTCTCCAGCCGCGGTCCACGCGCGGGTGACGACGCGGTCAAGCCCGATCTGACGGCGCCCGGCGTCGGCATCGTCGCGGCCCGCGCGGCCGGCACGACGATGGGCGACCCGGTCGACGCACACCATGTGGCGGCCTCCGGTACGTCGATGGCCGCCCCGCACGTGGCGGGCGCCGCCGCGCTGCTCGCCCAGCGGCATCCCGGCTGGAGCGCGGCCCGGTTGAAGGACGCGCTCGTCAGCACGGCCCGCACGGCCGACGGTCAGGAGGTCACCGAGCAGGGCGGCGGCCTCGTCGATGTGGAAGCCGCCGCCCTGGGGCCGGTCACCGCCACGGGCACCGTCGCACTGGGCCCGTTCGAGACCGGCGGCGGCAACACCCGTACGACGCAGCTGCGTTACACGAACACCTCCGACGCCGACGTCACGCTCGCACTCACCACCCGCCTGGCCACGGCGGGAGGCCGCGAGCCGGCGGAGGGGGCGGTACGGCTCGGCTCCGCCTCCGTCCGCGTACCGGCCGGCGCCACGGCCGAGGTTCCGCTGACGGTCGATCCGGCCCGTGCCCAGCAGGGCGACTACTACGGGTACGTGACCGCGGCCTCCGCGGACGGGAAGGTCACCGTGCACACCACGGTGAGCCTCGTCGTGCAGGGGCCGGTGCACCGCCTCACCGTCAAGACCGTCGACCACAAGGGCAATCAGGTCGAGGCTCTGCCGACGATCTGGGGAGCCGACGGCTTCGTCGGCTACACCGGCACCGACCCGGCCGTCGCCGAAGTCGAGGAGGGCACCTACCAGTTGGACTACTCGTCCCTGGACCCGGCCCCCGACGGGCAGGAGCTGCGGCATGTGGTCGTGCCGGAGGTGAAGGTCACCAAGGACATGTCCGTCACGCTGGACGCGCGCAGGACCACCCTGGTCGACATCCGCACGCCCCGGCCGGCCGAGCAGCGCGGCATCCTCAGCTACCAGACGTACCGGAAGATCGACGGGCACAGCCTGCTCCAGGGGACGATGTACTTCGACGTCGGCAGGCGTCTGTACGTGAGTCCGACCTCCGCCGTCACCGACGGCACCTTCGAGTTCGCGTCGCGCTGGCAGTTCGTCGCGCCGCTCCTCGACATGGCGGTGTCGGGCGGCAAGGACCCGCTGGACGCCTACTACATGCCCTCCTCGCCCCTCTTCGACGACAAGGGAACGCGCCTGACCGCGGTCGACGCGGGTGACGCCACCGCGCCCGACTTCAGTCGGGCCCGCGGAAAGCTCGCGGTCATCACCAACGAACAGGGCCTCAACGAAAGGGACTTGGCGGAGCAGGCGGCAGCCGCCGGTGTACGGGGCATCGTGCTGGTCCACTTCAGCGACATCGCGTGGACCCGCTGGCATCCTGAGGGCGACCGCTGGGGCGTGCCCACCGTCCGGATCGGCGCGAGCGCGGGAGCCGCTCTGTTGAAGCGGATCGGCAAGGGGCACACCACGGTGAAGTTCACCGGCACCGCGCGCAGCCCGTATCTGTACGACGTCATGCAGGTGTCCTCGCAGCGGATTCCGGACAAGGTCGTGCACACGGTCTCCGAGCGCAACAGCGCGGTCGTACGGGCCAGGTACGCCGACAACGGCGGCGCCCCGTGGGCCAGTGAGCAGCGCTTCGCCCGGCGGCCGTACCAGGACACCGCCTGGCTGCAGTACACCCGTTACGTGCCGACCGGCTTCGAGCGGACCGAGTACGTGAGCTCCGGGGACACCGCCTGGCAGCATTTCGTGCACCACGAGACGACGTTCGACGTGGACAAGCCGCTGCTCGTCGGCATGGCGGACGCGCCGCGCACGTACCGGGCGGGCGAGCGGACGAGCGACACCTGGCAGGGGGCCGTCGTCCGGCCGTCGATCCCGCGCGGCACCGCGACTCCGTCCGTGCGCAGGGGTGACGTACTGAGCCTGCGGATCCCGGAGTTCACCGACTCGCAGGCAGGTCACCGGTCGCGGCTGCTCGTGGGCGGCGGCGGGATCGGCACCTCGGGCGGAGCGAAGGCGGCGCAGGGCGACTCGGCCTCCGCCGTGCTGTACCGCAACGGCCGGAAGACGGCGGAGGCCGACAGCGCCTGGACGGACTTCGAGGTCCCGTCCGGGGCGGCCGACTACCGGTTGGATCTCACCACCTCGCGCGTGTCCCAGGAGTGGGTGTACGGGACCGGCACCGAGACGTCCTGGTCGTTCCGCTCGGGCAGCGCCGGCACGGCGACGGCCCTGCCGCTGCTCCAACTCGACTACGACGTACCGGTCGACGCGTCCAACGCCGTACGCTCCGGCCGCACGCACACCGTCGGACTGTCGGTCCGCGCCCAGGACACGCTGGCCGCACCGCGCGGGGTGAGCGTCCAGGTCGAGGCCTCGTACGACGACGGCGGGAGTTGGAGCCGGGCCGAGGTGAAGGACCGCGGGCACAACGTGTTCGAGGCCGCCGTCAAGAAGCCGTCGCGGGTACGCGGTGACGCGTACGTGACACTGAGAGTGACGGCGCGCGACGCCGCGGGCAACTCCGTGCGGCAGACCGTGCAACGGGCCTACCTGCACCGCGGATAGGTACTGCGTGCACAACCGGGGGGTGAGCGGGCGCAGGACGGCCCGCTCACCCTCACCGCCTGTGACACCCGTGCAGTACGGTGTTCGAACATTGGAGCCGGTCGGTCTCGGGGAGGGCACGGTGACGCTGGAGGCGGCAGGGGTGTCGGACGCCGAGGAGTCCGTCTACCGGCATCTGGTGACGGCGGGTCAGGCCTCGGCCGGTGATGTCGCCGCGCGCACCGGGCTGAGCCGGGCCGAGGCCGAGCGGGTGCTCGACGCGCTGGCCGTCAAGGGCATGGCGAGCCACACCGATGTGCTGCCCCGGCACTTCCGGGCCACTCCCCCGGACGTGGCGCTGATGCCCCGGCTGAAGCGGAACGCCGACGCGCTCGACCTCGCCCGGGCCGAGGCCACCAGCCTGCTGCAGGTGTACCGCGACACGATGCGCCGCCGGGACGCCAGCGAGCTGATCGAGGTCATCACGGGCGCCGAGGCGCTGCGCCAGCATCTGCGCCAGATCCAGGCCAGCGCGCAGGACGAGATGCTCTGGTTCTGCAAGGCCCAGTACGTGGCGATGCCGTCGGGCAGCAACAGCTCGGAGTTCGAGGCGCTGGCGCGCGGCGTGCGCTACCGAGTGCTGTACGAGAAGGCCTTCTTCGACGACGAGGGAGCCGTTGACAACGTTGTTGCGGGCGTCCGCGCAGGTGAGGTCGCCCGTGCGGTTCCACATCTGCCGCTGCGCCTCGCGGTCGCGGACCGTGCCATCGCGGTCTGCCCGCTCGTGCCGGGCGGCCCTCACGGCAGCCCGGACGAACCCACCGCCGCACTCGTACGGGACAGCAATCTCCTCGCCGCCCTCATCGCCCTGTTCGAGCGCTACTGGGAGGACGCCGTCCCGCTGGACGTCGACGACTCGGGCGCGGTCGCCGGGACTGACGGAGTCGGCGGACCCGACCCGCTGTCCGCGATCGACCGGCGGCTGCTGGCCCTCCTGGTGGCGGGCGTCGCCGACAAGGCGGTGGCGACCCAACTGGGCCTGAGCCGCCGCACGGTGCAGCGTCACATCCAGCGCATGATGGAGCTGGCCGGCGCGGCCACCCGTATGCAGCTGGCCTGGCAGGCCGCGCGCCGGGGCTGGCTGTGACAGGCCACTTGGGCGGTAGGGCGGGAAGTGGCCAAAGTGGCTGACGGAAGCCGTGTTGCCGCCAGGTAAAGGCCCATGTGATCCGCCACGTGCGGCGACGGACACAACAGACGCCCACTGACCGTATTTCGGACAACGATCTCCGCAGTGGTGACAGTCGCCCCGCACGCTGAAACGATCCAGTGACCGCACGGTCGCCACTCGCACCTCTCCCGCCGGAGGCGTCCCGCCCTCCGGCTCCGCACTCTGACGGGCTGTCACCAGACAGCCGGACACTAGGAGTTGCAGCAGTGACGGACACCTTCCGTACGACCGGGGCGGCGCCGTCGCCCCAGAATTCTCCGCCATCCCGACGTCGCACCTCCGCTCGCTCGCGCATGGCGACGATCGCGGTCGGCACGATGGTCGCGCTTCTCGGTTCGACGCTCCCCGCCTGGAGCGCCGAGCCCGTGACCCGGACCGCCCGCTCGGATCGGGCTCCCAGGCAGATCGAGGCGGAGCCAAGACCCGGCGCCAGAACCGTCGGGCTCTCTCCCGCGCAGCGGAGGAAGATGCTCTCGGTGGCGGCCGACTCCCGTACGGCCACGGCCCGTTCCCTGAAGCTGGGCGAGCGGGAGAAGCTGATACCGAAGGACGTCATCAAGGATGCCGACGGAACCGTGCACACCCGCTACGAGCGCACGTTCGCCGGGCTGCCCGTACTCGGCGGCGACCTGGTGATTCACGAACGCGGCGGCACCCGTACAGTCTCCAAGTCCTCGCCCACGACGATCTCGGTATCCACCACGAAGGCCTCCGTCCCGGCCGCGAAGGCGGAGAAGTCGGCGCTGGACGCGGCCGAGTCAAAGAAGACGGACGAGGCCTCGCCGGAAGGCGCACCGCGGCTCGTCGTCTGGGCGGGAAACGGGGCCGCCGAACCGGCGCTCGCCTGGGAAACCGTCGTCACCGGCGTGCAGGAGGACGGGACTCCGAGCAGTCTGCGGATCGTGACCGACGCCAGGAGCGGCGCGCTGCTGGGGAGTTTCGAGCAGGTCCACTCCGGTACGGGCGTGAGCCAGTACAGCGGCACCGTGCAGGTCGGCTCCGTACGCGGCGGCGACCTCTATCAGCTGACCGACCCCCAGCGCGGCGGCCACACGACGTACGACGTGAGCGCGGGCGGGCTCGGCACCCTCCTGACGGATGACAACGATGTCTGGGGCGACGGAACGCCCGCCGACCGCCAGACGGCCGCCGTGGACGCCGCCTACGGCGCGCAGAAGACCTGGGACTTCTACCACGACCGGTTCGGCCGCAACGGCATAGCCGACGACGGTGTCGGCGCCCGTTCCCGGGTGCATTTCGGCGACGGATACGCCAACGCCTTCTGGGACGACCTCTGCTTCTGCATGACCTACGGCGACGGCCTGGACGACGCCCGTCCGCTCACCGAACTCGACATCGCCGCCCACGAGATGACCCACGGCGTCACCTCCGCCACCGCGGACCTCACGTACTCCGGTGAGTCCGGCGGTCTGAACGAGGCCACCAGCGACATCATGGGCACCGCCGTGGAGTTCTTCGCCAACAGCGCCAAGGACGTGCCCGACTACCTGGTCGGCGAACTGGCCGATGTGCGCGGCACCGGGAAACCCCTGCGGTACATGGACGAGCCCTCCAAGGACGCCTCGGTGAAGGGCACTTCGCAGGACCACTGGACCGAACAGACCCGCAAGCTGGACCCGCACTTCAGCTCCGGCGTGGCCAACCACTTCTTCTACCTGCTCGCCGAGGGCAGCGGGAAGAGGACCGTCAACGGCATCGCCTACGACAGCCCCACCTACGACGGCCTGCCGGTCGCAGCTCTGGGCCTGCACAACGCCACCAACGTCTGGTACCGGGCGCTGACCCGCTACATGACCAGCAGCACCGACTACGCGGGGGCCCGCACCGCCACGCTCCAGGCAGCCGCCGATCTGTTCGGCGTGTCCAGCGACGCGTACGAGGCGGTCGGCAACGCCTGGGCGGCCGTCAACGTCGGCCCCCGCTACGTCAACCACATCGCCGCGAAGGCGCCCTCCGCCAGGGACTCCGCCGTCGGCCAGCCGACCAGCCGTCCGATCGAGGCGACGACCACACGACCGGGCGCCCTGACGTACTCCGCCACAGGCCTGCCTGATGGCCTGTCCATCGACTCCGCGACCGGACTCATCTCCGGCACCCCGACATCGGCCGGTGCCTTCACGACCGCCGTGACGATCAGGAACTCCGCCGCGGAGACCCGCACGCTGCCCTTCACCTGGAAGGTCCTGGCCTCCGGCGGCGACCACTTCGTCAACCCCGCCCGATTCGACATCCCCAACTGGCGCACCATCGAGTCGCCTATCACCGTCACCGGCCGCGAGGGCAACGCCTCCAGCGATCTCAAGGTCACCGTCGACCTGATCCACGACTTCATCGGCGGCCAGGTCATCCATCTGGTCGGCGAGGACGGCACGGCGCTGCTCGTGAAGGACTTCGTCTGGGACACCGGTTCCGAACTGCACACGACCTTCACGGTCGACGCGTCGGCGATACCCGCCAACGGCACATGGAAGCTGCGCGTCACGGACAACACGCCCGGCATCTTCACCGTCGACCCGGGCTACCTCGACAGCTGGAGTCTCACCTTCTGAGTCACCGCCTCAGAGACACCGCCGCGCTCGGAAGCCGACCGGGCGCGGCGGCGACCCTCGACGACAGAGCATGGACGGGACAGCCCCTCCAGCCGCTGAGCCGCCCTGACGGGACCTACGCGCCCGAGTCGAAGGTCCCGTACTGGGGCAGGCCCGTCGTCTCGTAGATCTGGGACGTCACGCCGCTCGGTGTCGTCTCGCTGTGCAACAGCCGCAGCCCGGAGGGCGTGCCGTTCTCCGGGAACAGCCGGCGTCCGCCGCCCACGACCACCGGCGCGATCATCAGGCGCACCTCGTCGACCAGCCCGGCGGCCAGCAGGGACGCGCCCAGGCGGGCGCTGCCGTGGATCTGCAGCTCGCGGCCGGGCTGCCGCTTCAACTCGGCGACCTGGGACGGCACATCTCCGGAGAGGATGGTGGTCGGGTCCCAGTCGGCCGTGGTCAGGCTGTGCGAGGCCACGTACTTCGGCAGGCCGTTGAGCTTGGTGCCGATCGGGTCGTCCGGGTCGTTCATCTTCGGCCAGTCCCTGGCGAAGCTGACGTAGGTGCGGCGGCCGAACAGGAACGCGTCCGCCTCGTCGAGCCAGCCCGTGACGATCCGCATGTACGTGTCGTCCAGGTGCGGCACGAGCCAGCCTCCCCGCGTGAACCCGTCGCTGGTGTCCTCCTCCGGGGACCCGGGGCCCTGGGCCACACCGTCCAGCGACAGGAACTCCTGCAGAATCAGTCTCACGGTGCACTGCCCTTCCTCGGTTCGAGGCGCTCACCGCCTCCGCGCCAGTACCGACTGTGCGCCGCGCCGAAACTCATCGGTTCCCTACAGGCCGCTGCCACGGGTCGCCGTCACCGTTCGGCCCTCACGCGAGGAACGCCCGGTGACACGGACCGCCCGCGCACCCAGCCGTACATCACCACCGAGCACACCGCCGCGAACGCGCACCACGTCGAGACGAACTCCAGCTCCCACAGCGCCCAGCAGACCACCGCGCCGACGGCGACCAGGACGCCGAGCAGCACCAGCGTCCGGTCGCCGGAGAGCAGCAGGGAGCCGACCGTGGCCAGCAGGTAGCCCGCCACGAGAAGTTCGGCCCGAGGCAGATCGATGACGTAGCCGACGGTGTGGCCGCGAATATCGGCGGTCACCGAGTGCGTGGCGAGGTTGTACGAGAGGGTCGCCGCGGTGGCGAGACCGGCGGCGAGCGGGATGACCAGCCGGTGGCGGGCACCCGGCGGCGTCGCGCACAGCACGGCCACCGGTACCCACAGCGCCAGCAGTGGAAGCGCCATCGCCGCCCAGGCCACGGTGGCGGGTCCGGTGCCTCCCCCGGAACGCCAGACCAGGGACTCGACCACCTGATGGGCCCCGAGCAGCAACGGCAGCCCGGCCAGCGGAAGGTCACCGACCCTGCGGGTCCGCGCCACGCAGGCGACTCCGACGGCGGCGATGCCGCAGCCCGCCACGAGATCGGCCGTCGCGCTCCAGCACATCACGCCACCAGGTGTTTCGACTCACGGGTCCGGCCTTGCGGTGGCCACCGTACGGCCCGGCCCGCCGACGCCCGCGGTGACACGACCGCCATGCCCCTGACCGGCGGCAGGACCGGCGACGGGGCCGACGGCAGAACCAGTGACAGGACCGGCGGCAGAAGGATTGCCGGGTGCAGCAAGCGCTCTCTAGACTCGCGTGCGATGAACTCGGAAAGCTCGGTGGACGACTCCTACTTCGACTACTGCCCCTGGGACTTCGTCCGTCGTGCGTCCGACGAGCAGCGCGCCGCGCAGGCAGCGCTTCAGAAGCGGCTCACGGCCGGCGGCGCGAGTCTCGGTCCGCGCACCTACGTCTCCCCCGCCGCCGGGGTGTTCACCGACGTCCTGCGTCTGGGCGAGAACTCCTACATCGCCGGGCACGCGTACGTCACCGGCGAAGTGACGACCGGCACCGACTGCACGGTCAATCCGTACGCCACCGTGCGGGGCCGCATCACCCTCGGGGACGGTGTGCGGATCGGCGCCCACAGCTCCCTGCTCGGCTTCAACCACGGATTCGCGCCCGACCGGCCCGTGCACCGGCAGCCCCTCACCAGCAAGGGCATCACCGTCGGCGACGACGTGTGGATCGGCTCGAACGTCGTCGTCCTCGACGGGGTGACGATCGGGGACCACTGTGTGGTGGGCGCGGGCGCCGTCGTGACCAAGGACCTGCCGCCGTGGACGGTCGCCGCCGGGAACCCGGCCCGCCCGCTGCGGGACCGCCGCGGTCAAGGGTCCACGTCCGCCGCAGGCCCGGTTACGGCCGACTCCCTGGGGGACGCCGTCGCCCGCTTCGCGGACCGGGCCCGGAGCCAGGCCGCCGACCTCCTCGCCCGTGGCTGGAACGCGGACACGGGCCGCTACAGCGACCGGCCCGGAGCGCCCGAGACCGTCCGCGCCCACTGCGACGCCGTCGAGATCGCCGATCTCCTCCTGCGCTCGCATCCCCCGCAACTGGCTGCCGCCGAACACATTGAGCGGCTGCGCGCGCTGCAGGACCCCGACAGCGGACTCGTACCCGAACTCGCCGCGGACGGTGGTCCCGGTGTGCTGCCGGCTCCGGCGTCGGACGGCTGGATCGACGACGGCACCGCCGAGTACCACGTGCTGTCCGTGGGCTACGCGCTCGACCTGCTGGGCTCGGGTTTCGCCCACCCGGTCCACGTCGTAGGGCGTATGACGGCCGATCGGCTCGTCGCTCGCCTGGACTCGCTGCCGTGGCGGACGGAGGCGTGGTCGGCCGGTGCGTGGGTGGACTGCTGGGCGACCGGCGCCCACCGGAACCTGGAGCTGGGTGCCGAGGCAGGAGCGCCCGGCACGCTGGAAGCGCTGTTCGGCTGGCTGGGCACCCGGGTGGATCCCTGGACGGGGATGTGGGGCGAGGCGGCCTCGCCCGCAGCGGGCCGACTTCAACTGGTCAACGGTTACTACCGCCTGACGCGGGGCTCGTTCGCGCAGTTCGGGCTGCAAGTGCCGTACTCGGAACGGGTGGTGGACACCGTGCTGGACCATGGTGGCGATCCGCGCTGGTTCGCGGCGGGCCGTCAGAACGCGTGCAATGTGCTGGATGTGGCGCACCCGTTGTGGCTCGTGGGGCAGCAGACCCGCCACCGCGCGGCCGAGGCGCGGGCCTGGGCCGGGGAACAGCTGGCCCAGGCGCTGGAGCGCTGGCGGGACGGGGCCGGTTTCGGGTTCGGTCCGCCCGGCGAGGGCGGTGCGGGTCCCGGTCGGGATCCGGGTCTCCAGGGCACCGAGATGTGGCTGGCGATCATCTGGCTGCTGGCCGATCTGGTGGGTGTGGCGGACCGGCTGGGCTACCGGCCACGCGGCGTCCACCGCCCGGAAGCCGCGCGCTCACCCGTATCGCGGATCCCTGCTCAGCCGATCCCCATCGACAACTCGCTGTAGTAGAAGTCGTGGTCCGAGTGGATGGTCGGGCGGGTGCCGGTGTCGGCCCAGCGTGCGGCGCCCCGCTCTCCCCACACGAACAGGTAGTCGAGCTTGCGGCCGTCCTCGTAGGTCGGAAAGGCGAACGGCCCGGACCCACGAGGGCCGCTCGCCTCGACGCCGTCGTACATGACGTCCAACTCCGGCGCGTCGGGCGGGGCGTTCAGGTCACCGGCGATGACGAGCGGGCCGTCCGCACCCAGCGTGTGCGTGCCGTCCGGTTTCCAGCCGTGGCGGATGAACGCGGCCTGGGCCTCTCGTTCCCGGTCCTTCGTAACGCCGGCGCTCAAGTGCGTGCTGCACGCGGTGACTTGGGGTCCCGAGGGGCCCTGGTCCCCGGCAGCGCGTACGACGGCGCAGATGATGCCCCGCTCCCCGCCCCTGTTGTCCGGGTTGGGCAGCAGGGCAGGTGGCAGGATCTTCGTGGCCGAGTGGAACAGGATGGCGTTGCCGTACGGCTGGCCGTCGACGCAGTCCGTACCGGTGTCGATGAAGGCGCTGCGCAGGCCCAACTCCCGGGCGAACCGCTCGCCTTGGGCCTGGCAGACCTCCTGGAGGCCGATGAACAGCCAGCGGTCCATGCCGCCGCGCCTGAGGTTTCTGATGGCGTCGGCTTCTTCCTCGATCCAGTCGCCGGCGTCGCCTCGATGGCCGATGTTTCCGTAGATGTTGAAGGTGCCGACGTAGTGGCCCTGGGTGACGTTCGGCCGGGCGGCCACGTCGGGTGCGGCAGCCGCGTCGGGGGTGGCACCGCTTCCCGCGGGGACTGCCACCAGAACGCACAACAGGGCCAGCACAATTGCTCTGGCCCCGCCGCGTCTCCTCGTACGACGCGTTGTCATGACATCGAAGATACCGTCGTAACCTGTGACCCGGTCGGACCAATGTGTCAGATGTGAATGGCGCAGTCCCCCATGGCAGTTGGGGCGCTCAGCGTCGCCGGTAGAGCGTGATCGAGTGGCCGACGTCGTCGAGGGGTGTGCTGGTGTCGAGCAGTGCGGCCAGCCGTCCGTCGGCCTTGGCCGCCGAGGAGTTGGACACGACGAGCAGCCCGTGCACCTCGCCCAGCGGGGCCTTGAGCGGGTTGGCCGCGTCGATTCCGTAGTAGGCGGGCACACCCGCGCCCTTGTAGACGAGCCACGCCCGCTCGCCCGGGTGGTCCCGGTGGAGGCGATGGGCGAGGCGGCCGAGGTCCTGCCCCCAGTCGACGTTCGAGTCGTGCAGCCGCAGATGGGTCTTCGAGGGCCCGCCGAACGCCTCGTTGGAGTACGGCAGGTAGTACGGAAACGTCCGCAGTGAACTGACGGCCACGAAGCACACCAGCGCGGCCGTCACGCCGTACACCCACCGGCGGCGCAGGAGTGTCACACCGGCGGCGGCGACCGCCGCGAACATCGGTACGAAGATGGCGTACCGGACGCCGAGGTCGCGGGCGCCGTTCATGGACACGGCCAGGAGCAGGCCCGCGGGGACGAGTACGTACGGCGCCGCGGGCCGCAGCCGACGCAGCGACAGGACCGCGATTGCGCCGGCGAGCCACAGGGCGAGCATGCCGAGCGGAGTCTTCACCAGGAGCGCGGCCGGCAGGTAGTACCAGAGCGAGCCCTCGTACAGCCGGCCGAACAGGAAGCCCTGCCAGATGTCGTACTCGAAGCCGAACTGGATGCGCATGCCGTCCCGGTACGCCTCCGGGAAGGGCAGCCACGCGGCGACACGGCCGCGCATGCCGCGGATGTCCGGCACGTTCTCGGGCTGTGTCCAGCGCAGCCGGGGGTCGACGACGAGGTAGGTGGCCCACACGACGGCGACCGCCACGAGGGCCATGCCGACGGCGACCGCGGCGCCCCGCGCGAGGATCCGCAGCCGTTCGCGTGCGTCGAGCCCGGGTGTCCTGCGGGCGTACCAGAACGACAGAACGGCCAGCAGCATCAGGACGGGAACCACCGCGAGCATGCTCATCTTGGTGGCCACGGCCGCGCCCAGCGCCACCCCGGCGAGCGGGAGGCAGAGGTACGGCCGTTTCCGCGCGCGCCACAGGAGCCAGACGGAGGTGAGCAGGAATCCGGCCGCGGGGACGTCGAGTGTGGCCAGGGATCCGTTGGCGATGACGTCCGGCGAGAACGCGTACAGGGCGAGGGCCACCAACCCGCCCGCCGGGCCGGTGAGATCGCGGGCGAACGCGAGGACCACGAGCCCGAACAGCAGTGTCAGCGCGATCACCGGGAGCCGTGCCCACAGCATGAGCCGCTCCGGGTCGTTGCCCGACTCGTACAGGACGCTGCGCCCCAGGGCCGACTGGCTGCCGACGAAGCCGGAGTCGAGGTGCGCGTCGGTGAACACCAGTCCGGAGGCGATGATCAGCTTGCCCAGGGGCGGGTGTTCGGGGTTGTAACGGAGGCTGTGCTCCTTGAGGTAGACCTCGGCCGAGGCCACGTACACGGGCTCGTCGATGGTCGGGGTCTGTTCGACGGCCGTGGTGACCATCGCGACCGTCATCTGGGCGAGGAGCGCGACGACGGCCAGCACGTACAGCGAACGCCGGTGCCGCAGAAAGCGCTTGAGTCCACCGAATCTGCCTGGCCACCCGCCCGTTGCCGTCGATACGGGCAGGTCGGGCGCGGTGTGCTCGTCACCGTCGAGCCCGGTGATCCGCGGCGCGCTCATGGGGCCCACCTTCCCATCAACCCCACCCTCCGTGGCGCTCTTTCCCGATGCGGGGCCCAAGTGTTGGGCGGTCCTTAACCAATGTGACGCCTGCGGCCTCTTGGCACGCGAGTGAAAACCCGGGACTCTGAACTGCACATGTCACAAAGGGCGTTGGCCTGCACAGGGCCGATCAGGAGGACACTTTGAACGGCAGTCCCGCATCGAAGCTTTCCGGATCCCGGCGTCTGCGCCGGAGGTCACTCGGCGTCCTCGCGGGCGCCGCCGCTCTGGTCTTCGTCTTCCCGTCCACCGCCCTGGCGGCCCCGCCCGGCGCACTGCCCGCCAACGCGGACGGGCTGGACCAGACGTTCCAGCCCGCCTACGACTACGACACGGACGGCTGCTACTCGACGCCCGCGATCGGCCCCGGCGGTGTCGTCAACGGCGGCCTCAACCCGAGCGGCGCCCTCAACGGCCAGTGCCGCGACGCCTCGGACCTCGACAACACCAACGGCTACTCGCGCTCCAAGTGCAACAACGGCTGGTGCGCGATCGTGTACGCCCTCTACTTCGAGAAGGACCAGGCGCTGGCCGGCACCAGCCTCGGCGGGCACCGGCACGACTGGGAGCACGTCGTGGTGTGGGTGCAGAACAACGAGGCCCAGTACGTCTCGACGTCCAACCACGGCTCGTTCACGGTCCACAACCGCTCGGCGATCCGCTGGGACGGGACGCACCCGAAGATCGTCTACCACAAGGACGGGATCAGCACGCACTGCTTCCGGGCCGCGACCTCCGGCGACGAGCCGCCGGAGAACCACAAGGGGACCTGGCAGTACCCGCCGCTGGTCGGCTGGAACGGCTATCCCGCGGGCGTGCGCGACACGCTGACCTCGTACAACTTCGGCAGTGCCACGCTCGGCATCAAGGACAGCACGTTCAACTCGCACCTGTCCTCGGCCAAGCCGTCCGGGATCGCGTTCGACCCCAACGCCTGACCCGTCGCCTGACCCGACGTCACGCGGAAGGCCCGCCCCCGTCGCCCTGTGCCTGCGGCCTCCCGGCACTGCCGGGAGTGTCGCCGCCGGGGCGGGCCGGCAGGACCCGGGCGGCGAAGCCGACGACGTCCTGGACGACCCGTTCGGGCTCCTCCCAGTACAGAAGGTGCCCGGCGCCCTCGTACACGACGAGCGCCGAGTCGTGGATCGCGTCGAGGATCCGCTGCTGGTCGGCGCGCGGCAGCACGCTGTCCGCGTCGCCCCAGAGAACGAGCGTGGGTACGAGGATTCCCCGCAGTGTCGCGGCGAGGTCGGCCTCCAGCAGGCCGCGCATGGTCTCCTGCCACACCCGTGCGGGCACCTTGAGATTCTCCTCGGCCATCGTCGCCAGCAGTCCACGGCCCAGCGGCCGGTTCGCGAGGTCGCCGAGCAGGTCCTCCGCGAAGGCGCGCGGCACGGGGTCTTCGAGGGCCTGGACCTTCTCCCACAGAGCAGTGATGCCGGGCTTGTCGGCGAGTGTCGCGGGGACGCCCGCCAGGACGAGGCCCGCCACCCGGTCGGGATGGCTCCCCGCCACCATCCGTGCGGCCACCCCGCCGCTCGACACCCCGACCAGGACGGCTCGGCCGATGCCGACCGCGTCGAGGAATTCCACCAGGTCGCCCGCGAAGTCCTCCGGCCGGTAGCCGTCCGGAGGCCGTTCGGCGTCGCCGTGGCCCCGCTGCGTGGGGGCGTATCCGTGCACCGCGGCGGGGAGCTGCCTGAGCAGCGGCTCGAACGTCCACCAGGAGTCCGCGAGGCCGTGAACGAAGACCACGGGAAGCCCCTCCGGATAGCCCGCCTCGGCATAAGGGAGCACCAGCCCGCTCCTCAGCTGGGCGGACTTCACCGCGATCGTGCTCACGGCGGCCCTCCTGACGTCGGTCGGCCCCCTCGCACGCGGACCCGCGGGGCGGCGCCACGATCTCTCTCATCGTAATGACGGGCACGGCGGACCGCCTGTCCGCGACGGGAAAGTCCGCCGCTCTCCCGGCCGCGCTCCCAGCCGCCTTCCCGGCCGCCCTCCCGGCTGTTCGCCGGCGACTTTTCAGCGAGCTTCCGGTGGCTTCCCCGGGTGCGCCACCTTCAACTCCTTTCGGGCGAGGGGCGATTTCTTGCTGTCCTTGCTTCAGATCTTGACGAGCTTGGTTCAGACCTTTAGGTTCACCGATCGCCGAGTTCCCACACATGCGCCCATCGTTCATATTCATGAACGGCGATTCTTCAACCCCCCACTCGCACAGGAGAATCCGTGCTCAGATCGAAGAGATCACCCGGCCGTCGGATACCCACGCTCCTCACCGCCCTCGCGCTGGTGGCGTCGGCCGCGACCGCGGTGGCCGCGGCCCCACCCACGAAGGCGGATCGGGCCGCTGCCCTCCCCACCGGCTGGGCCACGGTCGTGAACGCGGGCAGCGGCAAGTGCGTGGACGCCCGCGCCGCCGCAACGGCCGACGGCACCGCCGTCCAGCAGTACGCGTGCAACAGCAGCCAGGCCCAGCAGTGGCAGCTCCGCGACACCTCCGACGGACGGGTCCGCGTCGACAGCCGCGGCGACGTCACAAAGACCTGGGACGTCGCCGACGTCTCGGCCGCGGACGGCGCGGCCGTGCAGCTGTGGACGTACGGCGGCGGGACGAACCAGCAGTGGCAGGCCGTCGCCGAGAGCGCCGGGACCTATCACTTCGTGAACCGGCACAGCGGCAAGTGCCTCGACGTGCCGAGCGCCTCGACCTCCGACGGCACCCAGCTTCAGCAGTGGACCTGCAACGGCTCGGCCGCCCAGTCCTTCCACGTCAACCCGGTCGATGCCCAACAGCCGCCCGGGACACCGGACTTCGGGCCCAACGTGACCGTCTTCGACCCGTCCACCCCGGCCGCCACCGTACAGAGCAGCCTGAACTCGGCCTTCGCGCAGCAGGAGACCAACCAGTTCGGCACGGCCCGCAAGGCCTTCCTCTTCAAGCCGGGCACCTACAACGCGGACGCCAACGTCGGCTTCTACACCCAGGTCGCCGGCCTCGGCCTCTCCCCCGACGACGTCACGATCCGCGGCGCGGTGCACGCCGAGGCCGACTGGTTCCAGGGCAACGGCACCCAGAACTTCTGGCGTTCGGCGGAGAACCTGTCCGTGACTCCGACCTCCGGCACCGACCGCTGGGCCGTCTCGCAGGCGGCCCCGTACCGGCGGATGCATCTGCGCGGCAACCTCCAGCTCGACGACGGCGGCTGGTCCAGCGGCGGCTACATGGCCGACACGAAGATCGACGGACAGGTCAGGTCCGGCTCACAGCAGCAGTGGCTGTCACGCAACACCGAGTGGGCCGGCTGGACGGGCTCGAACTGGAACATGGTCTTCGTCGGCGCGCAGAACGCCCCGGCGACCACCTTCCCCAACCCCCCGTACACGACGGTCGACCAGACACCCGTCTCCCGTGAGAAGCCCTTCCTGTACGTCGACACGGCCGGCGCCTACAAGGTGTTCGTGCCCTCCGTACGCACCAACTCGCGCGGCCCCACCTGGGCGTCCGGCGCACCGGCCGGCGCCTCACTGCCCCTGTCGGACTTCTTCATCGTCAAGCCGGGCGCGACGGCGGCCCAGATGAACGACGCGCTGGCACAGGGCAAGAACCTGCTGGTCACCCCTGGCGTCTACCACCTGAACCAGACCCTCAAGGTGACCCGCCCCGACACCGTCGTGCTCGGTCTCGGCCTCGCGACGCTCATCCCGGACAACGGCATCACCGCGATGACGGTCGCCGACGTGGACGGCGTCAAGCTCGCCGGGATCCTCGTCGACGCCGGAACGACCAACTCGGCGCAGCTCCTCGAGATGGGGCCGAGCGGCTCCTCCGCGGACCACGGCGCCAACCCGAGCTCCCTGCACGACGTGTTCTTCCGCGTCGGCGGCGCGGCCGTCGGCAAGGCCACCACCAGCCTCACGATCAACAGCGACGACGTCATCGGCGACCACCTGTGGATCTGGCGCGCCGACCACGGCAGCGGTGTCGGCTGGAACACCAACACCGCGGACACCGGGCTCGTGGTCAACGGCGACGACGTCACCATGTACGGCCTGTTTGTCGAGCACTACCAGAAGCACCAGACCATCTGGAACGGCAACGGCGGCCGGACGTACTTCTACCAGAACGAGATGCCCTACGACCCGCCCAACCAGGCGGCCTGGATGAACGGCTCCACCCAGGGCTACGCCGCCTACAAGGTCGCGAACTCCGTGACCAGCCACCAGGTGTACGGCTTCGGCAGCTACTGCTACTTCAACGTGAACCCGGGCGTCACCGCGGAGCACGCCATCGAGGCGCCCAACAACGCCAACGTGCGCTTCCGCAGCATGGTGACGGTCTCGCTCGGCGGCACCGGAACGATCCGGCACGTCATCAACGACCGCGGCGGCCCGTCCAACTCCGCCACCAACGTCGCCAACCTCGTCAGCCACCCGTGATCGCGAAAAGCCCCCTGATCGCAAAAAGGAAGGAACATTCCATGCTCGGAATCAGATCCTCCGGTCCGGCGCGCGTCACTCCGCGGGTCCTCGCCCTGCGGGTCCTCGTACTGCTGGCAACTCTGCTGGGCCTCGCCGCGCCGCCCGCCCAGGCGGCCTCCACGGCGGCCCCGTTCAAGGTGCTCGCCCTCTACAGCGGTACGTGGGACGCCGCGCACATCAGCTTCGTCCGTGAGGCCAACCAGTGGTTCCCGGCCCGGGCCGCCGAGAACGGCTTCACCTACACGTCGAGCACCGACTGGAACCTCCTGGCCAACGGCGGCGTGAACGCGTACCAGGTCGTGCTGTTCCTCGACGAACTGCCGCAGACCGCCAACCAGCGGGCGGGCTTCGAGCGGTACATGCGCGGGGGCGGCGGCTGGCTGGGCTTCCACGTCTCGGCGTTCACGACCGCGGCTCAGAACTGGCCCTGGTACCACCAGCAGTTCCTGGGCAGCGGGAACTTCAAGTCCAACACCTGGGGTCCGACGACCGCCGTCCTGCGGACCGAGGACCGCACGCACGCCTCGACCAGGAACCTGCCCGCCACGTTCACCTCGTCGGTCAGTGAGTGGTACAGCTGGTCCAACGACCTACGGCGGAATCCGGACATCAAGATCTTGGCCTCGGTCGACGCAAGCAGTTTCCCGCTGGGCACGGATCCCAACCAGACCTGGTACAGCGGGTACTACCCGATCCTGTGGACGAACGCGAAGTACCGCATGCTGTATGCAAACTTCGGCCACAACGCAATGGACTACGCCTCCAACACCCCGCTGTCCTCCACGTTCGCGAGTGCGACCCAGAACCGCTTTCTGCTCGACGGGCTGAAGTGGCTCGGCACCACCTGAACCGCTCTTTCCGGAAAGGACATCAAGCCAGGCGTTCGACGGTTCGTGCTACACCCACCGCCGCCGTGGGCTAGATTTCGAACGCCTCGATTCCGGACTCCATCGGAGGGGCGCTCTGCGCGGAATTTCTGGAGCGGCACATGCACCCCTTGGAAGTTGTCAGACCGGCTCGGCCATTGATGCAGGGAGGGCTCGCGGACAGTCTCTTCGAGACGGCTGAACGCGATCCCACCCTGTCTCAGCTGGCCCGTCGTTCGGACGCCGCTCCGGGGGCCTGGGAACCGGTGTCCGCGGTCGAGCTGCGGGACGAAGTCGTGGATGTGGCCCGGGGCTTCATCGCCGCCGGGATCTTCCCGGGCCACCGCGTGGCCGTCATGGCGCGCACCCGCTACGAGTGGACCGTGCTCAGCTACGCGCTCTGGTCGGTGGGCGCGGAGATCGTGCCGATCTACCCCACGTCGTCGCACGAGCAGGTCGGCTGGATCCTCAAGGACGCCGGCTGTGTCGCGGTCGTGGTGGAGGACGAGCAGGGCATCATGACGGTCGGCTCCGTGTGCGCCACCCTGCCGACCCTGCAGCACGTCTGGCAGCTGGACTCCGGGGCCCTCACCGACCTGATGGAACAGGGCCGGTCGGTACCGGTCACCACCGTCGAGTCGATGCGCCGGATCGTGCTTCCCGACTCGACCGCGGTCATCGCCTATACCTCGGGCACCACGGGACCTCCCAAGGGATGCGCCCTGAGCCATCGCAGCCTGGCGAGTTCCTGCGACACCCTGCTGGCCGGCTGGGGCCACACGGTGGCACCCCCCGGGCAGCAGCCGGCCATCCTCGCCTTCCTGCCCTTCTCGCACGTGTACGGCCTCATGATCCAGGGGCTGTGCATGCGCGGCGGGATGCTGATGGGGCACGTGCCCGATCTGCGCCCGGAGACGCTGTCCGCCGCCCTCCTGTCCTTCCGCCCCACGTTCCTCTACGCCGTCCCGTCCGTCTTCGAGAAGATCTACAAGAACTTCCTGCGCAAGGCTCAGGAGGCGGGCCGCGGCGCCCTGTTCGAGCGCGCGGTCCGCACGGCGCAGGATTTCGCCGCGGCCTCCGAGCGGCAGCGGCTGGGAACGGGTCCGGGCCCCGGTTTCGATCTGCGGCTGCAACACGCCCTCTACGAGAAAACGGTGTACCGAAAGCTGCGTGCGGGGCTGGGCGGAAGAGTCCGCGGCGCGGTGTCGGGCGGCTCGCCCCTCAACCGTGAACTCGCCCTCTTCTACTCGGGAATCGGGATTTTCGTCCACGACGGATACGGGCTCACGGAAACCAGCGGAGGAATTACGGCGCAGCCGGTGGGCCGGGAGAAGTTCGGAACCGTCGGACGCCCCCTGCCCGACATGGAGGTCCATGTCGCCGAGGACGGGGAGATCCTGGTGCGGGGCCCCGCGGTCTTCCAGGGCTATATCAACGACGAGGCGAGCACCCGGGCCGCGCTGTACAACGGCTGGCTGGCGACCGGCGACATCGGCCGGATCGACAGCGAGGGTTATCTCAGCATCACCGGGCGCAAGAAGGACATC
>NZ_LIQZ01000179.1:329-1375 GCF_001418655.1 Streptomyces phaeochromogenes | reverse complement strand
ACGTGCGTACGTCCATTGCCACCGTCTCTCTCAGTGGGGCCCTTACCGAGAAGCTCACGGCCGCGGCGCGGGCGGGCTTCGACGGTGTCGAGATCTTCGAGAACGACCTGCTCGCCAGCCCCCTCACACCCGAGGAGGTGCGGGCCCGCTGTGCCGATCTCGGGCTGAGTATCGATCTCTACCAGCCGATGCGTGACATCGAGGCGGTGCCCTCGGAGGAGTTCGCGCGGAATCTGCGGCGGGCCGAGCACAAGTTCCGGCTCATGGAGCGGCTCGGGGCCGACACCGTGCTCGTGTGCTCCAGCGTGTCGCCGCTCGCCGAGGACGACGACGCGCTGGCCGCGTTCCAGCTGCGGCGGCTCGCCGAACTGGCCGAGGGGTTCGGCATCCGCGTCGCGTACGAGGCGCTGGCGTGGGGCCGCCACGTCAGTACGTACGACCATGCCTGGCGCATCGTCGAGGCGGCCGACCATCCCGCGCTCGGGACTTGCCTGGACAGTTTTCACATCCTGGCGCGTGGTTCCGACCCCAAGGGGATCGAGGACATCCCCGGCGAGAAGATCTTCTTCCTGCAGCTGGCCGACGCGCCGCTGATGGCGATGGACGTGCTGCAGTGGAGCCGGCACTACCGCTGTTTCCCCGGGCAGGGCGGCTTCGACGTCGCCGGGCTCGTCGGCCATGTGATGCGTGCCGGCTATGAAGGGCCGCTCTCGCTGGAAGTGTTCAACGACGTGTTCCGGCAGGCGGAGGCCGGGCCGACCGCCGTCGACGCGTTGCGTTCGCTGCTCGTGCTGCAGGAGAGCGTCGGCCTCACCGAACCGCCCGCCCCCGTCGTACCGACCGGAATCGCGTTCGCCGAACTGGTCACTCCTGACGTCGAACCGCTGTCGGAGATCCTCGAAGCGCTCGGCTTCGCCCGCACGGCCCGGCACCGCAGCAAGCCGGTCGACCTGTGGCAGCAGGGTGAGGCCCGGCTGCTGATCAACACGGGTCCGGCCGCACGACGGGACGGTACCCAGCTGGCCGCCGTCGGCCTGGAGTCCCCG
>NZ_LIQZ01000179.1:0-305 GCF_001418655.1 Streptomyces phaeochromogenes | reverse complement strand
CCGACGGCACGGAACTCTTCTTCTGCGCCACGGACCGACCCGAACTGCCCAGCTGGACCGGTGACTTCGAGCCCATCGCGCACAAGCCGCCCGTGGTGCACGAGTCGCTTGCCGCGCACGAGTCGCCCGCATCGCCCAATTCGCCCGTCGCCGGGGGCATACACCGCATCGACCATCTGGCCCTCACCCAGCCCTGGCACCAGTTCGACGAGGCGGCCCTCTTCCACCACAGCGTCCTCGGGCTCGGCGCGCAGGAGAGCGTGGACGTCGCCGACCCGTACGGACTGCTGCGCAGCCGTGCCGTC
>NZ_LIQZ01000178.1 GCF_001418655.1 Streptomyces phaeochromogenes | reverse complement strand
AGGCGGTGGAGGCGGTGGTGAGAGCGTCGGTGACTTCAAGCTCACCGTCAGCGGCGGCACCCTGGTCGTCGACTCCGAGGGCGACGGGCTCGACTCCAACGGCACCGCCGAGATCACCGGCGGCACGGTCGTCGTGAACGGCCCGCAGCAGGGTGGCAACGGTGCCCTCGACGTCAACGGCGACTTCGGCATCAGCGGTGGAGTCCTGCTGGCCGCCGGCAGCGCGGGCATGGCCGTCGCCCCGTCCACCGACTCCGAGCAGGGCTGGCTCTCCGCCACCCTCGACTCGTCGGTCGAGGCCGGCACGACCCTCCACGTCGTCGACTCCGACGGCAAGGTCGTCGCCACGTACGTCACCTCGAAGTCGATCCAGAACGTCGTGTACTCGTCGTCCGCGGTGAAGAGCGGCGAGAAGTACGAGATCTACTCGGGCGGCACGAAGTCGGGTACCGGTACGGGAGGTCTGGCGGCCTCGGGCACCCTCGGCTCGGCCGAGCGCATCGCCACGGTGACGGCGGGCGAGGCACCGGAGGGAGGCTTCGGGGGCGGCCGGCGATAGGTGAGCTGTCGCACACCATGGGCCCCGGGGTCAGACTGGAAGGAGGCGGAGATTCCCGAGACGCCGAGAATCCCATGAGCGGAGATTCCCGAGACGCGGATCCCGAGACCCGCAGCGGACCGGCCATGGAGGAATCATGACGGCAGCCACGCGGAACGACACCCCCGTCGCCATCGAAGGCAACGGTGTGGAACTGCGCATGCAGGAAGTGGGCGGCGGCATGAGTGTCGCCTTCGCGACCCTCCCAGAGGGGACGGACATGGCGCCGGCGGTGAAGGGCCTGCCCGACGACCAGTGCCAGTGCCCCCACTGGGGATATCTCCTCAAGGGGCGGCTCAGGATGCGCACCAAGGCCGGGAGCGAGGTCTACGAGGCGGGGCAGGCCTTCTACTGGGCGCCCGGCCACGTGCCGGAGGCGCTCGAGGACTGCGAGTACGTCGACTTCTCGCCGACGAAGGAGTTCAACGAGGTCATCGACCACATCAAGGCGCAGATGAGCTAGGGCCGGGCCAGGGCCTGTACGGCGCATCGGGTCCGACCCGCGGCAGAGCGGCGGTGGCGGATCACGTCTCGTACAGCCCGTCCCATGGCGGGCCGAAGCCCAGCCGGTCCGGGTAGAGCTCGGCCCAGGGCTCCCCTTCGTCCTCGCCGGTCAGCATGCCGAACAGCACGCCGTCGACGGTGATCCGGAAGGGGCGGATCGCGATGTCCGTGTAGCGGCGCCGGGGGAGGCTCCTGAGGAGTTTGGCCAGGTGGGCCTGGGCCCGGGAGAGGACCGTGTCCTGGGCGTACTGGCCCTCCGGGGCGCGCTGCTGCTCGGCCCAGGTACCGGCACACCAGATGTCCGAGTCCCGGTAACGGCCCTCGGCGTCGAAGGTGTGGAGCACCGCGTAGAGACGTTTGTGCTCTTCCCAGCCGTCGTCGGGCCGGTACCCCTCGGGGAACGCGTACGTGATCGACCCCAGGAACTGCCCCTCCGCGTAGTGACCGATGGCCTCGGTGCGGTGGCGCGGCTCGTAGGCGATCGGGATGACCTCGGGGACTGCCATGGCGAAACCATACGGATGAATCGTGGACATGCCACAGGCGGGGCCACCGTAACAGCCCTCGGACTCCGGGCAGACGCAAGGTGTGTTCGAGACGTTCGCCTTGTTCGACTCGTTTTCGACGGTTGTGGCCTGACGATCGGGCCGACGCAGATCGGCGGCTTCACGGCAACACCACTCCTGGCGACTCGACCAGGGAGACCGTCCGTACGCGACCCCGTCCGCCGTTGTGCGGCTTGCCAAGTGCCCGGTTTCCGATTCGCTTTCGCGCAGGAACCCATTGGAGTTTCGCGTGTCGGCTGATGTGTTGATCGTACGGAGAAGTCCTTCAGTCGTTGCGTCTGCGACCCGATGTTTGCAGGGGAAGCTCGAACTCGCTTCCGGTGCTCTCGCACACCTGTACATTCGGATCAAAGGAGCAATGCATGAGTCCTGTACTCAGGGCCAAGTCCTCTCTGAGCCCGCTTGCCGCCCGTGGCGCGTGGCTGACCGGCGGCGCTGTCGCCTCTCTCGCTCTCGTGTTCTCCGGCGTCGCGACTCCCGCGTCGGCCTCGGTCGCCCCGTCCGCCGGGAGCGTCGTGGCGGACCCGTCGACCGACGACTGCAAGAAGGACAAGGAGAACGGGCACCACGAGAAGTACCAGCCGGAGGGGAAGGCGCAGACCCCCGGCGGACCGCTTCACGAAAAGTGCGAGGACCGGGACCGCGACAAGCAGGAGTGCTCGGACATCGACTCGATCATGAACCCCCTGCGGGGCATGGAGCTCAGCGCGGTGCTGAGCGACGGCAAGGCATACGCCGGGATCCGGGACCAGTCCCCGCTCGGCGAGTACAGCTGGGAAGAGATCAGTGACGAGGACAACTTCCCCAAGAACGCCTGCTCCATCACCATCAGTGTCTCGACTGTCGGTAACGACGCCTGGATCAAGGTGCTGACCACGAAGGGCCGCGTCTACGAGACGCACGGCAACAGGGACGACGACGAGTTCATCTGGGACGAGGAGTGGGAGAGGCTGACCACTCCGGACGACGACAACCTCGCGAACACCACCCGCGAGAAGGGTGAACTGGTGGCCCCGGTCGACCCGGCCGGCATTCCGCAGGGTTCCTGACACCTGCCTGGTTCGCCGCGCGCGCAGGGCTACCGCCGGGCGCGCGCGGCACCCCCGGTCACTCCGCTGTCGCGGACCCGGGGCACGTCTCTCCGGAGCCCTCGGCCTGCCGGACGCCGGGGATCGTCACAGTGACCCTCGTCGAGCCGGAACTGGAGCTGGAGCCCGCGTCCACGACGACGCGGGCGGCGGCGATGGTGCACGTAAGTTGGGCGAGGGCCGTCCCGGTCAGGGGCTCGGTGCCGCGGGGCAGTTCGACCGACAGCCGTGCCCCGTCCGCCCGGACGGTCGGCGGGGACGTCAGCGGGGGAAGTTCCGTGGTCAGGCCCTTGCGGCCGAGGACGGCGTCCGGCCCCTGGAACAGCAGTGCCACCGCCGTCCCGATGTCGAAGGTGCCGGGGACCCGGCTGCGGACGCCGAGCAGGGTGTCCTGCCTGACGAAGTAGAGGACGTAGGCAGGCCGTATGCCGGTGGCCGCCTCTCCCGCCTCCACCACACCCGTCGAGGGAATCCCGCAGGAGGAGAGCAGCAACGCGGCGGCCGTGAGCGAAAGCCCGGACCGTATCGTCCGCTGTCCGCGTCCGCGCTCGATGAGCCGTCTCATGTCTCTCGTACCTCCCTCTCCTCTTCCTTCTCCTCCGGTTCCTCCTGGCCCAGGGGGATCTCAATCGTGAACACCGCGCCGCCGTTCTCCGCCTCGTCGGCCTCCGGCCGGTTCGCCGCCCGGACCGTACCGCCGTGCAGCCGGACGTTCTCCGCCGTGATCGAGAGCCCGAGGCCGCTGCCCTCCGACCGGGTCCTGGCGGTGTCCGACTTGTAGAAGCGGTCGAAGACATGCGGCAGGACGTCCGCCGGAATGCCGGGCCCGCTGTCCGTCACCTCGATGACGGCCCACACCGTGCCGTCGGCGGCGGGGTCCGGCATCTCCTTTGCGTACAGGCGCAGTTGTACGGGGCGTGCGCCGTGCCGTAGTGCGTTGCCGACCAGGTTGGCGACGGCCACGTCGAGGCGGCGGGGGTCGACCCGGCCGCGCAGTTCGCCGGGCCCGGGGAGCCGGGTGTCCACCGTGTCCTGCCAGCCGCGGGCGGCGAGGGTGCGCCGCAGGGACTCCGCGAGGTCGAGGTCGTCCAGTTGCAGGCCGGCCGCGCCCGCATCGAAGCGGGAGATCTCCATCAGGTCGTTCACGAGCCGGGCCAGCTTCACGGTCTCGCCGCTGATGAGCCGCACGGCCATCGCGGTGTCCGGGTCGAGCCGGGCCGCGTCCTCGTCCAGGACGTCGGTGACGGCCGACATCGCGGCCAGCGGGGTACGCAGCTCGTGCGAGACGTCCGCGACGAAACGGCGGGCGCGGGCCTCCATGCGGCGCAGCTCGGCCACGGACTCCTCAAGTGCGGCGGCTGTCTCGTTGAACGTGTGTGACAGGTCGGCGAGTTCGTCGGAGCCGTTGACGGCGAGCCGGGTGTCCAGGTGGCCCTCGGCGATGCTCCGGGTGGCCCGGCGCAGTTCGCGTACCGGGCGCAGCACTCCGCGCGCGGCCAGCAGGGCGAGCAGGACGGCGAGGCCGAGGGCGGGCACGACGGCGCGTCCGATGGCGGTGACCAGGGCGTCCACGTAACCCTGTTCGCCGGTCTGCGGCACCGTCAGGAAGACGGCGACCCCGGACGCGGGGCGTTCGGCGGGCTCGCCGAAGGTGACCGGCAGGCCGACGACGAGCGAGGAGCGTCCGTCCGTCCGCACCCGCTGGAAGACGGCGGCCCGCCGCGAGCCCACGGCCGACCGCATGTCGGCCGACAGCTCGGCGAACGTGTCCTGTGGTCTGGAGGTGGCCCGCAGGCCGCGGTAGGTGGCCAACACCCGCCAGTTCTGCGCCGGTTCGGCGGCGGCGACCTCCAGGGCGACCCGCTCCAGGTCAATCTGGGTCGGGGGGTAGGCGATGCCGGGCGCCAGGCCGTCGACGTGCGCCCGCAGCCGTTTGATGATGGTGTCCTGGCTCTGCTGGAGCACGGCGACGCGGGCCTCGCGGAAGGTAAGGGCGCCGGTGGTGAGGGTGGCGACGGCGGTGACCAGCACGAAGGCGATGAGCAGCCGGCCGCGCAGACCGCGCAGCGGTCGGTTCACCGGGGCACCGGTCCGTACCCGGCCGTCCCGCGCGTCCAGGTACGTGTCGTACGTATCCAGGTACGCATCCGGATACCGCTCACCGGGACTGGAACCGGTAGCCGAAGCCGCGGACGGTCTGGATGTAGCGCGGCTGTCCTGCCGGCTCGCCCATCTTGGTGCGCAGCCGCTTGACGCACGCGTCCACGAGCCGCGAGTCGCCGTGGTAGCTGTGCTCCCAGACCGCCTCCAGCAGCTGCTGCCGGGAGAACACCTGGCCGGGCGAGGCGGAGAGGGTCAGCAGGAGACGCAGTTCGGACGGGGCGAGGGCGACGGGCACGCCCCGCCTGGTGATGGCCAACCCGGCCCGGTCGATGGTCAGTTCGCCGTCGTCGCCGTGGCTCTCGATCTTCGGTATGCCGTCGGGGTTGGGCGCGCCGCCGACCCGGCGCAGGACCGCGCGGATACGGGCTTCGAGCACGCGTGCCTGCACCGGCTTGACGACGTAGTCGTCCGCCCCGGCCTCAAGACCGACCACGATGTCCGTGTCGTCGCCCCGGGCGGTCGCCATGAGGATCGGCACCTGGTCCTCGGTACGGATCCGGCGGCACACCTCAAGACCGCTGAGGCCGGGCAGCATCAGGTCGAGCACGACGACGTCCGGCCGGAAGGTCCGCAGCAGGGCCAGCCCCTCCTCGCCCGTTCCGGCGACGGTGACGTCGTGCCCCTGGCGGCGCAGTGCGAGCCGGACGCCCTCCCGTACGGCGCGGTCGTCTTCGATCAGCAGGACGCGTGGCATGTGCTCAGTATCCGTACGGCTCAGGGGAGTTGAGGCAGGTACCGGCGTCGGTGGGGGAACTGTTACGGGACGATCACATAGGCCGGACGGGTGATCGACCGTTATCTCTTCGTTATCAGCTGAGCGATATCCCATTACATGCCGTACTCACTCTTGATGACCATGAACACGACTGCCCGAAGCGCGAAGCCGTCCTCGACCAGGGGGTCCTCCGCCTCCCGACCGTCCCGGCGTCGGCGCAGAGGTTCCGCGCAATCCGGTGGACCCGGGCGGTCCGGCGGGCGTTCGGGCGGGCGCGGCCGGAAGAGCAAGGGTCCGTTACTCGGCGGCCTGGCGGCGCTGGTCGCGTTGGTGATCGCCGCCGCTGTGGCCGTGAACTGGACGACGTCCTCGTCCTCCGACGCCGCCGACGGATCCGCCTCCTCGCCGCCGTCCGTTCCGTCGCCGGACCCGACACCGGAACCGAGCGGCGGGACGGAGTCGGGCAAGGCGAGTGAGAAGCCCGGCGGGAAGGCCGACGAAAAGGCCGACAGCGAGCCGTCCGGAAAGGGCAGCCCCTCCGCCTCCTCGTCCTCCTCAACGCCCAAGATCCCGGCCACGGGTCCCGGCACGTTCGCCACCGCCGGCGGCGGGAGCGGGACCGTCGGGAAGGGCAGCCGGGTCCTGAGCTACAAGGTCGTCGTCGAGGACGGCCTCACGCAGTCGGCGGCCGATGTCGCCGAGCAGGTGGAGGGCATACTCGCCGACCCGCGCGGCTGGACGGCCGACGGCCGCTCGGGCTTCCGCCGCGTCTCCAGCGGTACGGCCGACTTCGTCGTACGGCTCGCCACGCCGGGAACGGTGGACGCCATCTGCGGCAGGTACGGGCTGAACACGCGCGGCGAGGTCAACTGCAACGTGGGCAAGGACGTTGTCGTGAACCTCAAGCGGTGGCTGCTGGCGACGCCGGTGTACGCCGCCGACGTGGACGCGTACCGCGCGCTGATCATCAACCACGAGGTCGGCCACTTCCTCGGCCACGGCCATGTGACGTGCCCCGGAGCGGGGAAGCCGGCCCCGGCGATGATGCAGCAGATCAAGGGGATGCTCGGCTGCAAGCCCAACGTCTGGCCGTACGACGCCAATGGACGGTTCGTCACGGGGCCGGCGGTGTCCTGACGGAGCCCTGAGGGGGACGTGAGGGGTGCCCTGGAGGAGGGCCTGAAACGTGCTGTCAGGGAAAGAGGGCAACCTTTCCGGTCGCCGCGACCACAGATGAGTCGGAACCCCGTTCACAGGGGCTCCACACAACGCACGAGCCCCACAAGAACCACGTAAGGACTCATCCGTGGCATCCCCCTCCCACCGCAGGTCCCTCCGCAAGCGGCGCACCGCTCTCCTCTCCGCCGCTGCCGTGGCGGCCGCGGGTCTCGGCGCCGTCCCCTTCGTGATGAACGCGAACGCGGGTGCCGTCGACCTGGCGCACCAGGCCCTGCCCGCCAAGGACGGCTGGGCAGCGTCCGGTTCGGGCACGACCGGCGGTTCGAAGGCCGACTCCGCGCACACCTTCACCGTCAGCACCCGCGCCCAGCTGGTGAAGGCGCTCGGCTCGGCCACCGACTCCACCCCGAAGATCGTCAAGATCAAGGGCACGATCGACGCCAACACGGACGACGCGGGCAAGAAGCTGACCTGCGCCGACTACGCCTCGGGCACGGGCTATTCACTGTCCGCGTACCTGAAGGCGTTCGACCCGGCCACGTACGGCAAGAAGGCCCCCGCGGGCACGCAGGAGAAGGCCCGCGCGGCAGCCCAGACCAAGCAGAAGAAGAACATCGTCTTCCGGGTCCCGGCCAACACCACCGTCGTGGGTGTCCCGGGCACCAAGGCCGGGATCACCGGCGGGAGTCTGCAGGTGCAGGACGTCGACAACGTCATCATCCGCAACCTCTCGCTCACCGCCACCGAGGACTGCTTCCCGCAGTGGGACCCGACGGACGGTTCCCTGGGCGAGTGGAACTCCAACTACGACTCGGTGACGCTGCGCGGCGCGACCCACGTCTGGGCGGACCACAACACGTTCAGCGACGCGCCGTTCTTCGACAAGTCCGAGCAGACGCACTTCGGCCGCAAGTACCAGATCCACGACGGCGCCCTCGACATCACCAACGGCTCGGACCTGGTGACCGTCGAGCGCAACCAGTTCACCAACCACGACAAGACGATGCTGATCGGCAGCAGCGACACCGACAGCGTCGGCAAGCTGCGCGTCTCCATCCACCACAACGTGTGGAAGGGCATCACCCAGCGCGCCCCGCTGGCCCGCATCGGCCAGATCCACCTCTACAACAACGTCTACGACACGACGACCCTCAACGGCTACGCCCCCAAGTACAGCCTCGACTCCCGAGCCAAGGCCCAGGTGGTGGCGGAGCACAACTCCTGGACGCTCCCGTCCGGCGCGAAGGTCGCCAAGCTCCTGAGCGGCGACGGCACGGGCTCGGTCGCCGGCACGGGCAACCTCGTCAACGGCAAGTCCACGGACCTTGTCGCCGCGTACAACTCGGCGAACTCGAAGAAGCTGAAGACCACGGTCAACTGGAAGCCGACCCTGACGGCAGGCCTCCAGACCTCGGCGAACAGCCTGCCGACGGAACTGCTGGGTTCGACGGGGGCCGCGGTTCTTTCCTGACCGTGCCCCACTGAAGTCGTGCGAGAGGCCCGGGACTTGGCGTCCCGGGCCACTTTCATACGCGGCCGAGGCGTACGCAGCGGAGGAGGTGGGAGAAGGACGAGGGAAGAAGGTAGGGAAGAAGGTAGGGAAGAAGGGCGGCTTGAGGACCGTGCCGAGATGACCCTGAACGTTCTTGAGTGGCGGGGCATCGAGGTCCCGGATTCGGTGCGCGAGCGTGTGCGCGCCTGCAAGGACCTGGAGCAGCTGGAACTCTGGGCGCAGCGAGCGGTGCACGCGACCGAGGCGGGGCAGCTCTTCGAGGAGGGCTGGCGCCGCCGTCGGCCTTGGTGACCGGGGCTCGCGGTCCTTGTCAGGGCAGGGTGAGGATGCGAGGGCCGGACTCCGTGATGGCGATGGTGTGTTCGAAGTGGGCGGCCTGGCTGCCGTCGATCGTGCGCAGGGTCCAGCCGTCGGGGTCGGTGAGGTAGTCGTTGTGGCCTCCGGCCATGAGCATGGGCTCGATGGCGAGGGCGAGGCCGTGGCGCAGGGGGAAGCCGCGGCCTGGGCGTCCGTGGTTGGGGACGTGGGGGTCCTCGTGCATCTGGCGGCCGATGCCGTGGCCGCCGAAGTCGGACGGCATGCCGCAGGCGGCCTTGCGGGCGACCGTGCTGATGGCATGGGAGATGTCGCCGATGCGATGACCGACGGTGGCGGCGGCGATGCCCGCGTCGAGGGCCTGCTGGGTGGCGGCGATGAGTTCGAGGTCGGCGGGGCGAGGGGTACCGACGGTGAAGCTGATCGCGGCGTCGCCGGTCCAGCCGTCGAGTTCGGCTCCGCAGTCGATGCTGACCAGGTCGCCGTCGCGCAGACGGTAGTCGCCGGGGATGCCGTGCGAGACGGCGTCGTTCACGGACGCGCAGAGCACGGCGGGGAAGGGGACCGGGGCGAAGGAGGGCTGGTAGCCCAGGAACGGGGAGCTCGCCCCGGCCTCGTTGAGGACCGTGTGGGCGGCTTCGTCGAGCTCGCGCAGGCGAACTCCCACAGCCGCCGCCCCGCGTGCGGCTGCGAGTGCGTTGGCCACGACGCGCCCCGCCTCCCGCATCGCATCCAGTGCCGTGTCCGTCTTGATCTCCACCATGTGTCGTGACTCCCTGCCGTGCGATGCATTGCGAAGCAACGTGACGCAATGCGACGTCATGTGGCGCCGTACGACGCCGCCCAATACTTATACCGGTATTAGTATCACGGTCGTGGTGGGAGTTCCGCGGTGCGAGTTCCTCAGGATCCCGGCCGCGGGGATCCCGAGCGGAACGTGCGGCGGTACGTGTCCGGGGGGACGCCGATCGTGCGGTTGAAGTGGCGGCGCAGGGTGGTGGCGGTGCCCATGCCGGTGGCTGTGGCGATGGCGTCGATGCCGGTGTCGGTGGTCTCCAGGAGTTCCTGGGCTCGGCGGATTCGTTGGGTCAGGAGCCACTGGAGCGGGGTGGTGCCGGTTGCCGACTTGAAGTGGCGGCCCAGGTTGCGGGAGCTCATGCGTGCCTGGCGGGCCAGGTCCTCCACGGTCAGTGGCTGGTCGAGGCGGTCGACGGCCCAGGGGAGCAGGTCCCCGAGCGGGTGGTCGTCCCGGGCGGGCACCGGGGCGGCGACGAACTGGGCCTGGCCGCCCGCCCGGTGGGGCGGCACGACCAGGCGCCGGGCGACGGCGTTGGCGACCGACGAGCCGCGGTCGAGGCGCACGAGGTGCAGGCACAGGTCCAGCGCGGCGGCCTTGCCCGCCGATGTGAGCACGCTGCCGTTGTCCACGTACAGGACGTCCGGGTCGACCTCCACCTTCGGGTAGCGGGCGGCCAGGGCGTCGGTGTGCGCCCAGTGCGTGGTCGCGCGCCGCCCGTCCAACAGGCCCGCCGCGGCCAGTACGAACGCGCCCGTGCAGAGCGAGGCCACGCGGGCGCCCGCCTCGTGCGCGGCACGTACCGCGTCGACCAGGTCGGCGGGCGGCTCCTCGTCCACGTCCGCCCACGCCGGGACGATCACGGTGTCGGCGCCCGGGAGTTGGTCGAGACCGTGGTCGGGCTCCAGTCGGAAGCGTCCGACCTGCACGGCCTCCGACCCGCAGACGGACACGTCGTACCAGGGAGCGGCAACGCCGACCGGCGCCGCGTCGAACACCTCGTACGCCACGGACAGTTCGAAGTGCAGCATCCCGTCGGTGACGGCCAGCGCGACAGTGCTCATGTCTGTCATCAACCCCTGCTCGTGCCCGTGTTCCTGTCCGTGCTCATGTTCGTGCTCATGTTCGTGCTCATGTTCGTGCTCATGTCCGTAATTGTATGGGGCGTGGCGTTCCGGACACTCACGGTGGGGTGCCGGGCCTCGTCAGGATGTCCGTATGGGAATCGAAGCGGGGTCGGGGCAGACGGTGGCGGTGTTCGGCGCGTACGGGCACACCGGGCGGTTCGTGGTGGCGCAGTTGCTGGAGCGCGGGTTCGTGCCGGTCCTCTCCGGCCGTGACGCGGGCCGGCTGGGGGAGCTGGCGGCGGCGTACGGTCCCGGGCTCGACGTCCGGCCGGCGTCGGTCGACGACGCGGCCTCGCTCGACCGGGCCCTGGCCGGTACGGCGGCGGTGATCAACTGCGCCGGACCCTTCGCCACGACCGCCGCGCCCGTGATCGAGGCGGCCCTGCGCGCCCGGATCCCGTACGTGGACGTGGCGGCCGAGATCGAGGCCAACGCCGACACCTTCGCCCACTTCACGGACCGCGCCCGCGCCGCCGGAGCGGTGATCGTCCCCGCGATGGCCTTCTACGGCGGCCTCGGCGACCTGCTGGTCACCGCGGCGATGGGCGACTGGACGACGGCCGACGAGGCGCACATCGCGTACGGCCTGAACAGCTGGCACCCCACCCCCGGGACCCGCGAGGCGGGCAGGATCTCCGGGGAGCGGCGCAACGGCCGACGCGTCCGCCACACGAACGGGCGGCTGGAGTACCACAGCGACGCCCTGCCCACCCTGAAGTGGCCCTTCCCCGACCCGATGGGCACCCGGGCCGTCATCGGAGAGTTCACGATGGCCGACGTCGTCACGATCCCCAGCCACCTGGCCATCCCCGAGGTGCGCACCTATATGACGGTCGAGGCGGCCGGGGACCTGGCCGCCCCGGACACCCCGGCGCCGTCCGCGGTCGACGAGCACGGCCGCTCCGACCAGACCTTCCTCGTCGACGTCGTCGTCCGCTCCGGAGACACCGAACGGCACGCCGTGGCGCGGGGCCAGGACATCTACGCCGTCACCGCGCCCCTCGCGGTGGAAGCGGTCCACCGCATCCTCACCGGCCGGACCCGCACGGTCGGCGTCGCCTCCGCGGGGGAGATCTTCGACGCCTCCGACCTGCTGCGGGCGCTGGCGCCGCACATCTCCGTGGAAGTGGAAGTGGAAGCGGGTCAGTAGCGGACCCGGTCGGCTCGGCGGCCGGTCCAGGGCGTTCTGCTGTCGCGTCGCGCGGGAACGCCTGGGCCGGCCCCGCCGTTCTTGTCCTTGAGTCCGGCGGCTGCCGTGTGCGGTGGCGCGACCCGGAACCGGCTATCGATCCCGAGTGCCATGTCCCGTTCCCGAATATTCTCCGGCGCGCTCATGGGCGCTGTCGTCGCGCTGCTCCTGGGCTGCTCCGGCGAGAGTGTGCCGACGGGCGCCTCCGCCGAGCCGCCGCGGGAGAGCCCGGCGGCGGCCCCTGCCACGACGGCCCCCGTGACCC
>NZ_LIQZ01000177.1 GCF_001418655.1 Streptomyces phaeochromogenes | reverse complement strand
ACCCCGAACCCCAGCCCCACCGACGACGAAAACCCCCCAGGAGGCCGGCAGTGAACGACGTGCTCGACGTCGCCCTGCGACTCCTGATCGTCTTCGTCGTGTTCCTCACCTTCCCGCTGATCGTCGGTCAGACGGAACACAAGGTGATGGCCCACATGCAGGGCCGCCTCGGCCCCATGTACGCGGGCGGCTTCCACGGCTGGGCCCAACTCGTCGCGGACGGCGTGAAGTTCGCGCAGAAGGAAGACATCGTCCCCGCGGGCGCGGACCGCCGTATCTTCCAGCTCGCCCCCGCCGTCGCCCTCCTCCCGTACCTCCTCGTCCTCCTCGCCATCCCGATCGGCCCGGGCGAGGGCGCGGTCGGCGAGGTCATCGACGCGGGCATCTTCTTCGTACTCGCCGTGATGGGCGTGGGCGTCCTCGGCTCGCTCATGGCGGGCTGGGCCTCGGCCAACAAGTTCTCCCTCCTGGGCGGCCTCCGCACGGCCGCCCAACTCCTCGCGTACGAACTCCCGATGCTGCTGACCGCCGCCTCGGTCGCGATGGCGGCGGGCACGGTCTCCCTCCCCGGCATCGTCGACGCCTTCGAGTGGTGGTGGCTGCCCTGGCAGATCGTCGGCGCCATCGTCTTCTTCGTGGCGGGCCTCGCCGAACTCCAGCGCCCGCCCTTCGACATGCCGGTGGCCGACTCGGAGATCATCTTCGGCGCGTACACCGAGTACACGGGCCTCCGCTTCGCGCTGTTCCTCCTCGCCGAGTACGCCGGAATCGTCGTCCTCTGCGGCCTGACCACCGTGCTCTTCCTGGGCGGCTGGCACGGCCCGTGGGACGCCGACCTCGGCTGGGTCTGGACCCTGCTGAAGACGGCCGCCCTCGCCTTCGTCGTCATCTGGCTGCGCGTCACCTACCCCCGCCTGCGCGAGGACCAGCTCCAGAAACTCTCCTGGACCCTCCTCGTCCCCCTCTCCCTCGCCCAGATCGCCCTGACCGGCGTCGTGAAGGTGGTGATCTCGTAACCATGGCCCCCATCCCCGGCTCCGGCCTCGCCAAGGGCCTGGCCGTCACCCTCCGCACGATGACGAAGAAGACCGTCACCGCGCAGTACCCGGACGCCCAGCCCGAACTCCCGCCCCGCACCCGCGGCGTCATCGGCCTCTTCGAGGAGAACTGCACGGTCTGCATGCTGTGCGCCCGTGAGTGCCCGGACTGGTGCATCTACATCGACTCCCACAAGGAGACGGTCCCGCCCGCCGCCCCCGGTGGACGCGAGCGCAGCCGCAACGTCCTCGACCGCTTCGCCATCGACTTCGCCCTCTGCATGTACTGCGGTATCTGCATCGAGGTCTGCCCCTTCGACGCCCTCTTCTGGTCCCCCGAGTTCGAGTACGCCGAGACCGACATCCACGAACTCACCCACGAGCGCGACAAACTCCGCGACTGGATGTGGACCGTCCCGGCCCCGCCGGCCCTCGACCCCGGCGCCGAGGAGCCCAAGGAGATCGCCGCCGCCCGCAAATCCGCAGAGAAGTCCGCGGAGAAGCTGGCCGCGGCAGCCCAGCCCGAACCCACACCGGAACCCGGAGCAGGTGCCGCGCCCGAACCCGGAGCAGAAGCCGCGCCCGGGACTGGGCCCGGTTCCGCCCCGCAGACCAAGCCCACCGATCCGCAGGGCGGTGAATCGTGACCCTCGCCGCAGCCACCGCCATGGCGGCCCACGCCACGACCACCTCCGCCGCCTCCGAATCGCAAGGCTTCCTCTCCCCGACCGGCGTCGAGATCGCCTTCCTCCTCGTCGGCCTGGTCACCTTCGGCGCCGCGGTCGTCACGGTCACCACGAAGCAGCTGGTGCACGCCGCCCTGTGGCTGGTGGTGGCCCTCGGTGGTCTCGCCGTCGAATACCTCCTCCTCACGGCCGAGTTCATCGCCTGGGTACAGGTCCTCATCTACGTCGGTTCCGTCGTCGTCCTCCTCCTCTTCGGTCTGATGCTCACCAGGGCCCCCATCGGCCGCTCCCCGGACGCCGACTCCGGCAACCGCTGGGCCGCCCTGACCGTGGCGATCGCCGCGGCAGCCGCCCTCGTCTGGGTCGTCGTCGACGCCTTCCGGACGACCTGGATCGACCTGGACGGTGCCGCCGCCGGCTCCACCGAGGTCACCGGCGCGAGCCTCTTCCAGAGCTGGGTGCTCCCCTTCGAGGCCCTCTCGGTCCTGCTGCTCGCAGCCCTGGTCGGCGCGATCGTCCTCTCCCGCAAGGCCAAGGCGAACGCGGCCGACGCCGCCAACACGGCGACCACCACGAGCGCCCCGAGCCCCCGGAACGGCGGCACTCGAAACCACGGCCCCCGGAACGGCGGCACCGGAAACGACACCCCCCGGAGCGACAAGGAAGGCGCCCGCTGATGCACCTCGCCTATCCCGCCGTGCTCTCCGCCCTCCTCTTCTCCACGGGCCTGTACGGAGTCCTCGCGCGCCGCAACGCGATCCTGGTCCTGATGTCCGTCGAGCTGATGCTCAACGCCGTCAACCTGAACCTCGTCGCCTTCGACGTCTGGCTCAGCAAGACCGCCCAGGACACGCTCCACTCCGGCCAGGCCCTGACCCTGTTCACCATCGCCATCGCCGCCGCCGAGATCGGTATCGGCCTGGCGATCGTCCTCGCCGTCCACCGCAACCGGGGCACCGCGGACATCGACAAGCTCCGCGACACCGCCGAGACCGACGACGACTCCGAGCCCGACGACTCCGGCGCCGCCCGTCCCGAACCGGCCGAGAAGGCTGAGGCCACCGCGTGACCACGACCACCCTCGCCGTCCTCGTCCCCCTCCTCCCGTTCCTGGGCGCCGTGGCCGGCCTGCTCCTGGGCCGAACCGCCCCCGGCTTCGTACGCCCCCTCGCCGTCCTGCCCCCGCTCGCGGCCCTCGGACTCGCCGTCGTCGTCGCCGTACGACAGGGCGGTGAACAGGCGGTGAGCGCCGCCACCGAGCTCACCCCCACCGGCTCGGTCCCCATCGAACTCGCCCTGTACATCGACGGCTTCGCAGCCCTCGTCGCCGTGCTGGTCGGCCTGGTCGCCACCTGCGTGCAGGTCTACTCGACGGGCTACCTGCGCAACGACCCGCGCTACCCCTCGTACGCCGCTCTCGTCTCCCTCTTCACCTCCGCGATGCTGCTCGTCGTCTACTCCGGCGACCTGATGGTGCTGCTGGTCGGCTGGGAGATCATGGGCATCTGCTCGTACTTCCTCGTCGGCCACTACTGGGAGACCCCGGAAGCCCGCGCCGCCTCCATCAAGGCCTTCCTGGTCACCAAGCTCGGCGATGTCCCCTTCCTGATCGGCCTGTTCGCGCTCGCCACCGACGCCGGGTCCTTCCGCATCACGAAGATCCTCGGCAACGTCGCGAGCGGCGGACTCGACCACCCGACCCTGATCGCCCTGCTGCTTCTCGCCGGTGTGGCGGGCAAGTCGGCGCAGTTCCCGCTCCACACCTGGCTCCCCGACGCGATGGCGGGCCCCACCCCCGTCTCCGCGCTGATCCACGCCGCGACGATGGTCGCCGCCGGTGTCTACTTCGTCGCCCGGCTCCTCCCGGTCTTCGCCGCCTCCTCGGCAGCCCTGGTCGTACTCGCCGTCATGGCCGCCGTCACGATGGCCGGCTCGGCGCTCGCCGCGCTCGCCCAGGACGACATCAAGCGCGTCCTCGCGTACTCGACGATCGGCCAGCTCGGCTACATGACCGGCGCCCTCGCCGTCGGCGACCGCGGTGCCGCCGTCTTCCACCTCCTCTCGCACGGCGCCTTCAAGGCGCTGCTGTTCCTCGGGGCAGGCGTGATCATCCACGCCGCCGGCACCAACTCGCTGGCCGCCATGTCCCGTATGAAGGACCTCCGCGCCCGCGTCCCCGACGCCTACTGGACGATGACCGTGGCGCTCCTCGCGCTCGCCGCGATCCCGCCCTTCAGCGGCTTCTTCACCAAGGAGGCCGTCCTCGGCGCCGCCGAGCACGTCGCCACCGGCCACGCCGAGGGCATCCCCGGCGCCGTCGGCTGGATCGTCCTCGTCGCCGGCCTGGTCACGGCCCTGCTCACCGCCGCGTACGCGATGCGCCTGTGGCTCCTCGCCTTCCGCGGCCATGGACCGGAGGCCCCGGACCACGGCAGGCAGCCCATCGTCATGAACGCCGTCCTCTGGGTGCTCGCCGTCCCTTCGCTCGCCTTCGGACTCGCCACCGGCCCGCTGCCCGACTGGTTCGACGGACGCGACCTGACCCCGACCCTCACCACCTCCGTACTCGGCACGGGTGTGGCTCTGGTCGGCGGCATCATCACGTACGGCGCCTGGCGGCACACCATGGCCATGGCGGCCCGCGTACCGATGGGCGCGGTCGCGGCCCACCCCGAGGGGGACGCCGGACTCGTCGAGGCCGAGGCCATCGCCAGCCACGCGCCCGCGTACGGAGACGTGGCCTCCGCGCCCGACCCGGCGGACCCCGGCCGCCTCCTGCTCGGCCCGCTGCACCGCCACGCGGCCGTCGGCTTCCACCTCGACGCCGTGTACGCGGCGCTGTTCGTCCGCCCGGTCCAGGCCGCCGCCACGCTCGTACGGTTCCTCGACCGCGAGGTCGTCGACACCTACGTACGCGGCGCGGGCGCCCTGCCCCGCTGGCTCGGTACGGCCGTCCGGCGCGCCCAGACCGGCAATCTGCAGACCTATGTGAGCGCGCTGCTCGCCGGCACCGTCGTCCTGGTGGTCGCCGCCCTCCTCGTCGCCACCGCGGGAGCGTGAGCAGGCGTGATCGATATCAGTGAATCCGTGATGCAGGTCCTTCTGGCATTCATCGTCGTCGGCCCGCTCATCGGCGCCGCCGCGGCTCTCCTGCCGGCTCCGCCCGGGCTGAAGGGGAAGTCGCCCGAACAGGCCGTGCTGCGGCACGGCGTGAGCGTCACCGGCGCCGTGCTCATCGCCGCGATCGTCCTCACGCTGGGCTTCGACCACGACCATCCGTCGAAGATGCAGGCCACGACGGACATCAGCTGGATCCCCGCACTCGACGTGCGGATCCACCTCGGCATCGACGGCATCTCGCTCCCCCTCCTCGTACTGACCGCGCTGCTGACCTTCCTCTGCGCGCTGTACTCCTACTTCAAAATGCCGTCGGGCCCGTCCCCGAAGGCATTCGTGGCGCTCGTCCTCGTCCTCGAGTCCGGCACCCTCGCGACCTTCGCCGTCCTCGACCTGCTGCTGTTCTTCCTGGCTTTCGAGATGGTGCTCATCCCGATGTACTTCCTCATCGCCCGCTGGGGCGGTGAACAAAAGCAGGCCGCCGCCTGGAAGTTCATCCTCTACACACTGCTCGGTTCCGTCGTCATGCTGCTGGGCCTGCTCCTGATCGGACTCAAAGCGGGCACATTCGACATGGTGGCACTCGCCACTGACAATCACCCGGCGCTGACCACATCGGTGCAGGTCATCGCCGTTCTGGCGATCGGGATCGGGCTCGCGGTCAAGACGCCGATGTGGCCGCTCCACAGCTGGCTGCCGGACGCGCACACCGCCGCCCCGACCGTCGGCTCGGTCCTGCTGGCCGGCGTCCTGCTGAAGATGGGCACGTATGGATTCGTCCGGATCCTGCTGCCCATCACGCCGGACGGCATGAGCACGTTCGCGCCCTACCTCGCCGCCTTCGCGGTCGTCGGCATCATCTACGGATCCCTCGCCTGCCTGGCCCTCGCCAAGAAGGGCGCGAAGGGCGACCTCAAGCGCCTCATCGCGTACTCCTCCGTCGGTCACATGGGCTTCGTGCTCCTCGGCATCGCGTCGATGACGCCGACCGGCGTGAACGGCGCGCTGTTCGCCAACATCGCCCACGGCCTCATCACCGGCCTGCTCTTCTTCCTGGTCGGCGCCCTCAAGGACCGCACGGGCACGACTGACCTCGACACCCTCGCCCAGCAGACCGGCGCCGCGCTCTACGGCAAGGCCCCCCGGCTCGGCGGCCTGCTCGCCTTCGCCGCCGTCGCCTCGCTCGGCCTGCCGGGCCTGGCAGGGTTCTGGGGCGAGATGCTGGCCCTGTTCGGCGCGTTCGACCCCGCCGACGACCTCAGCCGCCCCGCGTTCCTGACCTTCATGACGATCGCCGCGTTCGGCACCCTGCTCACTGCCGCGTACATGCTCGTCGTGGTCCGCCGCGTCTGCATGGGCGCGGTCCCGCAGGAGGGGCCGAAGCTCGCCGACGTCCAGTCGTACGAGTTCGCCGCCTGGACCCCGCTTGTCGTCCTGACCGTCATCGCCGGGCTCTGGCCCAAAGCACTGCTCGGCCTGACCGACCCGGCCGTGCAGCAGCTCTTCGCAGGAGGCACCCGATGAGCGCCCAGGCCCAGTCCCTGGTCCAGTCCGTCGACTGGCTCGCGATCGCGCCGCCCACCCTCGCGGCGGTCGTCGGACTCGTGGTGCTCGTCACCGACCTGTTCGTGGGAGACAACAGGAAGGCCCTGCTCGGCTGGGTCTCCGTCGCCGGGCTCGCCGCCTCCGCGCTCATGCTGCTGCCCCTCCTGGACGGCGACCGCTCCACCTTCTGCCTGACGGGCGACGCCGACGTCTGCAGCTACACCGCGGACCGGTTCACGCTGGTCATCCAGTTCCTCGTCCTCGGCGGAGCACTCCTCGCGGCCCTCCTGTCGATGACCGCCCTCAAAGACGCCGACAGGGAACTCCCCGAAGGGGAGTTCTGGTTCCTGCTGCTCTCCTCCGCCGCGGGCGCCGCCCTGCTGCCCGCCTCCCGCGACCTCGCGACCCTGATCGTCGCCCTGGAGGTCGCCTCCCTGCCAGCCTTCGCCCTCGTGGGCATCAAGCACGGCGACAGGAAGTCCTCCGAAGCGGCCCTGAAGTTCTTCCTGTCCTCGGTCACCGCGACCGCCGTGAGCCTCATGGGCATCAGCTTCGTCTACGCGTCGACGGGCACCCTGTACCTCACGGAGATCGCCACCAGGATCGAGAACGTCGACGACCAGTTGCAGACGCTCGCCGAGGCGGGCGTCGTCCTCACCCTGGTCGGCTTCGCCTTCAAGACGGCCGCCGTCCCCTTCCACTTCTGGGTACCCGACACCTACGTAGGAGCGCCTCTCCCGGTCGCGGCCTACCTGTCGGTCGTCGGCAAGGCGGTCGGCTTCTCCGGGCTGATCCTCGTCACCGTGATCGCCCTCCCGTCGTACGCGGACGTCTGGGGCCCCGCACTCGCCGCCCTGGCCGCGCTCACCATGACCGTCGGCAACGTCGGCGCCCTCAGGCAGCGGTCCACGCGCGCGTACAGCGCGGTCCGCCTGCTCGCTTGGTCCTCCGTCGGCCAGGCCGGCTACCTCCTGGTGCCGATCGCCGCCGCCGCGTACTCCGAGGACGCCGAGAAGGCCATCGGCTCCACCGTCGCGTACGCCCTGATGTACGCCGCGGTGAACCTCGGCGCCTTCGCGGTGGCCGCCCTGGTGGCCCGTACGAAGCCGCTGAACCGCGTCAGCGACTACCGGGGCCTGTACGCCTCACGGCCCCTCGCGGCGCTCGTCCTGGGCTTCTTCCTGCTCTGTCTCGCGGGCCTGCCACCGGGCATCATCGGCCTCTTCGCGAAGGTCACCGTCTTCTCGGCCGCCGTCGACGCGGGCCTCGGCTGGCTCGCCGTGGTCATGGCCGTCAACGTCGTGATCGCGCTCTTCTACTACCTCCAGTGGACGACCCTCCTGTTCCGCGCCCCGGAGGGCGAGCCCGAGACCCACCGTGTCCCGGCCCCTCTCACAGCCGCGATCGCCCTGACGGCCGTCCTCGGGATCGCCCTCTCCGGAGCACCCCAACTGATCCTGCGCTTCTCCGACACCGGCCTCTTCTGACCGCCGCTGCCCCAAGGCATGCGCACGCGCGCGTGAAGCGTTCGAGCCTCACGCGCGCGTGCGATGTCCCCTCTCATCACCCGGACGGCCCACGCGCGTCGCCGCGCGCACAAGGGAACTAGTGCTTCCCGCCTGGCGTTGACCAGTACGGGAGGGTCCACTGGACCGTGGAGCCACGGACCAGTGACGTCAGAGATCGACAAGCAAAGGGTTCCCCTGCCGCACGACTTGGAGGGCGTACCGTGCACCGCCGGCACAACGGGCTCAGGACCGCCGTACTCCTCGGGGGACTGTCCGCACTCATCATCGGCATCGGCAGTTTCTTCGGGCGTATGGGCCTCGTCGTCGCACTCGTCGTCGCGATCGGCACGAACGCGTACGCGTACTGGAACAGCGACAAAATGGCTCTACGCGCGATGCGCGCGCGCCCGGTGAGCGAGTTCGAGGCCCCGGCTCTGTACAAGATGGTCCGCGAGCTCTCCACACAGGCCCGCCAGCCCATGCCCCGGCTGTACATCTCCCCGACGGAGGCGCCGAACGCGTTCGCGACGGGCCGCAACCCGCGCAACGCCGCCGTGTGCTGCACCGAGGGCATCCTGCGCATCCTGAACGAGCGGGAGCTGCGCGGCGTCATCGGCCACGAACTGAGCCACGTCTACAACCGCGACATCCTGATCTCGTCCGTCGCGGGCGCCCTGGCCTCCGTCATCATGTTCCTGGTCAACTTCGCCTGGCTGATCCCGATCGGCCGATCCAACGACGACGACGGCCCCGGCATCCTCGGCATGCTGTTGATCATGATCCTGGGCCCGCTCGCCGCGTCCCTCATCCAGCTCGCCATCAGCCGCTCCAGGGAGTACGAGGCGGACGCGTCAGGCGCCCAGCTCACCGGCGACCCGCTTGCCCTCGCGAGCGCCCTGAGCAAGCTGGAGGCAGGCACGAAACAGCTTCCGCTACCTCCGGAGCCGCGCATCGAGACCGCAAGCCACATGATGATCGCCAACCCCTTCCGTCCGGGCCAGGGACTCTCCAAGATGTTCTCTACGCATCCGCCGATGGCGGAGCGCATCGCCCGGCTCGAGCAGATGGCAGGTCGTAACCAGTGAAGACAATCCTGAACATCATTTGGCTCGTCCTGAGCGGCTTCTGGCTGTTCCTCGGCTACGTGTTCGCGGGCGTGCTGCTGTGCATCACCATCATCGGCATCCCGTTCGGCATCGCGGCCTTCCGTATCGCCGTCTACGCGCTGTGGCCGTTCGGCCGGACGACGGTCGAGCGCCGTGACGCGGGCGCGCCGTCCTTCATCGGCAACATCCTGTGGGTGATCCTCGCCGGCTGGTGGCTCGCCCTCGCCCACATCGTGACGGGCTTCCTCCAGTGCATCACGATCATCGGCATCCCTCTGGGGATCGCCAACTTCAAGCTGATCCCGGTCTCGCTGTTCCCCCTGGGGCGCGAAATCGTACGTACGGACCAGCCGTTCGCGTCGTCGCGCTGGTAGCGCGGCTCCGGAGGTGGAGCCGCCGAAGTACGCCCTTGCGGCGTACGGCGCCGAGGACGAGGCCGACGAGATCTGGGCCCTGTGCGCGGAAGCCGAGAACCTCTTCGGCGATCCACAGCCTCCCGCGCGCGGGACGTACGAACTGATCGGCTGTGCCCCCGAGGGGGAGCTGAGCAAGGTCCTCACGCGCGCGCGTGCCGACGGCTCGGCGCCCCTCGGCGCGCTCACCCTGGAGATCCTCGACAAGGAGGGCGCACAGGTCGAGGAGTGGTCCCTGGAGGACGTACGCGTCCTCGGCGATCGTCCGTGCGTGCGTGACCTGTCCCTGCGCGACATCACGATCGAGGCGAGCGAGTCCCCGGACAACCCGTACGACTATCCCCAGTGCCCGCCGCTCTCCCCGGGCTACCGGCTGCTCGGTGCACAGAGCGAACCATGGGGTGGCTGCCGGGACCTGGCACATGTCCTGGACGGGCAGCCGGATCTCGCCGAACCGTCCGTGCGGGTGCTCGGCTGCGCCCCGCGCGGAGCGCTCCAGGCGGCCCTGGACGCGGGGGAGGAGGACCTCGGACACGCCAGGCTGATACGCCTCGACGAGTCCGGCCGCACCGTCCAGTCCGCCGTCGAGGGCGAACTCGTGGCATGGATCCCGTCCGCGCGAGGCCGCGGCCTGGTGGACCTCACGCTCGAACCCTGGTCGGAACGGCCCCCGACCGCGGCCGAGGAGGTCTGGGAGCTGTGGGACGGCGGCCGACCCACCGAGCCCGGTCTCTGGGCCCGGTGCGGCGTGGAGGGGCGCCGCCACTGGCTGAGCATGGCGTTGGACCACCACGAGCCGGACAGGCCCGACGCGGAAGCCGGCGGCACGTTTCACCTCGACGGCCGCCGCATCACCGACCTGCCGGGCTTCTTCTGCGCGCTCGGCGAGGCGGTGAACGGGCCCGGAGGCTATTTCGGCTGGGGACTGGACGCGCTCGCGGACTGCCTCCGAGGTCGCTGGGGAGCCCGGAGGCCGTTCACTCTCGTCTGGCACGACGCGAAGGTGGCCCGTACCTGCCTCGGCCTCGTCCCACGCACAGGTCAGCGGCCCTGGACGTTCGAGGAACTCCTTGAATTCTTTGAGGAGAAGGGCATCGCCGTCCGTCTCGAATGAGGGTTATCCACAGGCTGCCCGAATGTCAGTGGCGGCCTGCATCATGAATGCATGACCGAGATCGAGCAGTTGCTGGCAAGTGTCTCCGCCGAGGCGCGCAACTCACGGCCGTGGGGCTGGCCTTCGCTCCCCGAGCCCGTGGACGCGGCGACGCTGGCCCGCGCGGAGTCCACCCTGGGCTTCACCGTCCCGCCGCTGCTCGCCGCCCTCTATCTGCGGATAGGCGACGGAGGATTCGGCCCGGAGTACGGTCTGCTTCCCCTGCTCGACAGCCCGCCGTCCGGCGAGCCCGCCGTCGTCGCGCAGTACCTCTCCCATCGCGAGAGCGGCCGCAAGGACCCCGAATGGCCCTGGCCCGAGGGCGTCCTGCCGATATCCCACTGGGGCTGCGGCATGTACGCCTGCGTGGACTGCCGCACGCCCGAGGCCACCGTCCTCCTCTTCGAGCCCAACGCGGACGAGGCCGACCACGCCTGGTACGTGGACGCCCCCACCCTCACGGCCTGGCTCCACACCTGGCTCGACGGCACGGGCTGGTACGACGAGTCCCACGACGGCGCGGATCTGGAGCCGTGGGTCGACTTCCGCATACGCACGGGGGCGGCACGGCCTTCGTAGTGCCAGGAGTCTCGGCCTTCGGGCGGCCCTTCAGGAGCGCGGGGCTGTGACATTCGCGGCTCCGCTGCGGGCCGCGACCAGCCCCCGCGACCCGCACCTCCTACACACGCCCTCTGCGCGAAGCCCTTCGTACGCAGCTCTGCGTGCTCAGCGCTCAACACGAGACAGCCGTCTCCTCACCCCATACACGCCCGCTCCCAACCCCAGCACGCCCACGCCCACAACCACCGACACCCACGGCAACGCGAAAGCCAAGGTCACACACCCCGCCAGCCCCACCACTGGCGCAACCCGAGACACGACCGTCGAACTCAACGTCCAGGCCGCAGCGTTGGCGATCGCGTAGTACACGAGTACCCCGAAGGAGGAGAAGCCGATAGCACCCCGCACATCCACGGTCGCGGCCACCGCGACGACCACCGCTCCGACGGCCAACTCCGCCCGATGAGGCACCTGGAAGCGCGGATGCACGACGGCCAGCGCGCCCGGGAGATGCCGGTCGCGGGCCATCGCCAGCGTGGTCCGTGACACCCCCAGGATCAGCGCGAGAAGGGAGCCGAGCGCTGCCACGGCGGCGCCCACCCGTACGACCGGGACGAGTTCCGGCACGCCCGCGGCACGGACCGCGTCGGCCAGTGGCGCCGTCGCCTGCCCGAGCCCGCCCGACCCCAGCACGGAGAGGACAGCCACCGCGACAGCCGCGTACACCACCAGCGCGAGGCCGAGCGCGAGCGGGATCGCGCGCGGAATGGTGCGCGCCGGATCCCGTACCTCCTCGCCCAGCGTCGCGATCCGCGCGTACCCGGCGAAGGCGAAGAACAACAGGCCGGCAGCTTGAAGCACCCCGCCCACACCTCCGGAGACCCCCACGTCCAGCCGCCCGGCGTCGGAGCTCGCGGAGGTGAGAGACACGACGACCACGGAAGCGAGGACTCCGAGGACCACTGCCACGATCGCCCGCGTCAGCCACGCGGACTTCTGGACACCGCCGTAGTTCACCGCGGTCAGCACCACCACGGCCCCGACGGCCACGGCGTGCGCCTGCTCCGGCCAGACGTACGCGCCCACGGTGAGCGCCATCGCCGCACACGAGGAGGTCTTGCCGACGACGAACGACCAGCCCGCCAGATACCCCCAGAACTCCCCGAGCCGCTCCCGCCCGTACACGTACGTCCCGCCCGACGCGGGATAGCGGGCGGCGAGGCGCGCAGACGCGGTCGCGTTGCAGTAGGCGACGACGGCGGCGATGCCCAGGCCGAGGAGGAGCCCGGATCCGGCGGCCCGTGCCGCGGGCCCCAGCGCGGCGAAGATTCCCGCACCGACCATCGAGCCGAGGCCGATGACAACGGCGTCGCCGACGCCGAGCGTTCGCTTCAGCTCGGCCGCGTGCTGCGGCGCTCCGGGCCGGGCGGAACCGGTTCGGCCGGAATCGGACTGTGCCATGGGTCGCACCCTACTGATCAGTGCAACCGGTCACCGCCGCGCCGACGTCCTCTTCAGCAACAGCAAACGAACAAGCAAACGAACAAGCAGGCAAACAAGCGCGCGATCGGCAGCACGAGAGCGGCATGAACAAAGCCTGGCCGGAGAAAGATCACAGCACAGGCACAGCACGGAGAGGCAGGTTCACGGCATGGGCATCATCAGCTGGATCATCCTGGGGCTGTTGGCCGGAGCCATCGCCAAATTCCTGCTGCCGGGCCGTGATCCCGGCGGCTTCATCGGCACGACGCTGATAGGCGTCGCGGGCGCGTTCATCGGCGGCTGGATATCGGCCCGTTGGCTGGACCACCCGGTCACCAAGGACTTCTACGACGGCACCACCTGGGCCGCCGCGATCGGCGGCTCGCTCGTCCTGCTGATCGCCTATCGCCTGCTGTTCGGCAACTCGCGCAACTGAGCGGGCGCCCCTGAGACCGCGGCCAGCAGGCGAGAAGGGTGGGCACCGCCGGTGCCCACCCTTCCTCGTGCCGTCTTACGTACGCGCAACGAGCACGCGGTCACCGGTAGTTGACGAACTGCAACGCGAAGTCGAAGTCCTGGCCCTTCAGCAGCGCCTGTACGGCCTGCAGGTCGTCACGGCTCTTCGAGCTGACGCGCAGCTCTTCGCCCTGCACCTGCGCCTTGACGCCCTTCGGGCCCTCATCGCGAATGATCTTCGCCACCTTTTTCGCGTTCTCCTGGGAGATGCCTTCCTCGATCGAGGCGAAGATCTTGTACTCCTTGCCGGAGAGCTGGGGCTCACCGGCGTCCAGTGCCTTGAGCGAGATGCCCCGCTTGACCAGCTTGGACTGGAAGACGTCGAGGACGGCCTTGACCCGCTCCTCCGAGTTGGCCTCCATAAGGATCTTCTCGCCGGACCAGGAGATGGAGGCGCCGACGTTCTTGAAGTCGTAGCGCTGCGAGATCTCCTTGCCGGCCTGGTTGAGGGCGTTGTCGACCTCCTGCCGCTCGACCTTCGAGACGATGTCGAAACTGGAGTCGGCCATGTCCTGTGGCTCCTTGTATCGGGGTGCGTAGTGGCGGCCGTCGAGCACCGCGTCGGTCCCGGGCCGCATCCGCATAAGCCTAGCCACCCGCTCCCCTCCTGGGGCCGATCAATCGAGTGGCGAAGCACCCCCGAGCATCGGGTATCGTTTACGTCGTTGCCACGGAGCGCCGCCGAATAGCGGTTCGAACGGCAGCGACCCCGGCGGTGTGCCCGAGCGGCCAAAGGGAGCAGACTGTAAATCTGCCGGCTCAGCCTTCCCAGGTTCGAATCCTGGCGCCGCCACGCTGAGAGAAACCCCCTCAGAACTGCGTTCTCGCAGTTCTGAGGGGGTTTTTGCGTGTTTGGGGTGTCTGGGGTGGTGCGCCCTCAGGGGCGAGCGCGGGCCTTGGGCGCTGTCCCTGTCGCGGGGCCGTCGGCCCTGTCGCGAGCAGCGTGGTGGCCGACTCCCTGGCCGGGGCCTCACCGGCCTTCCGCCGCTTCCTTCGTACCCTGAGTTCATGTCCTCACGTCGCAGGAACTGCCCCGAGTGCCGTCGCGAGATCGCCGTTGTCGCGGGGCGGTTCGCCCGGCACGACCCGCCGGGAGCGCGGGGGAGTGGGGAGCTCGTGTCGTGTCCCGGGTCGCGCAGGCAGGCGGAGCTGGGCGCTGCACAGCCGGCGCTGGACGGGTACGTCGTCGCGGAGTTCCCCGGCCAGCTGCCGCTCTTCTGACCCCCGCGGCTGCGCGCTGCCTGGCCCCTGCCGACCCCGCCTGCCCCACACCGCCCCGCTGGCCCCTGATTCCCGCTCCTCGCCCTGCCCGGCGGTTCAAGGCCGGCGCACGTCCCTCCGGCTCACCAGCCCGTCCGCCCCGAAGGCGTACACGTGCTCGACCGGCTCCTCCGCCCAGTGCTCGCCCGT
>NZ_LIQZ01000176.1 GCF_001418655.1 Streptomyces phaeochromogenes | reverse complement strand
CCCTTCACCTTCGGTCCGCGGAGTCGAGCTGCTCGCCCGCGGACCGAAGGTGAAGGGCTCGATACGGGCCCAGGGGCTGACCGAGGAGTGGTCTCCGTCCTCCGAATCCATGGCCGAGGTGCTCGACCGGCTGCTGGAGGAGGGAGTCGAAGGGCGCCGGATCGCCGTCCAGTTGCACGGTGAGCCGCTGCCCGGGTTCGTCGAGTCACTGCGGGCCGCGGGCGCGGACGTCGTCGGTGTGCCCGTGTACCGGTGGATGCCGCCGGAGGACATCGCGCCCGTCGACCGGCTGCTCGACGCCACGGTCACCCGCGGTGTGGACGCGCTGACCTTCACCAGCGCCCCGGCCGCCGCCTCGCTCCTTGGCCGCGCCGAGGACCGCGGGCTGCTGCCCGAACTGCTCGCCGCCCTCAACCACGACGTGCTGCCCGCCTGCGTCGGCCCGGTCACCGCGCTGCCGCTGCAGGCCAGAGGTATCGACACGGTCCAGCCGGAGCGCTTCCGGCTCGGCCCCCTCGTACAGGTGCTGTGTCAGGAACTGCCGTCCCGGGCGCGAACGTTGCCGATCGCCGGTCACCGGGTGGAGATCCGGGGGCACGCCGTGCTGGTGGACGACATGCTGCGGCCCGTGCCGCCCGCCGGAATGTCGCTGCTGCGCGCGCTGACCCGGCGCCCCGGCTGGGTGGTGGCCCGCGCCGAGCTGCTGCGGGCCCTGCCCGGCGCCGGCAAGGACGAACACGCAGTGGAGACCGCGATGGCCCGGCTGCGTACGGCGCTGGGGGCGCCCAAGCTCATCCAGACCGTCGTCAAGCGCGGCTACCGGCTGGCGCTCGACCCGGTGGCCGACTCCAAGTACGGCGACGACTGACGACCGCTCCGGCCGTGCCGCCCGTACAGCACCAGAGCCCGCGCCAGCAGGCCGAATGCCACGATGTGCAGTACGGCGCGCACGACGTTCCAGGCCACCCACGGGTCCTCGAACTTCTCGCGCACCGCGGCCGGATCGGTCATCGTGGCCGGATCTCCGGCGTCCATGATCTCGTTGTTGAGCGGGATGTTGAAGACGACGGTCACCAGGAACGCGAGCGCGTAGACGACGAGTGCCGCGAACACCCACACCCGGATCCGCGGCGAGCCGCGCAACTGCCAGGCCGAGAAGGCCGTCAGCAGCAGCGCGCCGTTGAAGCTCAGGAGGAACACCGGGTTCTGGATGACGTCGTTGATGTTCTGGATGACCTCGATGTACACGCGGTCGTCGCTGCGCGCCAGCGCCGGCATCACGTTGTTCGCGTACGCGTAGAACAGCCCGGCGACCAGACCCGTGACGACCGTGGCCGCGACCAGTACACCCCCGGCGGTCGAACGCCGCCCCTTGTTGCTCTCTGTGGTGGTTGCCATGTCTTTCAGTCAACCGGCAGGCACCTGCGGACGACATGCTTCGGACGCGCGCCCGCATAAGCGGACGTCCAGCCGGGGAGGGCCGGGCGGCGCGAGGGAGGGTACGGCCCGGCGCGGGGCTTCCCGCCGCGCGCGGGGGAAGGCACTGTAGGGAGTACGGGCCACGCACGGCCCCCTCCCGTACCCCCACTCACGACCACTCACCGACCCCGCATGGCGGCAACCCCAAGGCGGTGACAGGCACATGGCACTGGGCACGGCCACAGCCACGGCCTCGTACGAGCTGCGGTTCGACTCCGGACGGATCTGTCTCGATCTCCTGGCGACCACCCACCCCGAGGAACGGCTCGACTCGGCGGAGCCGTTGCGGGCCTGGATCACCGGATCCGGACTCGTCCCGGCGGGCACGCCGCTCGCCCCCGTCGATTCCTCCTGGCTCGTCGGGTTTCGCGAACTGCGCGGGCATATAGGTCAGTTGGTACGCGCGGAGCCCTCCCGGGACTCCCGGCCCTTCGGTATCGCGCTTGCCCGCGTGAACGAACTCGCCCGCACCGCACCGCCCGTGCCGCACGCGGTGTGGGACCCCGGCGGCTCGCTCGTACGCGCCCTGGACGGCCCGCCGGACCCCGCCGCGCTGCTCGCGGCCATCGCCCGTGACACAGTGGAACTGCTGACGGATCCGGCCGCCCGCGCGAGCATTAGGCAGTGTGAGGGAGACAACTGCCCCATCGTGTACCTGGATACGTCCAGAGGGCGTCGTCGCAGGTGGTGCTCCAGTGAGGTGTGCGGGAACCGCGAACGCGTGGCCAGGCACCGGCGCAGAGCAGCCCTCGCGCGGGCTTAGAGTTCACCCGTGAAGGTGAGCCCCCCAACTTCCCCACACTCTCCTCACAAAGAATGCCCGTCACTTTGAACACAGCCGCGCCTGCGCCCGTATCCCGGGATGAGCGACCGACTGGGGGATCCCCCGGACACCGGAGGTAGGCGTGCGCAAGGATTCCGCCGTGGCCGATGAACGATTGCCGAGGGCCCGACATCGTATGTCCCAGCCCTCGGAGCCGGACGAGGAGCTGATGCGTGCGCTCTACCGTGAACACGCCGGGCCTCTGCTCGCCTATGTGCTGCGGCTGGTCGCCGGGGACCGGCAGCGCGCGGAGGACGTCGTACAGGAGACGCTCATCCGTGCCTGGAAGAACGCCGGACAGCTCAACCGAGCTACCGGTTCGGTACGCCCCTGGCTTGTGACGGTCGCTCGGCGCATCGTCATCGACGGGCACCGCAGCCGGCAGGCCCGGCCGCAGGAGGTGGACCCGTCGCCGCTGGAGGTCATTCCCGCGGAGGACGAGATCGACAAGGCGTTGTGGCTGATGACACTCTCTGACGCGCTCGACGACCTGACCCCCGCCCACCGGGAGGTACTGGTCGAGACGTACTTCAAGGGGCGTACCGTAAACGAGGCCGCCGAAACCCTGGGGATACCCAGCGGCACGGTGCGCTCACGGGTGTTCTATGCCCTGCGTTCGATGAAACTCGCACTGGAGGAGCGGGGGGTGACGGCATGAGCACATACGGGGGATACGGAACGGGTAGTCCTGGACCCATGCAAAGTTCGCAAGGGCAGGGCGATGTACACGAGACGGTCGGTGCGTATGCGCTGGGCATCCTCGACGACGCCGAAGCCACCGCCTTCGAGGCTCACCTCGCGACCTGCGAGTGGTGCGGCCAGCAGCTCGACGAACTCGCCGGCATGGAGCCGATGCTCGCCGCCCTGGCCGATCTGCCCGCCGCTCAGGGCACTCCGGCCATAGGCGAGTCGCTCGCCGCCCGCCCGAGCCCACAGCTCGCGGACCGGCTGGTCGGCGAGGTCGTGGAGCGTAGGGTCCGCGCCAAGCGAAGCAGGCGTGCCTTCTTCGGGCTCGCGGCCTCGCTGATCATCGGCGGCCCCATCGTCGCGATCGCGGCCACCGGCGGCGAGACGACCCAGGAGGCCAAGCCCCTGCAGTCCGCCAGCCCCGCCAAGGACGCCTTCACGCACATGACCGACAAGGTCAAGGCCACGGACCCGACCACCAAGGTCAGCGCCGTGGTGGGCATGGAGGGCAAGGCCTGGGGCACCCATTCGGTCCTGGAGCTGAAGAACGTCAAGGGCCCGGAGAAGTGCTCCCTGATCGCCGTCGGCAAGAACGGCGAGCGGGAGACGGCGACCACCTGGGCGGTCCCGAAGTGGGGCTACGGCATCAAGAACGCCACCACGGAGCAGGCCAAGAGCCCGCTCTACGTGCACGGTGGCGTCGCCATGAACCCCGAGGACATCGACCACTTCGAGGTCATGACCTTCGCCGGCAAGAAGCTGGTCGAGGTCGACGTGTAGGCGATCAAGAGCGGAAACGTAGCCTCCCGGGCTCCCCTTCGCGTACGGTTGACGGCTGCGATGCACGTCAGAAGGGGGCCCGGTGGCGGCTCAGGTTCAGCAGGAAACGGCGTTCGATCCGGTGGGCGACTCCGTGCGCGACCAGGAGGTCGGAGTCGAGCAGGAACACCTGGATCGGGTGTACCGGCGCCTTGAGGAAAAGATCCACGAGGCGGAGTTCCTGATGAACGACGCCGCCCAGCGCGGCCAGGTCGGTACACCCGGAGCACTCGCGGAGCGTGACGCGCAGGTGTTCCGGGCGGGGATCCATCTCAACCGCCTGAACAACGAGTTCGAGGACTTCCTCTTCGGAAGGATCGACCTCCTCCTCGGCAAGGACGGCAAGAAGGGCCCGGACGGCGCGTACACGGCGGTGGAACCCGCCGAGGGCGCGGTACGGCCCGACAACACCGCCGAGATCGCGGAGACCCTCCACATCGGCCGTATCGGCGTCCTGGACTCGGACTACTCGCCGCTGGTCATCGACTGGCGGGCCCCGGCCGCCGCGCCGTTCTACCGCTCCACACCGGTCGACCCCGGCCGGGTGGTACGCCGCCGGGTCATCCGCTCCAAGGGCCGCAGGGTCCTCGGGGTCGAGGACGACCTGATGCGCCCGGAGCTGAAAGCTTCCCTCTCCGGCCGCGAACTGCCGGTGATCGGCGACGGCGCGCTGATGGCGGCGCTCGGCCAGGCCCGCAGCCACACCATGCGGGACATCGTCGCCTCCATCCAGGCCGAGCAGGACATGGTCATCCGGGCCCCCGCCGCATCCGTCACGTACGTTGAGGGCGGGCCCGGCACCGGCAAGACGGCGGTCGCCCTGCACCGGGCCGCCTACCTGCTCTACCAGGACCGCAGGCGGTACGCGGGCGGCATCCTGATCGTCTCGCCCACGCCCCTGCTGGTCGCGTACACCGAAGGCGTCCTGCCGTCCCTCGGCGAGGAGGGCCAGGTCGCCATCCGCGCGGTCGGCTCCCTGGTCGACGGCGCCGAGGCCACGCTGTACGACTCGCCGGCGGTGGCCCGGGCCAAGGGCTCGTACAGGATGCTCAAGGTGCTGCGGAAGGCGGCGCGAGGGGCGCTGGAGGCACCGGGCGAGCCGGGCCAGGGGTCCGCGCGCGGCAGGCGGAACGGACAGGCGGGCCGCAACGGCCGGAACGGCCACAACGGCGCGGCCGGTCAGCTCGCGTTCGGCGACCCGGACGACGGCTTCGCCGACTCCGGTGACTCCGACGGCTTCGACGACGAATCGAGGGCTCCCTCCACCACGTCCACCACCCGTCTCCGTGTCGTCGCCTTCGGGCGCCGGCTGGAGCTGGAGGCACCGGAGCTGGACCGGATCCGCCAGAACGCGCTCTCCGGGACCGCCCCCGTGAACCTGCTGCGCCCGCGCGCCCGCAAGCTGCTGCTCGACGCCCTCTGGGCGCAGTCCGGCGCCGGGACCCGGCACACGGACGCCGAGCTGGCGGCCGAGCTGCGCTCCTCGTTCGACGAGGACGTCAGCTCCGAGGACAGCTTCATCGAGTTCGTCGACGCCTGGTGGCCCGAGCTGGCACCGAGTGCCGTTCTGGAGGCCATGGCCGACGAGAAGCGGCTCGGTCGCTGGGCGCGGCGGATCCTCAACCCCGGTGAGGTCCGGCGGGTCGCCCGCTCCCTCAAGCGGGACGGCCTCTCCGTCCACGACGTGGCCATGCTCGACGAACTCCAGGCGATCCTCGGCACCCCGGCCCGCCCCCGCAGGAAGCGCGACCTCGACCCGCTCGACCAGCTGACGGGCCTGGAGGAGCTCATGCCCGTACGCGAGGAGACGCAGCGCGAGCGGGCCGAGCGGCTGGCCCAGGAGCGCACGGAGTACGCCCACGTCATCGTCGACGAGGCGCAGGACCTCACGCCCATGCAGTGGCGCATGATCGGCCGCCGCGGCAGGCACGCCACGTGGACGGTGGTCGGCGACCCCGCCCAGTCCTCCTGGTCGGACCCGGACGAGGCCGCCGAGGCCCGTGACGAGGCCCTCGGCACACGCCCGCGCCGCCGTTTCGAGCTCACCGTGAACTACCGCAACCCGGCCGAGATCGCCGAGCTCGCCGCCAAGGTCCTGGCCCTGGCCATGCCCGGCTCCACCTCGCCGTCCGCGGTGCGCTCCACGGGCGTACGGCCGCGCTTCACCGCCGTACGGGACTCCCTGGCCAAGACGGTGCGGGAAGAGGCCGCGCGGCTGCTCGACCAGGTCGACGGCACGGTCGGTGTCGTCGTCGCCATGAACCGCCGCGCCGAGGCCGCGCGCTGGCTCGCCGGGCTCGGCGACCGCGTGGTGGCGCTGGGCAGCCTGGAGGCGAAGGGCCTGGAGTACGACGCCACGGTGGTCGTCTCCCCGGCGGAGATCGCCGACGAGTCGCCGGCCGGGCTGCGCGTGCTGTACGTGGCGCTGACCCGGGCCACCCAGCAGCTCACCGTCGTCTCGGCCGACCGCGACGAACCGGACACGAACGGGGTGCCGGACCTGTTGCGGGACTGACCGGGGCCAAGCTCGCGGTCCGGCCATCGGGCCGGACCGGACCGGGTCCGAAGAACCTTCTCCGTGAACCTCCGGTACGGGAATTGCCTTACGGGGATCGTTTGTTACGGTTGGTGTGACACCGGCCCGATCCAAGCCCCCGGGCCCAACCTTCGTCGCTACGAGCGACCACTTGCCGCGAGGCGAGCATGGCGGGTCGGTGTCATTGAACGTGTTCCGTTCGACGTGTCGTGAGCGGGAAGAGAGGCCCCTGTCACCCAGTGACAGGGGTCTCTCCTTGGTTGAGAACAAAACGTTCGCAATCCAGGGCGGCTACCACGTACTCCGCGGTAGGTGCGACGATCGGACGGCAAACCCGCGAACCAGTAGCGCTCGCAGTACCCGGTGAAAGCAGAGGAAGTCGGCCATGGCAACGGCGCCCAGCGTCTCCTACTCGATTACGGTCCGGTTGGAGGTGCCCGCGAGCGGAACCGCGGTCTCCCAGATCACCACGGCCGTGGAGTCCCACGGAGGCTCGGTGACGGGCCTCGACGTGACGGCCTCCGGCCACGAGAAGCTCCGGATCGACGTCACCATCGCGGCGACGTCCACCGCCCACGCCGACGAGATCGTCGAGCAGCTGCGCGGCATCGAGGACGTGACGCTCGGCAAGGTGTCCGACCGTACGTTCCTGATGCACCTCGGCGGCAAGATCGAGATGCAGTCCAAGCACCCGATCCGCAACCGTGACGACCTCTCGATGATCTACACCCCGGGCGTGGCCCGCGTGTGCATGGCGATCGCCGAGAACCCCGAGGACGCCCGCCGTCTGACCATCAAGCGCAACACCGTCGCGGTCGTCACGGACGGCTCGGCGGTGCTGGGCCTGGGCAACATCGGCCCGATGGCCGCCATGCCGGTCATGGAGGGCAAGGCGGCCCTCTTCAAGCGCTTCGCCGACATCGACGCCTGGCCGCTGTGCCTGGACACCCAGGACACCGACGAGATCGTCGCGATCGTCAAGGCGATCGCCCCCGGCTTCGCCGGCATCAACCTCGAGGACATCTCGGCCCCGCGCTGCTTCGAGATCGAGGCCCGTCTGCGTGAGGCCCTCGACATCCCCGTCTTCCACGACGACCAGCACGGCACGGCGATCGTCGTGCTCGCGGCCCTCACGAACGCGCTGCGCGTGGCGGGCAAGGCGATCGGTGACATCCGGGTCGTCATGTCCGGCGCGGGCGCGGCCGGTACGGCCATCCTGAAGCTGCTGATCGCCGCCGGCGTCAAGCACGCCGTCGTCGCCGACATCCACGGTGTCGTGCACGCGGGCCGTGAGGACCTCGTGAAGGCCGCCGCCGACTCGCCGCTGCGGTGGATCGCCGACAACACCAACCCCGAAGGGGTCACGGGGACGCTCAAGGAGGCCGTGCGCGGCTCGGACGTCTTCATCGGCGTCTCGGCCCCGAACGTGCTGGACGGCGACGACGTGGCCGCCATGGCCGAGGGTGCCATCGTGTTCGCGCTCGCGAACCCCGACCCCGAGGTCGACCCGGCGATCGCCCGCCAGACCGCGGCCGTCGTGGCCACCGGCCGCTCCGACTTCCCGAACCAGATCAACAACGTGCTGGTCTTCCCGGGTGTCTTCCGCGGTCTGCTGGACGCGCAGTCCCGCACGGTCAACACGGAGATGATGCTTGCTGCCGCAACCGCCCTGGCGGACGTGGTGACCGAGGACGAGCTCAACCCGAACTACATCATCCCCAGCGTCTTCAACGACAAGGTCGCGGGCGCCGTCGCGGGCGCGGTCCGCACCGCGGCGAAGGCGGCGGGCGCGACGGCCTGAGCCCCTTCAGGGGCGCGGGGAACCGCGCAGCCCTCAGCCCGTCCGGCGATCCAGGAGCGGGCGTTCGGGGGCGCTGCCCCTGAAACGGGCGGGACTGGGTAGGGGAGGCGAGGGCGGGGAAATTCCCCGCCAGGTGGCGACTGTGACGGTTGCCACCCGGCCCCCGTACCGGCGCGTCGCCGGACGTGGGGCGTCAGGCCGCCTCTAGGGTGGCGGCCATGGCTCAGTCCCTGAGGGCCCACCAGGCCTTTCAGGCCCTGCGGTCCGCTGCCGGGAACCGACGGAGCGTCACCAATTCGAGGCCGTGGCGCTTTTCGTGTGACTCCCAGGGGTGCCGGATTGGCTTTCCCGCCGCAGGTGGGGGCAGGATGCGTCTTCGGGCGCGAGGGTCCGGCCACGGACCCGGGTCCGGGGACCGACGAGGAACCTGGCAGCATCGGCTTCGACGTGCCCAATATGCGGCTCCGCCGCGTGGCACGCCTCAACGGCAAGAAGAACACGGGAGTAACAACATGAACCGCAGTGAGCTGGTGGCCGCGCTGGCCGACCGTGCCGAGGTGACCCGCAAGGACGCCGACGCCGTTCTGGCCGCCTTTGCCGAGACCGTCGGTGAGATCGTCGCCAAGGGCGACGAGAAGGTCACCATCCCCGGCTTCCTGACCTTCGAGCGCACCCACCGTGCCGCTCGCACCGCGCGGAACCCGCAGACCGGCGACCCGATCCAGATCCCCGCCGGCTACAGCGTCAAGGTCTCCGCGGGCAGCAAGCTCAAGGAAGCCGCCAAGGGCAAGTGACCTTGCCGTCTACACCTCGCGGGACGGTGTTCGGCAGGTAGTAGCAGGTAGGTAGGCAGTAGCAGTAGTAAGTGCGATGGGGCGGCACCCGGATTCCGGGTGCCGCCCCATCGCTGTTGCGCTTACCAATGGCCTCAAACGCCGGCCGGGCTGGATATGGCGCCCGGCCGGGCCGAGTCTCGCTACCCGAGCGCCTTGCCCGGCAGTTCCACCTTCGCGCCCAGTTCCACGAGCTTCTCCATGAAGTTCTCGTAGCCGCGGTTGATGAGGTCGATGCCGTGGACGCGGGACGTGCCCTGGGCCGCCAGGGCCGCGATGAGGTACGAGAAGCCGCCGCGGAGGTCGGGGATGACCAGGTCGGCGCCCTGGAGCTTCGTGGGGCCCGACACGACCGCCGAATGGAGGAAGTTGCGCTGGCCGAAGCGGCAGTGGGAGCCGCCGAGGCACTCGCGGTAGAGCTGGATGTGTGCGCCCATCTGGTTGAGCGCGGAGGTGAAGCCGAGACGGGACTCGTACACCGTCTCGTGAACGATGGAGAGGCCGGTCGCCTGTGTGAGGGCGACGACGAGCGGCTGCTGCCAGTCCGTCTGGAAGCCCGGGTGGACGTCCGTCTCCAGCGCGATGGACTTCAGCTGGCCGCCGGGGTGCCAGAAGCGGATGCCCTCGTCGTCGATCTCGAAGGCACCGCCCACCTTCCGGTAGGTGTTCAGGAACGTCATCATCGAGCGCTGCTGGGCGCCGCGGACATAGATGTTGCCTTCGGTCGCCAGGGCCGCGGAAGCCCACGAGGCGGCCTCCAGGCGGTCCGGCAGGGCCGCGTGGGTGTAGCCGCCGAGCTTGTCGACACCGGTGACACGGATGGTGCGGTCGGTGTCCATCGCGATGATCGCGCCCATTTTCTGCAGAACGCAGATCAGGTCCTCGATCTCCGGCTCCACGGCCGCGTTCGACAGCTCCGTCACGCCCTCCGCGAGGACGGCCGTCAGCAGCACCTGCTCGGTCGCGCCCACGGACGGGTACGGCAGCGTGATCTTCGTGCCGCGCAGCCGCTGCGGAGCCTCCAGGTACTGGCCGTCCGCGCGCTTCTCGATCGTCGCGCCGAACTGCCGCAGCACCTCGAAATGGAAGTCGATCGGCCGGCCGCCGATGTCGCAGCCGCCCAGGCCCGGGATGAACGCGTGCCCGAGGCGGTGCAGGAGCGGACCGCACAGGAGGATCGGGATACGCGACGAGCCCGCGTGCGCGTCGATGTCCGCGACGTTCGCGCTCTCCACGTGCGACGGGTCCATGACGAGCTCGCCCGGCTCCTCGCCCGGACGGACCGTCACACCGTGCAGCTGCAGCAGCCCGCGCACGACCCGCACATCACGGATGTCGGGGACGTTGCGCAGTCGGCTCGGAGCACTACCGAGCAGCGCGGCGACCATGGCCTTCGGTACGAGGTTCTTCGCACCGCGGACACGGATCTCGCCCTCCAGCGGGGTTCCGCCGTGGACAAGGAGTACGTCGTCTGAGCCGTTGACGGTCATGTATCTCGCGTTCCGGTTGATTGGGCAGGGGCGAAGAAGCAAGCGTAATGGCCGCCTACCCCCCTTCAGTAAGCCCAAGGGCGCCCCAGGGACGTCATAGCTTTGCCACAACACGAACCGCTCCTAAACGGACACACGGGGTCACCGGCGAGGGCGTGCGCTCCACCTGCATCTGTACGCCCTGAGCTGCATTCACCCGGGTACGGGTATTGCCTCCCCCTGCACGGGGAAGATGCGGGATCATGTCTCGCATGACCGAGGTGTCCTCGCTCACAGGGCGGCTGCTCGTGGCCACGCCCGCCCTGGCGGACCCGAACTTCGACCGTGCGGTGGTGCTCCTCCTCGACCACGACGAGGAGGGCTCCCTGGGTGTCGTCCTCAACCGCCCCACACCGGTGGATGTGAGCGACATCCTCTCGGGCTGGGCGGATCTCGCGGGCGAGCCCGGCGTGGTCTTCCAGGGCGGCCCGGTCTCGCTCGACTCCGCGCTCGGTGTGGCGGTGATCCCGGGGGGCGCGTCGGGGGAGCGGGCTCCGCTGGGCTGGCGCCGGGTGCACGGGGCGATCGGGCTCGTGGACCTGGAGGCCCCGCCGGAGCTGCTCGCCTCGGCCCTCGGTTCGCTCCGGATCTTCGCCGGGTACGCGGGCTGGGGCCCCGGCCAGCTGGAGGACGAGCTCGGCGAGGGCGCCTGGTACGTGGTGGAGTCGGAGCCCGGAGACGTCTCCTCGCCCTCTCCGGAACGGCTGTGGCGCGAGGTGCTGCGCCGCCAGCGCAACGAGCTGGCGATGGTGGCCACGTACCCGGACGACCCTTCGCTCAACTGATGCCCCGCGGCTTCAGTACTCTTGCGTCTATGAGCACTCTTGAGCCTGAGACCCAGCCCCAGCGAGGCACTGGGACGGGAACCCTCGTAGAGCCGACGCCGCAGACGTCGCACGGCGACGGGGACCACGAGCGCTTCGCCCACTACGTCCAGAAGGACAAGATCATGGCGAGCGCGCTGGACGGCACGCCCGTCGTGGCGCTCTGCGGCAAGGTGTGGGTGCCGGGCCGCGACCCGAAGAAGTACCCCGTGTGTCCCATGTGCAAGGAGATCTACGAGTCCATGGGCGCCGGCGGCGACGAGGGCAAGGGCGGCGGCGACAAGTAGCGCCCCCTGCGCGCCCCCGGTGACTTCCCGCCCGGTGCGGGGCGCCGGGAGCAGTGGTGCCTTGTCGGTGGTCCAACCCTTCGCCGGGTGGACGGGTTTGCAGTGAGCGTGGGCCCCGGATGTGCTCTTTGGGCGCTTCCGGGGCCTTTGTACTGCCCGTGCATGGTGCACTCGTTGCACGGAGTGCTTCGAGTGGTCACAGAGTGGTTGAGACCTCTTGTGGCCATGTTCATGTAGTCCATAGCCTCCGACGTGTTGTGCAGCGCAAAACCACCATTGCACGTGCTGCAACGCGCTCCCCCGGAGGACGCCCCGTGAAGCTCTCGAAACTCTCTGCCCGAATGGCCGCCCCGATAGCCGCGCTTGTCGTCGCCGGGCTCACGGCCACCGCCTGTGCCCCCGAGTCCTCCGACAACTCCGGGGGCAAGGACGAGAAGAGCGGCACCCTGCGGGTGTGGCTCTTCCAGGAGGTCGACACCGCACCGAAGGAGAAGGTGGTCGACGGTGTCGTCGCCGCCTTCGAGAAGGCCCACAAGGGCACGAAGGTCGACGTCCAGTACATCCCCGTCGAGACCCGCGCCGAGAAGATCAAGGCCGCCTTCAACGACCCCAAGAGCGCGCCCGACCTCATCGAGTACGGGAACACCGACACGGCCGGTTACGTCAAGGACGGCGGACTCGCCGACGTCACCAAGGAGTTCACGGACTGGAGCGAGTCCAAGGACACCGACCCGACCGCCAAGCAGTCCGTCACGGTCGACGGCAAGATCTACGGCGCCCCGTACTTCGTCGGCGTCCGCGCCCTCTACTACCGCACGGACGTGTTCGAGGAGCTCAACCTCGAAGTACCCAAGACCCAGGCCGAGTTGATCAGCACCGCCAAGGCGATCCGGCAGGCGAAGCCGGAGCTGTACGGACTCGCGGTCGGCGGCGCCTACACGTACGGCGCGATGCCGTTCATCTGGTCCAACGGCGGCGAGATCGCCGAGGGCAAGGGCGGCTCGTACGCCTCGACCATCGACAGCACGGACGCCCAGAAGGGCATCAAGGCGTACACCTCGCTGTTCGGCGACGACAACTGTCCGGCCGCCAAGTGCGCGGGCATGGGCGGCAACGACACCGTCACCGCGTTCGCCTCCGGCAAGGCGGGCATGGCGATCGGCGGCGACTTCAGCCACGCGGCGATCGAGGCCGGGAAGGTCAAGGGCAAGTACGCGGTCGTGCCGCTGCCCGGTGTGAAGTCCGGTGAGATCGCTCCCGCGTTCGCGGGCGGCAACAACCTCGGCGTGCTGAACAGCACCTCGCACCGCACGCTCGCCGTCGACCTGATGGAGCAGCTCGCCTCGAAGAAGTCGCAGGACGCGCTCTTCGACGCGATGGGCTTCCTGCCGACGTTCACGGACGTACGCCAGGACGTCGCGAAGCGCGAGCCGTTCGTCGCGCCCTTCGTGAAGACCCTCGGCGCGGGCGCCAAGTTCGTCCCGGCCTCGCCGGCCTGGTCCCAGATCGACGCGTCCCTCGTACTGCCGACGATGTTCCAGGAGGTCGTCAGCGGGCGTAAGAGCGTGGACGCGGCCTCGAAGGACGCGGCGAAGAAGATGAACGACGCCTTCAGCTCCGCGGGGTGACCCGGATGACGAACCGTCCGCTGCCGGGGGCCGCCCCGCCGCCGGGCCCGTCCGCGCAGCCGGCCTCGCGCGAGGGCGGGCCGGACGGGGCGCAGCCCGGGGTCGCGGCCCCGCCCGCGCCCCGGCAGGGCGGGTCCGGTCCGGCCAAGGGTGCGTCGCCCGCACCCGTCCGCACGGCGGCCCGCCCGGGCCGCCGTGGCGGCGGGGGCCGCAAGTCCCCGCTCGCGCGGGGCGGTTGGACGCCCTGGCTCTACCTCGCCCCCGCGCTCGTCGTCATCGGCGGGCTGCTCGTCTACCCCGTCTACCAGCTCGGGCTGATCTCGTTCCTGGAGTACACGCAGGCACAGGTCAGCGGCGGGGAGCCGGCCACCTTCCAGGGGTTCGGCAACTACGCGACGCTCTTCGGGGACCCGCAGTTCTGGCAGGTCCTGCTGGCCACCGTGCTGTTCGCCGGCGCGTGTGTGGTGTCGACGCTCGCGGTCGGCTGCGCGCTCGCCGTCCTCCTGACACGTGTCCGTGCCGTGCCGCGGCTCGCGCTGATGATGGCCGCGCTCGGCGCGTGGGCGACACCCGCGGTGACCGGGTCGACGGTGTGGCTGCTTCTCTTCGACCCCGACTTCGGTCCGGTCAACCGGATCCTCGGGCTCGGCGACCACTCCTGGACGTACGGCCGTTACAGCGCCTTCGCCCTCGTCCTGCTCGAAGTGGTCTGGTGCTCCTTCCCGTTCGTGATGGTCACGGTGTACGCCGGCATCCGCGCCGTACCGGCCGAGGTGCTGGAGGCCGCGTCCCTGGACGGCGCCTCCCAGTGGCGGATCTGGCGCTCGGTGCTCGCCCCGATGCTCCGGCCGATCCTCGTGGTCGTCACCATCCAGTCGGTCATCTGGGACTTCAAGGTCTTCACGCAGATCTACGTCATGACGGGCGGCGGAGGCATCGCCGGCCAGAACCTCGTACTGAACGTGTACGCCTACCAGAAGGCCTTCGCGTCCTCCCAGTACAGCCTCGGCTCGGCGATCGGAGTGGTGATGCTGCTGATTCTGCTCGCCGTCACGCTCGTATATCTGAGGCTGATCAGAAGGCAGGGGGAGGAGCTGTGAGTTCCGCAAGTCCCGTGAAAACAGAAGGCTTTGTGCGTGATTTCGCACGCCGTTCCGTACAGCGGCCGTGGCGGCTGGCCGCCGAGGCATCCGCACTGCTGATCGCGGCGGTCGTCGCATTCCCCCTCTACTGGATGGTGCTCAGCGCCTTCAAGCCCGCCGGGGAGATCGAGTCGACCGAGCCGCGGCCCTGGACGCTGGATCCGACCGTCGATTCCTTCCGACGCGTCTTCGGGCAGCAGGAATTCGGCCGGTACTTCCTCAACAGCCTCATCGTGGCGGTCACCGTCGTCGCCGTCTCGGCGCTCATCGCGTTTCTCGCGGCGACCGCCGTGACCCGATTCCGCTTCCGATTCCGCACCACCCTGCTCATCATGTTCCTCATCGCGCAGATGGTGCCCGTCGAGGCCCTGACGATCCCCCTCTTCTTCCAGATGCGGGACCTCGGGCAGCTCAACACGCTGGGCGCGCTGATCCTGCCGCACATCGCCTTCTCGCTGCCCTTCGCGATCTGGATGCTGCGCGGCTTTGTGAAGGCCGTCCCGGAGGCACTGGAGGAGGCCGCCTACATCGACGGGGCGAGCCGGACGCGGTTCCTGTGGCAGATCCTTTTCCCGCTGGTCTTTCCCGGGCTCGTCGCCACCAGCGTGTTCTCGTTCATCTCCGCGTGGAACGACTTCCTCTTCGCCAAGTCCTTCATCATCAGCGACACTTCGCAGTCCACACTGCCGATGGCCCTCCTTGTCTTCTACAAGCCCGACGACCCCGACTGGGGCGGTGTGATGGCCGCGTCCACGGTGATGACCATTCCGGTACTGATCTTCTTCGTACTCGTACAGCGGCGGCTGGTCTCCGGACTGGGCGGCGCGGTGAAGGACTGAGACATGACCACCTCGGAACTGATTCCCGGGCCGCTGACCACGTCGACCTGGGGCGACGGCGTCTTCCCGCTCGACGAGGAGACGACCCTCACGGCGGGGCCGGAGACCGACGGCACGGCACGCTGGCTGCGCGCGGTGCTCGTCGCCGCCACCGGGCTTCCCCTGCGGGAGGGCGAGCCCGGGCCGCCCGGGCACGCGGCGGAGAACTCCGTCGAGCTGCGCCTCGACCCGCAACTGCCGCCCGAGGGCTACCGGATCACCGTCCGCGACCGGCGGGCCCTCGTCACCGGAGGCGGCCCGGCCGGGGTGTTCTGGGGCGCCCAGACGCTGCGGCAGCTGCTGGGCCCCGACGCCTTCCGGCGCGCCCCGCTGCGGCGCACCGGCTGGCAGTTGCCGGAAACCGAGATCCAGGACGCTCCGCGATTCGCCTGGCGCGGCCTGATGCTCGACGTCTCACGGCACTTCATGCCCAAGGACGGTGTCCTGCGCTATCTCGATCTGATGGCGGCGCACAAGCTGAACGTCTTCCACTTCCACCTCACGGACGACCAGGGCTGGCGCATCGAGATCAAGCGGTACCCGAAGCTCACGGAGACCGGATCGTGGCGGGCGCGCACCAAATTCGGCCATCGCGCCTCGCCCCTCTGGGAGGACAAGCCGCACGGGGGCTTCTACACCCAGGACGACATCCGCGAGATCGTCGCCTACGCCACCGAGCGGCATATCGCCGTCGTCCCCGAAATCGACATCCCGGGGCACTCGCAGGCCGCCATCGCCGCATATCCGGAACTCGGCAACACCGACGTCATCGACACGACCTCCCTCTCCGTCTGGGACACCTGGGGCGTCTCCAAAAACGTACTCGCCCCCACTGACAACGTCCTTCGCTTCTACGAGGGCGTCTTCGAGGAAGTCCTCGACCTGTTCCCCGCCGACGCGGTCGGCTTCTCGGAGTTCGTCCACATCGGCGGCGACGAGTGCGCCAAGGACCAGTGGGAGGCGTCACCGACCGCGAAGGCGCGGATCGTGGACCTCGGGCTCGCGGACGTGGACGAACTCCAGTCGTGGTTCATCCGGCACTTCGACAACTGGCTGGCCGCGCGCGGGCGTCGGCTGATCGGCTGGGACGAGATCCTGGAGGGCGGCCTCGCGCCTGGCGCAGCCGTGTCCTCGTGGCGCGGCTACCGGGGCGGCATCACGGCCGCGCGGGCGGGCCACGACGTCGTCATGTGCCCGGAGCAGCAGGTCTACTTGGACCACCGTCAGCACGGCGGCCCCGACGAGCCCGTGCCGATCGGCTTCGTACGCACCCTTGAGGACGTCTACCGCTTCGAGCCCGTTCCACCGGAGTTGACCTCCGATCAGGCGCGGCACGTGCTGGGCACCCAGGCCAACCTGTGGACCGAGGTCATGGAGGACCGCTCGCGCGTCGACTACCAGGCGTTTCCCCGGCTCGCGGCCTTCGCCGAGGTCGCCTGGAGCGCCCTGCCCGACCCCGTGGAGCGCGACTTCGCCGGCTTCGAGCGGCGGATGACCGCCCACTACGGGCGACTTGACGCCCTCGGAGTCTCCTACCGGCCCCCCACCGGGCCGTTGCCGTGGCAGCAGCGTCCCGGAGTGCTCGGACGCCCGATCGAGGGAGCGCCCCCGAACGTGTGAGGTGCCTCCCAAGGGGTGTCGCCCGAAGCGGTTGCCCTGGGACGGTGACCCTCAAGGAGAAAGGCCCCAAGGGCCATCGAAGGCTGCCAATTCGCGCTGACGGGCGATGTGGTGCGAAAACGGACCATCCGCTGGTGGCGGTAGGAATGCCTCCTAGCGGACCCCCGCGCCGAGGGGCGGGGAAGATGTGCCAGAGTTGCCACGTCCGCCCTGTCAGCACGTACCGTACGGCAACACAGGTGGGACCAGGTGGGGCAGCGGGAAGGGGCAGCCGGTTTGACCACGCACGCACCGCAGGCGGCGCAGGCCGTGACGCTGCCCGCCTCGCTGGACGAGGCCGTGGCGGCTCTCGCAGCCATGCCCGCGGCCGTTCCCGTGGCCGGCGGCACCGACCTCATGGCCTCCGTCAACTCCGGGCAACTGCGGCCCGCCGCGCTCGTCGGCCTCGGCCGGATCAGCGAGATCCGCGGCTGGCAGTACCAGGACGGCCACGCGCTCCTCGGCGCGGGCCTCACCCACGCCCGCATGGGACGCCCCGACTTCGCCGCCCTCATTCCCGCCCTCGCGGCCGCCGCGAGGGCGGCGGGACCGCCGCAGATCCGCAACGCGGGCACCCTCGGCGGCAACATCGCCTCGGCGTCCCCCACCGGGGACGCGCTTCCCGTGCTCGCCGCCCTGGAGGCGACGCTCATCATCGCGGGCCCCGGCGGCGCCCGCCGCGAGATCCCCGTCTCCCACCTGCTCGCGGGCATGGAGATGCTCCGCGGCGGCGAACTCATCGGGTACGTGCGCGTGCCGCTGCTGCACGCCCCGCAGGTCTTCCTGAAGGCGACCGGACGGACCGGGCCCGGGCGGGCCATCGCGTCCGTCGCGCTCGTCCTCGACCCCGCCAGGCGCGGAGTGCGGTGCGCCGTGGGCGCCATAGCGCCGATGCCGCTGCGGCCCCTGGACGCCGAGCAGTGGGTCGCCTCGCTGATCGACTGGGACAACAACCGCGCGATCGTGCCCGAGGCGCTGAACGCCTTCGGCGAGTACGTCGCCGCGGCCTGCATCCCGGACCCCGCGCCCGCCGAGGACGGCTCCGTCCAGCAACTGCCACCCGCCGTACTGCACCTGCGGCGCACCGTCGCCGCGCTGGCCCGACGAGCACTGGGGAGGGCACTTTCGTGACCGACGACCAGCACGGAGAGAGCGGCCCCCGGTCGGGCAGCCGCTGGGACCCGCTGCCCCAGGGCGACTACGACGACGGCGCCACCGCCTTCGTCAAGCTCCCCGAAGGGGGCATCGACGCCCTCCTGGCCGACTCGCCGCTCGCCGCGCCCGGCCACGGCTACGTACCGCCGCCGATAACGGTCGCGCCCACGGACGAGGGCGGCGACCCGGCCGCTCCCGGTGCGTGGGCCGCGCCGCCCGAGGGCGCCGGGGGCGGGCAGCCGCAGGCCGTGCAGTGGCCCGACCCCAACGCCCTGCCCGAGGAGCACCGCCAGGGCGCCCAGGACGCTTTCGCGTACAACCCGGGGGCAACAGGCCAGTGGACCTTCGACGAGCCCTCACAGGGCGGCCAGGGCGGTCACGGGGACCAGGGCGCGCCCGGTCAGGACGTGACCGGACAGTGGTCCATTCCCGTCGCCGACGGTGATCTGCCCGACGAGTCCGGCGAGTTCACGACCTCGGCCCTGGTCGAGCAGTGGGGCGGGACCCCTCCGGCCACCCTGCCGGGCGGAGCGGCGGCGCCCTGGGCCAACGAGCCCTGGGCCCAGCAGCCCGCTCCCGGACAGCAGTCGCCCGCCGAGGAGGCCGCGGCCCACGCCGAGCACGGCACCGTCGGGCCCACCGCCGCGGAGATCGAGGCGGCCGAGATCATCGACGTCTCCGGAGAGCACGCCGACGAGATCGCGGTCTCCGTGGACCGCGAAGAATCGATGCGCGAAGGCACGATGCGCGAGGAACCGGGTGAGCCACCGGCCGCCCAGGGCTCCCCGGAACGGGCCGACGAACCGGTTTCCGAGCACAGGGAGCACTCTCCGGAGGAGCCCGAGCCGGCCGCCGACGCCGCCGAGGGCCCCGCGGCCGACGACTCGCCGGGTACGCCCGCGCACAACGACCACCCTCTTGCCTCGTACGTCCTGCGGGTGAACGGCGTCGAACGGCCCGTGACGGACGCCTGGATCGGCGAATCGCTGCTCTACGTACTGCGCGAGCGGCTCGGACTCGCGGGCGCCAAGGACGGCTGCTCGCAGGGCGAGTGCGGGGCCTGCAACGTGCAGGTGGACGGCCGGCTCGTGGCCTCCTGCCTGGTGCCCGCCGTGACCGCCGCCGGCAGCGAGGTGCGCACCGTCGAGGGACTCGCCGCCGACGGGCAGCCCTCCGACGTCCAGCGGGCGCTCGCCAAGTGCGGCGCCGTGCAGTGCGGATTCTGCGTCCCGGGCATGGCGATGACCGTGCACGACCTCCTGGAGGGCAACCCGGCGCCGACCGAACTGGAGACGCGCCAGGCCCTGTGCGGCAACCTGTGCCGCTGCTCCGGCTACCGGGGCGTCCTGAACGCCGTGCGCGAGGTCGTCTCCGAGCGAGAGGCCCACGCGTCCGCCGACAACGCCGCGGACACCGCGGACTCCGCGCCCTCCGCGGATGCCCGTATCCCGCACCAGGCGGGCCCCGGCGCCGGAAGTGTCAACCCGTCCGCGTTCGAGTCACCACAGCCGCACCAGCAGCCCTACGGCCAGGACGGAGGCCAGGCGTGAGCAACGACACCGCCACCGCGACCACCGCGGAGCCCGGCACCGCTCCGGAGCCGCTGCCCCACGGCCTCGGCGTGTCCCTGCCGTCCGCGGAGGCCCGTGCCAAGACCGAGGGCACCTTCCCGTACGCGGCCGACCTGTGGGCCGAGGGCCTCCTGTGGGCCGCCGTCCTCAGATCACCGCACCCGCACGCGCGCATCCTGTCCATCGACACCACCCACGCGCGCGAGATGCCCGGCGTACGGGCCGTCATCACCCACGAGGACGTGCCCGGCGCCGCGCTGCACGGCCGGGGCAGAGCCGACCGTCCGGTGTTCGCCTCCGAGGTCGTACGCCACCACGGGGAGCCCATCGCGGCCGTCGCCGCCGACCACCCCGACACCGCCCGCATGGCCGCGGCGGCCGTCATCGTCGAGTACGAGACACTCGACCCGGTGACCGACCCGGAGCAGGCGTTCGAGGCCGAACCCCTGCACCCCGACGGCAACCTGATCCGGCACATCCCGCTGCGCCACGGCGACCCGGACGCGGCAGGCGAGATCGTCGTCGAGGGCCTGTACCGCATCGGGCGCCAGGACCCGGCCCCGATCGGCGCGGAGGCAGGCCTCGCCGTGCCCCGCCCCGACGGCGGGGTCGAGCTCTACGTGGCGTCCACCGACCCGCACGCCGACCGCGACACCGCCGCCGCCTGCTACGGCCTGGAACCGGAGCGAGTGAAGGTCGTCGTCACCGGAGTGCCCGGCGCCACCGCCGACCGCGAGGACCAGAGCTTCCAGCTCGCCCTCGGACTGCTTGCCATGAAGACCGGATGTCCGGTCAAACTCACCGCGACGCGCGAAGAGTCCTTCCTGGGGCACGCCCACCGGCACCCGACGCTCCTGCGCTACCGGCACCACGCCGACAGCGACGGCAAGCTGGTCAAGGTCGAGGCGCAGATCCTGCTCGACGCGGGCGCGTACGCCGACACGTCGTCCGAGGCCCTCGCCGCCGCCGTCTCCTTCGCCTGCGGCCCGTACGTCGTCCCGAACGCCTTCATCGAGGGCTGGGCCGTCCGCACCAACAACCCGCCCTCCGGGCACGTACGCGGCGAGGGCGCCATGCAGGTGTGCGCCGCCTACGAGGCCCAGATGGACAAGCTGGCGAAGAAGCTGGGCGTCGACCCGGCCGAACTGCGCCTGCAGAACGCGATGGCCACGGGGGACGTGCTTCCCACTGGCCAGACCGTGACGTGCCCGGCCCCGGTCGCCGAACTGCTGCAGGCCGTACAGGACTTCCCGCTGCCCGCCCTCCCGAAGGACACGCCCGAGGACGAGTGGCTGCTGCCCGGCGGGCCCGAGGGCGCCGGCGAACCCGGTGCCGTACGGCGTGGCGTCGGCTACGCCCTGGGCATGGTCCACATGCTCGGCGCCGAGGGCGCGGACGAGGTCTCGACCGCCACCGTGAAGGTCCACGACGGCATCGCCACCGTGCTCTGCGCGGCAGTGGAGACCGGCCAGGGCTTCACCACGCTGGCCCGGCAGATCGTCCAGGAGACGCTCGGCATCGAAGAGGTGCACGTCGCCTCCGTGGACACCGACCAGCCCCCCGCGGGGCCCAGCTGCCGAGGCCGCCACACGTGGGTGTCCGGCGGCGCGGTCGAACGGGCCGCCAAGATGGTCCGTACGCAGCTGCTGCAGCCCCTGGCCCACAAGTTCGGGATGTCCACCGAGCTCCTCCAGATCACCGACGGCAAGATCACCTCGTACGACGGTGTGCTGTCGACCACCGTCACGGAGGCGATGGACGGCAAGGAGCTGTGGGCGACCGCGCAGTGCCGCCCGCACCCCACCGAGCCGCTCGACGGCACCGGCCAGGGCGACGCCTTCGTGGGGCTCGCCTTCTGCGCTGTCCGCGCGGTCGTCGACGTCGACATCGAACTGGGCTCGGTACGGGTCGTGGAGATGGCGCTCGCCCAGGACGTCGGGCGGGTGCTGAACCCCGCGCAGCTCGCCTCCCGGATCGAGGCCGGCGTCACCCAGGGCATCGGCGTCGCCCTCACGGAGAACCTGCGCACCGCGCGCGGGCTGGTGCGCCACCCCGACCTCACGGGCTACTCGTTGCCGACCGCCCTCGACACCCCCGACATCCGCATCGTCAAGCTCGTCGAGGAGCGTGACGTGGTCGCGCCCTTCGGCGCGAAGGCCGTCAGCGCGGTGCCGGTGGTCACCTCCCCGGCCGCGGTCGCCTCCGCGGTACGGGCGGCCACGGGGCGTCCGGTGAACCGGCTGCCGATAAGGCCCCAGGCGGCCGTGGTGACGGCGACCCAGTGACCCCTCCCGAGCCGCCGCGCTACGAACCGGGGCCGGGCGTCGGGAAACTGATGCTGTGGGCGCTGGTGTTCGTGCTGGCGGCGGTGGTGGTCGTCGCGGGCGGCGTGTACTTCGGCTGAGGTACTTCGGCCGAGGGCTGTGGGGCCGGATTCGGTCGAGGGCAGCCGGCTGCCGGTGATCCGCTGCTCACGGCGGTGCCGGGGCGTTGTCAGTGGTGCCGCGTAGTGTTCTGGGCAGTGGGGAGGACCGCTGGGCGGCGGGGCATCTTCCACGGGTTCTCCATGCGTTTTCCGTGAGTCTGTCCGCAGGCTCTGTTCGTGGGTTTCCGTGGAGTTCCCTGAGCGTGCCGCCCGGTCCGGTGCTGCCGGGGGCTGTGAACAACCATGCGCGGGGGAACGATGAGCACGACGGACGCCGGCATCAAGACGATCACTCTGACCGAGGACGAACTGGACCCGTACGTCACGCACGCGGCGACGCGGCGCTGGCTGGCGGGCCCCGGACTGCCGGACGACGGCGGCCTGTTGACCTTCGAGGCGCTGCGCACGGACGGCCCCCGGACGGTGGCGGACTCGACCGGGGACCCGGACCTGCTCGCGGACGACCTGCGGGACCTGCTGGTGATAGGCGCGCTGCTCGGCGGCCCCGCCGACGCCGAGACGGAGTCGGTGCTGCTCGACGGAGCGACAGGCGAGGTCTCCACCACGTACTTCTTCCACGACCGCCCCGACCTGATGGACCGTCGCCCGCTCGCGCCCTCCCTCCAGGCCCTGACGGAGTTCGTGGCGGCGACGGAGGAGATGGCGGCCAGACGCGGCCGGTTCGCCTCCTACGAGGGCCGGTTCGGGCCGAAGGCCGTGGCCGCGATGTCGCAGCAACTGCTCGCGGTCTTCGAGGAGGGCACCGGCGGCGAGATCCCGCCGTTCTGGCGGATGGCGGCGCTGATCCGCCCGCTGGCCCTGGTCGCGGGCCCGCCCGCCGACGAGACCCTGACCCTGGACCTGCCCGACCGGCTGCTGGACCAGGAGTTCGGCCAGGGCCGGGTCGTGCGCTTCGAGGACGTCGACTTCCCGGCGGCGCTGGCACACGAGCCGACCCGCCGCTTCCTGCGCGACACGGGCCTGCCGGAGGACGGCTTCCTCTTCCAGCTGGACACGGATGTGCCGCTGCCGACCCTCGCCGAGTACTACGAGGACGAGCGCCCGGGCGAGTACACCGCCGCCGAACTCCCCGACGGCTCCGACCACTTGATACGCCTCGGCCACCTCATCGAGGACAACAGCCTGGTCGTCGACGGCTCGACGGGCGCGGTCCTCAACTGGAGCGAGCCCGAGGCCACCCTGCACGCCCTCAACACGGACGTCTCCACCCTGGCCTTCACCCTCTGGCTGCTCCACCGAGAGAAGGCCATCGACGGCACCCTGTCCCACGAACTGACCACAGAGGCCTACGACCAGCTGGCCACGACGATGACGCAGACCCTGTCGACGGTCGACCCCACGGGCTCCGCCTCGGCGGCGGACTGGCACTACTGGACGGAACTGTTCCAGGACGAGGCGGGCGGGGTGCTCTGAGCCCTGGGCGAGGTGGGGCGAGGTGGTTCATCCGGAGCGTCGCGGGCGGTCCGGGCCGGTCCGATCGGTCTGGCTGTTCCGCCAGGTCCAGGCGGCGATGCCGACGCGATTGCGTACGTCGAGTTTGCGCTGGATGTTGGCCACATGGGTTTTGGCGGTGCCGGCCGTGATGAAGAGTGTGGTGCCGATCTCCGCGTTGGTCCGTCCCTGGGCGACGAGCCGGGCGACCTCGGCCTCCCTGTCGGTCAGTGGTTCCGTCAGTGGTTCTGTCGGGCTCAGGTGGTGGTCGCTGGAGCGGGGAGAGAGGTGGCGCAGCAGCCGTACGGTGACGGATGGGCTGATGAGGACGTCTCCTGCCACGGCGGCGCGGACCGCCTCGGTGAGCAGGGCGGGTCCGGAGCGCTTGAGCAGGAAGCCGCATGCGCCGTTGGCCAGGGCCGTGTACACGTATTCGTCGAGGTCGAAGGTGGTGACGACGATGACCTTGGTCGGATGCGCCGCGTCGGGTCCGGCCAGGACGCGGGTGACCTCCAGGCCGTCCGGTCCGGGCATGCGGATGTCGGCCAGGACGACGTCGGGACGGAGCCGGCGGGCGCAGTCGATGGCGTCGGCCCCGTCGGCGGCCTCGCCCACGGTGCGCATGTCGGGTTGCGCGTCCAGGATCATCCGGAAGCCGATCCGGATGTCGCGTTGGTCATCGGCCACCAGGATCCGGATGGGTGCCGTGGTCATCGTGTCCGTGGCGGCCATGGTTCCTCCGGTGTCGTCGACAAGGTCGCTCGCGCGGGCGTCCGCGCCGAGGCGGACATCGGCAGGACGGCCGTGACCTGCCAGGTGCCCGGGGCGGTCGGGCCCGCCGTGAGAGTGCCGCCGAGTGCCTCGACGCGTTCGGCCAGACTGATCAGGCCGAGACCGTGGCGGCGGTGAGCACCGCCGACGGAGTACGCGGGGGCCGCGCCCTGACGGCCCGCCGGGGTACGGCCGTTGGAGACGACGACAACCAGGCATGAGCCGCTGCCCCCGTCGCCCGTGAGCTTCGGGCCGCCCAGGCCGCCCAGGTCACCCTGGCCGTCGTCGCAACCGATGCTGATCTCGACGTGGGCGGCCGTGGGGGCGTGGCGGCGGATGTTGGTCAGGGCTTCGGTCACCACCCGGTAGGCGGTGGTGGCCGTCTCCCGGTCCGACGCGGCAGCCGCCCGGTGGTCGACGCGCAGGCGGGGGACCGAGGGGCCGATGGCCGCGAAGTGACCGACCAGGGCGGGAAGGTCGGCCAGCGCGGGCACGCGGGGCGGGGCTGGGCCGACGGCCGGTTCGTCGTCCGTGCCCCGCAGCATGTGCACCGTACGGTCCATCGAGGCGAGGGCTCTCTGCCCCGCCTCCTCGATGCGCTTCAGGGCCGCGCCGACCTCGGGCTGCCCGGCCAGTACATGGGTGGCGGCCTGAGCCTGGACCACCATGCCGGTGACGTCGTGAGCGACGAAGTCGTGCAGGTCCCGGGCGAGTTCCAGGCGCTGGGTCCGGCGGGCCGCCGCGACGGAGCGCGCCCATGCCTCGTCCATCGAGCGCAGATGCAGGCCAACGGCGACGGCGACAGCGGCCCCCAGCGACCAGTACGCCGTCGTCAGGAGCATGTTGGACAGTGACTCGGGCCACACGACACGTACCATCAGCCCGGCCTCGGCCGGACCGAGCACGGCCATGGCGACCGCGGCCCGGCCGAGCGTCGTCGCCCGCCTGCACACCAGCACGGTCAGTACCAGTAGCGCCCCGGCCTCGCCCACGCCCCACACGGCGATCGGGACGGTCACCCCGCCGCCGACGAGCAGCACCGGGGTCACCCCGGCCGAGACAAGCGCGGCGAGTCCGGCCAGAGGGGCGGTCCAGGGCCGGGTGCGCTCGGGGAACACGATGAGGACGACGACCGCGGACACCGCGAGCACGGCGGGGAGCGGGGCCAGCGGACCGGCGGTGACCACTCCGACGACGGCCAGCACGCCCACCCCGACGGCGGCCGTCCCCGGTAACCACGACCGCAGCCGCTCCCACCCTCCACCGGACATGCCGCTCAACGTACCTCCGGCGGCGCGCGCACCGCGATCTGCCGAACGGCAGAGGACGTCCGATGGCCAACGGTCGGTTTCCGCCGTACGGCAGATGGGCGTCCCGGCCGACACAGCACGAGGCTGGTGAGCAGAGCAGAGCAGAGCAGAGCCAGCTCCAGACCCGAACCGGCGTGGAGTCGGCGGGAACCACACCTCACCGATGGAGGACTGACATGACGTTACGTTCGCCCGCGTCAGATCAACGGCACACTGCCCGGCGGACGGGTCTCCGTCGGCCTCTCGCCCTGGCCACCGCGGCGGTGTTCGCTCTCGCCCCGGGCGCGAACGCGGCCACCGCCCCGGCCCCGGACCCGGCGGGCGGCCACCTCACGGCAACGAGTGAACTCACCGGATCAGCCGGATCAGCCGGATCCGCGCTTCCGCAGCTCAAGCGACTCATCCAGCGGCAGGCCGACGCGTGGAACCGAGGAGACGGCACGGCCTTCGCCAACACCTACGCCGAGGACGCCGAGTTCATCACTTTCGACGGCACGCACCTGCGCGGCCGGCCGGAAATGGCCCGCAACTTCCAGATCTACTTCGACAACTACACGAAAGGGACCCGCCTGGTCTTCACCAAGGTGCCCGTGACGCTCCGCTACCCGACGCCCACGACCGCCGTCATGATCACCAACGGCTGTGTCGCCAACCCCGATGAGCCGGAATGCCGTCCGGACAGCCACTCCGTTCAAACCTACGTGGCCGCCCACCGGGAGCGAGGCTGGGAGCTCGTCTCCTTCCAGAACACCCGGGTCCAGAACCTCCTCCCACCACCACGGACCTGACCGGCGCCCGCATCGGCCGCCACCCGTTTGCTTCCGTTGCGCCCCATTCGCGCCCTACCCCGGTTCCGTAAATCACCCGCAGGCTCGAACTCATGGGGGATACAGGCGAGTCGAGCATCATCCCGATCTGCGGCCCCGACGGACACCGGCAGCCGCCGCCGGATGCGCCGCGGGCGTGGGAGAACACCGACCGCGCCCAGGCCGTGATGGAGGGTGCCGCCGGGCCTGAGCCGCCGGCTGCCCCCACCTGCCCCAACTGTGGGCTGGTCGGCGATCGGTATGTCACGTACTACGGCACACATGTGCTCCTTGAGCCGGGCATGCCCGTGCCCGCGCACATGGTGCCCGCCTGGCACCGCTGGTGCATCGACTCCAACGGGACGGCGTGGAACAGCCGCGAGGACGAGCCGATGCCCGGCGCCGTGTGCCGGATACCGCATCGGATCGCCTGTCCGGGCCTGAAGCTGGAGGAGATCGGGCTGTGGCGATGGCTGGACGCCGTGCGTGAGGAAAACGCGCGCAGTGCGCGGCGGAAAGCGGACGAGGAAGCCACTCCAGAGGAGCTGCCGGAGGTTGGCTGAGCGCCAGCGGAGACGGCAATGGAGACGGCAACGGAGACGGACGGCCAGAAGGGCGGCACCCCGCAAGGGGTGCCGCCCTTCTGTTTCCACTGGTCGGGCAACCAGAGGCCGTGGCGGGAATTGAACCCACGTGCCTCGCTTTGCAGGCGAGTCCCTAAGCCACTCGGGCACACGGCCAAGCTTGAGTCCGGGGTTGCGGTGCCCCGGTGTTCCCGGTGGTCCGGACTCGTTGTGTCGAACGTACGGCGCTGTCGGCAGGGGCTCAAGGGACCGGGCGGGGCTGCAATGGGACTGCCACACGGCGTTCATGAAAGGAGGTGGGAGGGGCTGAGGAGGGGGTGGTCGTACGACCAAGGTCTCGGGGTGGGACCGGTCTTCCGACAGGGGTCAATGTCAGTCGTGCCCCTTACGCTGGCGGGCATGACCACCCTGGAACCGAGCGACACCGGCGTCGCTGAGACCCCGGCCGACCTGGCCGACCCTGCCAACCCGGCAGCCCCGAACAAACAGATCGCATCGGCCGAGGCCGAGGCCGGGGCCCGCGCCCACGAAGGTGTTCTCGGGCGTGATCATCGGGCGCTCAGTATCGGGATCGTGTCGGTCGTGCTGCTCATCGCCTTCGAGGCGACTGCCGTTGGGACGGCGATGCCGGTGGCGGCGCGGGAGCTGGGCGGGGTCTCGTTGTACGCGTTCGCGTTCTCCGGGTACTTCACGACGAGTCTGTTCGGGATGGTGCTGGCCGGGCAGTGGTCGGACCGCGCGGGCCCGCTGGGGTCGCTGACGGCGGGGATCGGGGCGTTCGCGGCGGGGCTGCTGCTGTCGGGGACGGCCGGGGTGATGTGGCTGTTCATCCTCGGGCGGGCAGTGCAGGGGCTCGGCGGCGGGCTGGTGATCGTCGCGTTGTACGTGGTCGTGGGGCGGGCCTATCCGGAGCGGTTGCGGCCGTCGATCATGGCGGCGTTCGCGGCGAGCTGGGTGATCCCGTCCGTGGTCGGGCCGCTCGCCTCCGGCGCGGTGACCGAACACCTCGGCTGGCGCTGGGTGTTCGTCGGGATACCGGTCCTCGTCCTCCTGCCGCTGGCGTTCGCGCTGCCGCAGATACGGCGGCGGGCGTCCGGCCCGGCCGGGGGAGCCGTGGCCGCGCCCTTCGACCGGCGGCGCATCCGGCTGGCGCTGGGCATCTCGCTGGGCGCCGGGCTGTTGCAGTACGGGGCGCAGGACCTGAGGTGGCTCTCGGTGGTCCCGGCCGTGGTGGGGGTCGCCCTGCTGATCCCGGCGGTGCTCGGGCTGCTGCCCAGGGGGACCTACCTGGCGGCGCGCGGGCTGCCGTCCGTCGTGCTGCTGCGCGGGATCGCCGCCGGGTCCTTCATCGCGGCCGAGTCCTTCGTGCCGCTGATGCTGGTCACCGAGCGCGGGCTGTCGCCGACGCTGGCCGGATTCTCACTGGCGGCGGGCGGGGGCACCTGGGCGCTGGGTTCCTTCGTGCAGTCCAGGGCGCGCGTGGAACCGTACCGGGACCGGCTGATGCTGCTGGGCATGGTCCTGACCGCGGCCTCCATCGCCGCCGCGCCGAGCGTGCTGATCGACGGGGTGCCGGTGTGGACGCTCGCGGTGGCCTGGGCCTTCGGCTGCTTCGGCATGGGCCTGGTGATCTCCTCCACCAGCGTCCTCCTGCTCCACCTCTCCGCCCCCGAGGAGGCCGGCACCAACTCCGCCGCCCTCCAGATATCCGACGGCCTCTCGAACGTCCTCCTCCTCGCCGCGGGCGGCGCGGCCTTCGCGGCCCTGGGCGGCGGCACGGTCACCCACGCCGCCACGAACGCCTCCGGCGGCCATCCGGCCGCCTTCGCCGCGGTGTTCCTGCCCATGGCCGGGGTGGCGCTGGTGGGGGCCTGGGTGACCACACGGCTGCGGGTCGATTCCCCTGTGACGCCGAGTGGTACCGCGTAGTACCGTCGAAAACATGGCTGGACTGAATCTGCGGTTCACGGACGAAGAGCTCGACGCCCTGCGCGAGCGCGCGGCAGCGGAAGGGCGCAGCATGCAGGCCTTCGCCCACGATGCGGTGATCTCCGCCGTCAACGAGCACTCGAGGCTGTTCGACGAAGCGGCCGAGCACGTGCTGAAGGCGAGCGCCGAGCTGAACCGAAGGCTCGCCTGATGCACTACCTCACGTTGCCCGAGCAGCTGAACCTCGCGAAGCGGCTCGGTGCGGACGAGGTGCGTGACTACGGGCTGCTGGACTCTGCGCTGGCCCGGCCGCAGTCAAGTGTTTTCGGACAGGACGCGTATCCGGACGTCTGGGAGAAGGCAGCGGCGTTGATGGAGTCGCTCGCCCGCAACCACGCCCTCGTCGACGGGAACAAGCGCATCGCCTGGTACGCGACCTGGGTCTTTCTGCACATGAACGGCCACCCGTTGGACGCGGAGTTCGACGTGGACGAGGCCGAGACATTCGTCCTCGACGTTTGCCAGGGCGCCTTGGACGTGCCGAAAATCGCCGCCCGGCTGCCGCGCTTCGCGCGCTGACCCGCGGCACCCGCTGATCCGAGGCGCCGTTTGTGACCTGAGTCCCATCCAAGGGTGACCCCGCGTCGTCCGCGCGTTGACGCGGTGGGGGCGCCGGTAGGGTGGCCCGGTTGTCATACGCAGCAGAAGTCAGCAGCAGATGCAGCAGATGTCATACGTAGCCGAGCCGCTCAACCACCCCCACGGAGACCGTGACTACCACCGCCGCCAGTGCCACCTCCTCGCACCACCTGTCGCCCGCGTTTCCCGGGCGGGCCCCTTGGGGCACCGCCAGCAAGCTGCGTGCCTGGCAGCAAGGTGCGATGGAGAAGTACATCCAGGAGCAGCCGCGTGACTTTCTCGCCGTCGCCACGCCCGGGGCCGGCAAGACGACCTTCGCGCTGACGCTCGCCTCCTGGCTGTTGCACCACCATGTCGTGCAGCAGGTGACCGTGGTCGCGCCGACCGAGCATCTGAAGAAGCAGTGGGCGGAGGCGGCAGCACGGATAGGGATCAAGCTGGATCCCGAGTACAGCGCGGGGCCGCTCAGCAAGGAGTACCAGGGCGTCGCGGTCACGTACGCCGGTGTCGGCGTGCGGCACATGCTGCACCGCAACCGCGTCGAGCAGCGCAAGACCCTGGTGATCCTCGACGAGATCCACCACGCCGGTGACAGCAAGTCCTGGGGCGAGGCCTGCCTCGAAGCCTTCGAGCCCGCCACCCGTCGGCTAGCGCTCACCGGTACGCCCTTCCGGTCCGACACCAACCCCATCCCCTTCGTCACGTACGAGGAGGGGCGCGACGGGATCCGGCGGTCCGCCGCCGACTACACGTACGGGTACGGGAATGCGCTCGCCGACCACGTCGTGCGGCCCGTCATCTTCCTCTCCTACAGCGGCAACATGCGGTGGCGTACGAAGGCGGGGGACGAGATCGCCGCCCGGCTCGGCGAGCCGATGACCAAGGACGCGATCTCGCAGGCCTGGCGCACCGCCCTCGACCCGCGCGGCGAGTGGATGCCCAGCGTGCTGCGCGCCGCCGATCAGCGGCTCACCGAGGTCAGGAAGGGCATCCCGGACGCCGGCGCCCTCGTCATCGCCTCCGACCAGGAATCCGCCCGCGCCTACGCCAAGCTCATCCGTGACATCACCGGCAGCAAGGCCACCCTCGTCCTCTCCGACGACACGGGCGCGTCCAACCGCATCGACGAGTTCAGCCACAGCGACGACCGCTGGATGGTCGCCGTCCGCATGGTGTCCGAAGGCGTCGACGTGCCCCGGCTGGCGGTGGGCGTGTACGCGACCACCATCTCCACGCCGCTCTTCTTCGCCCAGGCCGTCGGCCGATTCGTACGGTCCAGGCGGCGCGGCGAGACCGCCTCCGTCTTCCTGCCGACGGTCCCCGACCTCCTCACCTTCGCCAACGAGATGGAGGTCGAGCGCGACCACGCCCTCGACAAGCCCAAGAAGGAGGGCGAGGAGGACCCGTACGCCGAATCCGAGAAGGAGATGGAGGAGGCGAACAAGGAGCAGGACGAGGACACCGGGGAGCAGGAGCAGTTCTCCTTCGAGGCCCTGGAGTCCGAGGCCACCTTCGACCGGGTGCTCTACGACGGCGCCGAGTTCGGTATGCAGGCCCACCCGGGGAGTGCGGAGGAGCAGGACTACCTCGGTATTCCGGGGCTCCTCGAACCCGACCAGGTCCAGCTCCTGCTCCAGAAGCGGCAGGCCCGGCAGATCGCGCACAGCCGCAAGAAGCCGGACGACGAGGCCGACCTTCTCGAACTGCCCGCCGAGCGACGGCCCGTGGTCTCCCACAAGGAGATGCTGGAGCTCAGGAAGCAGCTCAACACGATGGTCGGCGCGTACGTCCACCAGAGCGGCAAGCCGCACGGCGTGATCCACACCGAGCTGCGCCGGGTGTGCGGTGGGCCGCCCAGCGCGGAGGCCACGGCCGGGCAGCTGCGTCAGCGGATCGCCAAGGTGCAGGAGTGGGCCACCCGGATGCGATGAGCTCTGGGCGTCCGCCTGAGGTACGGCCACCTCGTTCGCGGCTGCCTGAAGGTTCGTGGCTGTCTGAAGTACGTCCACGCGAGCGCCGGTGTCTCTCATGACACCGGCGCTCATGCGTGTGCGCGCTCTGTGCAGGGCTCGTGCACGCCCCGTGGTGTGCGCCGGATATTTCAGGGCGAAAGTGAATCTAACTCCGGGTAACCGAACCCGGTCCGTACCTGCGAACGCCCGGATTCTGGACGGAGACTTCCGCTGAGCGAACCAGCTCGCTACTGTCCCGCTACGCACACGCCCCGTGGCAGCGCCGCCGCGGAGCGCAGCCGGTGCCCGCCCGGGAGAGCCCGGGACGTTGCCGAACCGGCGGCCTCTGACGCGCGTCGCCGATGGGACCGGTGACGCATCCGCCGCGTAGGGGGCCGTCGACTCTCACCACTAAGGAGTGGGCGTCGTGACCGCGGAAACCTCCCAGACGCTCGACCGGGGACTGCGTGTCCTCAAACTGCTCGCCGACACCGACCACGGTCTGACCGTCACCGAGCTGTCCAACAAACTCGGAGTCAACCGGACCGTTGTGTACCGCTTGCTCGCCACGCTGGAACAGCACGCCCTCGTACGCCGTGACCTGGGCGGCCGTGCCCGTGTCGGGCTCGGCGTGCTGCGGCTCGGGCGGCAGGTGCATCCGCTGGTCCGCGAGGCCGCGCTGCCCGCGTTGCGCTCGCTGGCCGAGGACATAGGGGCGACCGCCCATCTCACGCTGGTCGACGGGGCGGAGGCGCTCGCCGTCGCCGTGGTCGAGCCGACGTGGACCGACTACCACGTGGCCTATCGCGCCGGGTTCCGGCACCCGCTCGACCGGGGGGCCGCCGGCAAGGCGATCCTCGCCGCGCGGGCCGCCTCCGCGGAGGAGCCGGGGTACACCCTCACTCACGGGGAGCTGGAGGCGGGCGCCAGCGGGGCGGCTGCGCCGCTGCTCGGGGTGACCGGGGTGGAGGGG
>NZ_LIQZ01000175.1 GCF_001418655.1 Streptomyces phaeochromogenes | reverse complement strand
CATGAGGAGCATGTTCTCCTCACCGGTGATCAGGCCATCCACCGCGGAGAACTGACCGGTGACACCGATCGCGGCCCGCACCCCCTGGGGGTCGGCGGCCAGGTCGTGGCCGCCGATGTGGACGTCGCCGGTGCCGGGGTCGGCGGAGACGAGCGTGGACAGGATCTTCACGGCGGTGGTCTTGCCGGCGCCGTTCGGGCCGAGCAGGGCGAAGACCGACCCGGTCGGGATGTGCAGATCGATGCCGTCGAGGACGGTCTTGTCGCCGAACGACTTACGCAGACCGACGGTGGAGACGGCGGCAGGCGACGGGTGACCGTCCCGCTGCTTGGACGTGGGCATGACAGATGAAGGCATGGAGCCCTCCCGTTAGAAGGCTGAAGGAGTAAGGAGTTGGGGGATCGGAAGAGATGAGGCTGGGGCGCGCGACGCTGGGCGAGGCGAGGCGCGGAGGGGCGGAGCGCGGTGAGGCGGGGCGAGTCAGAACGGGGGGAGCGAGGGCGCTCAGGCCTTGGCGCGGAGGACGTCGATGTTTCCCCAGTTGGAGCGTGCGCGGACCTTGACGGTCTCCTCGGTCTGCTCCGGGGCCTCGGACGCGGCAAGCGTGTTGCGTACGTGCCCGCGGTTGGAGCTGACGTCGAGCCAGGCGGCGGTGCCCTGACGGATACCGACCTCGATGGCGCCGTTGGAGGTCTCCAACTGGACGTTGCCGCGGACGACTTCGGCGACACGAAGGGGGCCGTTGGTGGTGGTGCCGACGACCGACGCCTCGGCGCGCGTGACGTCGATGGCGCCGTTGGCACCGCTCATCCGCAGCTCGCCGGTCACGGCTCCGACGGTCGTGGTGCCGTGCGAGTTCTTCAGGACGGCGGGACCGTCGACGATGCCGACGCGCACGTTGCCGGTGCTGCTGGTGATCTCGGCCATGCCTTCGACCCGGTCGACGGTGCTCGCGCCGTGCGAGGCCTTCAACTGAAGCGGACCGGTGGTGTCGAGGCGGACGTCACCCGCCGAGATCTTCACCCGGACCTCGCCGAGCCGGCCCTCGCCGATCATCTGGGTTCCTGCGCCGGTCATGTCGACGTTCGAGCCCGTGGGCAGTTCCACCGACACGTCCACGGTGCCGCCGCGCCCGAGCAGATTGGCCTTGGGCGTGGTGACGGTCAGGGTGCCGCTGCTGTAGGAGACCTCGGTCTGGTCGGCCGTCCGTACGTCCAGGTCCTTCTTCGGGTCGCGGGGCCGTACGTCGACGACCGTGTCGAGGCGGTCGCCCGCGGTGAACCGGATGGAACCGGCGTACACGTAGGCGGTGACCGAGATCGGTTCCGGAGTTTCGAAAGAAGGCATGGCTGTCCCGTCCTCTTGAGTCCTTGGGTCGTCCCCGCTGGTGGGACGTGGTGTGAGTGAAGTGGCGTACGTGAAGTGATGTGGGTGAAGCGGCGGGGGCGCGGGCGCGGTCAGCGCACCCAGCCCGTGATGCTCTGGCCGATGGTCTGGGTCCTCTCCGTCGTACGCGGCCGGGTGCCGCCGTCGACCGCGGCCGACACGGCGCGCACCAGCCACGCGTTGACCGACAGGCCCTCGCGGGTCGCGGCCTCCTCGGCACGGGCCTTGAGGTGGGCCGGCATACGCAGGTTGACGCGGGCGGTGCCGCTCTCGTCGCCGTCCGCCGGGGCCGGGGCCCTGAGCGGTTCGACGGGCTCGGCCGGCTCCGCGGAGGCGCCGCCGTCGGTGGGCGGCGGTGTCACGACGAAGTCGGGGTCGAGCCCGCGCAGCCGTACGTCGACCGAGCCAGGGGCGAGTTCACGGGTGATCTCGTCCGTCGCGGCGGAGAGCACGTTGAGCATGATCAGCCGGGTCGCCGACTCCAGGGGAGCCGTCAGCCTCTCCGCCAGCTCGCGGGCTTCGTCGCCGCCGGCTTCGGCGGCCACCGCGAGTTCGCGGCGGAGGCTGTCGACATACGGGGTGAGGTCCATGACGCCATCATGGCACCACAATGGCGCCACACGCAAGCCACTCGGTGGCATCTCGGGGCCATCAGTCGAATCAATCGCCCTGACCTGCAGAAACACACTGGCACTGGGTTGAGCGATTGCGGCACCAGAAGCGCTCGCACACCTTTGGAGGCCGGAAATGGCACCACGCGGCACCGGATGGCGCTACTCAGCGCCAATCCGCGCCACCCGGTGCCGCCTGGTGCCACCCAGCGCCGCCAAGCGCCGCCAAGCGCCAAGCGATGTCGCAGAGAGCGGCCTAGCCCACCGGCGTACGCCGCACCACCTTCCCCTGCCCGTCCGCCTCCAGCGAGGCCGTGCCTTCGGCGCCCGTCACGCCGACCCTGATGGTGAGGGACCCGGTGAGGCGCTCGGCCGTGATCTGCCAGGTCCGCGGGGAGCGGATGCCGAGGGTGGTCCTGGCCTCCTCGACGAGGGCGGGGAAGCGTTCGTAGGGCAGGGAGCGCGGGTCGAACTGCGGGGCCTGCGTGCCGGTGGGGGAGAACACGACCGACAGCAGACGCTCCTGGACGACAACGGTGAGTGCCGACCGCTTTCCCCCGCCCTCGTCCTCGCCCTTGTCCCCGCCCTCGCCCTTGTCCTTGTCCTCGGTGAGCGAGTCGACGGCCCGGCGCAGTTCGCCCTTGTCGAGCATGGACTGGCCCGGGCCAAGGGCGACCGTGCCGGACGCCGACGACACGACCGTGGTCGACGACGTCGAGGAAGAGGAAGAAGTGGAGGAGGAAGAAGAGGAGGAGGAGACGGAGGGCTTCGAGGAGGAGGGCTGGCGCGCGGTCGCGTCCCCGTCGAACAGGTCCGCGCGGAACAGCCCGATCACGACGGCCGCGCCGAGCAGCAGGCCGAGGAGCCCGACGAAACCGAAGGCGCAGCCCTCGGGGGGCTCGCTCACCGTGGCCGGCCCGGGCACCGAGTCGAGGCGGGCCCCGGCCGCCCGTTCCTCCCACTCCGGGGTCGGCCGCTTGACGATCCTCACGCGCCACGGCCGGTCGGGCGGGTACTGGACGACCAGGATGCCGCGCGGCCGGTAGTCGGAGAGGTCCACGAGGTTGATGTCCTGCGTGATCTCGACGCGGTAGGCCGGCTCGTCGTCCGGTGCGACGGTGAGGTCGAAGCGCACCGGCACGTCGCTCGACTCACCCCCGATGGCCTTCAGGCTCTCGATCATCGCGAGAGCGGTGCGGGGCACGCCGGCCGCTTCCCGCCGCCGCCGTGGCGCACCCGCGAGGAAGAGGAGCAGACCGTAGACCGTGGGCACGACGAGTCCCGCGACGAACAGCGGCACCTTCTCGATGATGCCGCCGACGACGAGAGCGGCCAGGGACGTCCCGGCCACACCACCCGTCAGGAACCCCCGGGCGAGGGCCGCGGGAGTGCTGTGCGTGGGTGGCGCGCCCGCGGTGATCGTCATGGCGGCGATTGTGCCGGGCCGGGATGACGGCCGGTAGGCCCCCGGGTGACCTTCCGCGGGCCGACGTCCGCGGTGTTCACAGGGCAGTCGGGCCTTGCCGGGAACGAGTTCGGATCCCGTCTCCTCCACAGCCCCTGAACTGCGGAAACACTGGCCTCCATCGCGTGGGGATCGAGGTCCGTGTCATGCTCTGGTCTCCGTTCCAGTCCTCTCGATTCCAGTCCTCTCGATTCCAGTCCTCTCGATTCCAGTCCCTCGGAATCCCAGTGCCGCGCCGTGCCGGCATCGACACCCGACCAACGCCCGACCGATGACTTGCCGATGGCCTGCCGATGACTTCCTGGTCGCCCGGTGCGCCGACGGCTCGTAAGGACCGCTCGTGACCAAGGCTCTCCCCGGCCCGCCGCAGGACGCCCGGGCCGCGCAGACGTCACCGCGGTCCGCGATACCCCGGTCCGAGGTACCCGGGTCCGCGATACCCGGGCCGGCCACGCTCCCCCCGCGTGACCGGCGCCCCCGCCGAACCGGCCCACCCGGCCGGCTCGACCCGTATCTCCTCTCCCTCGCCCTCTTCGCCGCCTACACGGCTCTCTCCCTCGCCCGCTACCGGCACCTGGCCACCCGTTCCTGGGACCTCGGCATCTTCGAGCAGGCCGTCCGCGCGTACGCGCACCTCCAGGCGCCCGTCGTCGATCTGAAGGGGCCGGGGGCCAATGTCCTGGGCGACCACTTCAGCCCGGTCATCGCTCTCCTCGCCCCCGTCTACCGGGTCTTCCCCTCCCCCCTCACCCTGCTCGTCGCACAGGCCGCGCTGTTCGCGCTGTCGGCCGTGCCGGTGACCCGCGCGGCCGGCAGGCTCCTGGGACGTCCGCGCGGGCTCGCGCTCGGCATCGCGTACGGCCTGTCCTGGGGCGTCCAGCGTGCCGTCGACTTCGACTTCCACGAGATCTGCTTCGCCGTACCCCTGATCGCGTTCAGCCTGGAGGCGATCCTGGCCCGGCGGTGGCGCGCGGCGCTGCTGTGGGCGCTGCCGCTGATGCTGGTCAAGGAGGACCTCGGGGTGACGGTGGCGGCCATCGCGCTCGTCGTCGCCCTGCGGTGCCGCCGCGATTCCCGGCGCACGATCCTGTACGCCCTCGGCGTGGCGGCGCTCGGCATCGCCGCCACCCTGGTCGTACTCGTCTTCGTCATCCCGGCCTTCAACACGACCGGCGGCTACGACTACTGGACCAAGGTCGACGGCGGCTCGACCCTCCTCGACGGCACGGGCGACAAACTCCGCACCCTCGCCTGGCTGTTGGTGCCGACCACCGGGCTGCTGGCGCTGCGCTCCACGCTGTCCGTCGTCGCGCTGCCCACGCTCGGGTGGCGGTTCCTCTCCTCCGACGACCACTACTGGGGGACCGACTGGCACTACAGCGCGGTCCTGATGCCCGTCGTGGCGCTCGCCCTCGTCGACGCCCTCGCCGGTGCCCGGTACAGCCCGCGGCCCTGGCTGCGTACGTACGCGCACCATCTGCCCGCGGCCGTCGTCGCGGCTGCGCTGTCGCTCACGACCACGCTCCCGTTGGCCGTACTGACCGAGCCCGCCGCCTACCGCAAGCCGGCGCGCGTCACCGCAGTCGAGCGTCTCCTGGACCGGATCCCGGACGGCGCGACCGTCGAGGCCGACATCCGCCCCAGCAGCCGCCTCACCTCACGCTGCCGTGTCCTGTGGGTGGGCGACACCGGCGGCATCACCCCCGACTACATCGCCCTGCAGAACTCCCGCGACCGGATCCGCGACATCGAGGCCCGCGCGCGGCAACTCCACCCCCGCGCCGAGTACTCGCTCGTCGGCACCGTCGAGGGGTACGTCGTCCTCAAGCTCGACTCCTGACGAGTTCGACTCCTGACGAGTTCGTACGCACCGCTGCGGCCGGTGTCCGGAGGGCGCCCGCCGGACCTCAGCGGAGGATCTTCACCCGGCGCGTCTCCGACACCTGGTCGATGTCCGACGTGCGAACGGTGACCTTCATGGTCCAGGTGCCCGGGATGGGGAGGTTGAGGGACGACGTGCCCCAGTAGCCCCCCTTGTTGGTGAGGCCGGCGTCGATCGGGCCGATCTTCTGGGACGCGAGGGTGAAGGAGAGGCGGATCTCGGGGACCGTGGCGATGCCTCCGTCGGGGCCGATGACGACCGCCTCGACCGTGTTCTCGCCGACGCGGCCCGGTTCCAGGACGATCTGGACCTTGCCGTGGCCGCCCGGGGTGCCGACGTCGAAGGGGATCAGGGTCGTCGACGCGGTCCGCTGACCGGCCGCCGCGGTCTCCTCGGCCGCCGCCGTCTCGATCTCGGCGCGCCCCGGCTGCGTACCGGTGAGAACCGTCGTGATCACCAGCACGACCACACCCACGACGACCTCGGCCAGGACCGAGCGGCGCAGGGCACCGCGGCGGACGCCGGATGCGGAAGTCGGCTCGGACTCGTTCTCGGACTCGTTCTCGGGCTTCTCTTCGGACCCGTCGCCGGCGGCTGCCGACGTGGACTCCCCGGTGTCCCCGCTCGAACTGCCCGCCCCGGGGCCGGAATCCGCTCCCCCGCCCGCACGCGCCCCCACCG
>NZ_LIQZ01000174.1:27487-32462 GCF_001418655.1 Streptomyces phaeochromogenes | reverse complement strand
CCCCACAAGCGGACGCGCCCCCGCCAGCAACTCACCCAGCCCTTCGGAGTCCCCGCCCACACACCCGATCGGCTCGAAGGCCGTCACCAGGTTGTACGCGGACGGCTCCAGGTCACCCGCACCGGACGCGAGGTCCGTCGGCTCACCGTCGACCAGCCGAGTCCCGGCACGCGCACGCGTGCCCCACGCCTGGGGCAGTAACCGCTCCCGTGCGAGAGCCAGCCGCTCGGGCGCGCCGGCATCGACACCGGTGACCCCGGCACCTCGGGAGGCCGCCATGAGCAGCGCGAGACCGGATCCGCAGCCGAGCCCCAACAACCGGGTGGCAGAGCCCACTTCGAGCCGCTGGTACACGGCCTCGTAGAGCGGGACGAGCATCCGCTCCTGAATCTCGGCCCAGTCACGCGCGCGTGCCCACGGATCCACCCGGGGCACAGTCCCCGCGTGAGGTTGGTGATGCCGCACGAGCGTAGGTGTCATCGAAAGCGCCCCAATCCGCCGAGAGTTGCTTCTTGTGCCCCGTTTCTCCGCCCCCGTGCAGTGCGCGCGCACTCCGCCCCCGTATGCCAGGAAACTCCGCGCTCGTCGTGGCGTCCAGGGGTTACGGAGCCCGGTTTGCGTGCCACCGGCGCGCGCCGCAAAAATTCACATACCGGCAACATGTGCCCGTACCATCGCGCCATGGCAAAGGCACCTGTTCTTACGCCTCGGGCGGACGATTTCCCGCGCTGGTACCAGGACCTGATCAGCAAGGCCGAGCTGGCCGACAACGGTCCGGTGCGCGGCACGATGGTCATCCGGCCCTACGGCTACGGGCTGTGGGAGCGGATGCAGCAGGAGATGGACGCCCGGATCAAGGAGGCGGGTGCCCAGAACGCGTACTTCCCGCTCTTCATCCCGCAGTCGTACCTGACGAAAGAGGCCGAGCACGTCGAGGGCTTCGCGCCCGAGCTCGCCGTCGTCACGCACGCCGGCGGCAAGGAGCTGGAGGAGCCGGTCGTCGTCCGCCCCACCTCCGAGACGATCGTCAACGACTACTTCTCCAAGTGGATCCAGAGCTACCGCGACCTCCCGCTGCTGATCAACCAGTGGGCGAACGTGGTCCGTTGGGAGATGCGCCCGCGCGTGTTCCTCCGTACGACGGAATTCCTGTGGCAGGAGGGACACACGGCCCATGCCACGTACGAGGACGCCCGGGACTACGCGGCGCACATCCACGAGAAGGTGTACGCCGACTTCATGGTGAACGTCCTGGGCATCGACGTGGTGCTGGGGCGGAAGACGCCGGGTGAGCGGTTCGCGGGGGCCGTCAACACCCTCACGCTCGAAGCGATGATGGGTGACGGCAAGGCCCTGCAGATGGGCACCAGCCATGAGTTGGGCCAGAACTTCACCAAGGCCTTCAACACCCGGTACCTGTCCAGGGAAGGCCGGGAAGAGCTCGTCTGGCAGACCTCCTGGGGGTCCTCGACCCGCATGGTGGGTGGCCTGATCATGTCGCACGGCGATGACAGTGGGTTGCGGGTGCCGCCGCGCCTCGCCCCCGTGCAGGCCGTGGTCCTAGCCATCAAGGGCGACGATGCGGTTCTGGCCAAGGTCCACGAGGTCGGCGACCGGCTGAAGGCGGCGGGCGTACGCGTCCGGGTCGACGACCGCACGGACACCCCGTTCGGCCGCCGCGCCGTCGACTGGGAACTCAAGGGCGTGCCCGTACGTATCGAGGTCGGACCCCGTGACCTGGAGAACGGCACCGCGATGCTGGCCCGCCGTGTCCCCGGCGGCAAGGAGCCGGTGGCGATCGAGTCCCTCGTACAGTTGCTGCCCGCCGTTCTCGAAGAGGACCAGGCGTTGTTGCTGACGCAGTCGCGCGAGCGGCGGGAGTCCCGGACGTCCGAGGTGTCGACGATCGGGGAGGCCGTCGAGGCCGCCGTCGCCGGCGGCTGGGCGCGCATCCCCTGGGTCAACCTCGGCGAAGAGGGCGAGGCTGAGCTGGCGGCGCACGCGGTGACCGTACGCTGTCTGGTCGCGGAGGACGGGTCGGTGCCCGGGAGCGACGACGCACCCGGTAACGTCGCCGTCGTGGCCCGCGCCTACTGAGCCCCGGCATTCCGCCGCGAGAAGGACCGAAACGCCTCTTGCGCATCTGATGACCGCAGGTGCCCCGGCGCGCGGACACCGTCTACAGGCCGCGGCGTACGAGTCACTACGTACCGGCTAGGTGTGAACTGCGAGGCTTCTCCGCAGATCAGCGCACCCGCCCTCGTCAGGACGCATCAGCGGCAACTGACGGGTACGTGCAAATTATTTGGGATGCCCCGGAATAGGAACACAGAGGCACCCCGGCTCGTTGTCATTACGTGAGCACGACACCACCTGTTCTCGCCGCAGAGCTGGCAGGGGCGTGGGCCGACATTCAGCGGCACCACCCCGAGCTGCCCGATCTTGCCGCGCCAGAGTCCCTGATCGGAGAGTCGTCGTCCGCCTGCGGACACGAGCTCTCCTTCGAACGACTGCTTCACGAAGCAGTCCACGGCATCGCCGCCGCCCGAGGTGTCCGAGACACCTCCCGCGCCGGCCGGTACCACAACCGCAGATTCCTCGCGATCGCCGAGGAGCTGGGCCTGGACCACCCGGANNGGCGCCGCAGCGGGGTGAGCGGACAGTCGTCGTAGCGGCGGGCCGTCGTGCCGCCGGGGTGTGCGGGAGAGCGCAGTGGCATCTCGTGGGTGCCGGATTGCGCAGCGGCCCACCTCGACGGCGACACCCGCGTGGGGCCCGATCGTGCCGCGGGCCGGTCATGCGCTGCCCGGGTCGAGGCCCCGGTCAGGGTGTGGCAGAATGGCCAGCTGTACTCGACAGCCGCACAGGACCCCTCTCTCCTCCGGCTGACGCGTCCATCGGGCACTCGGGTACCGCAACCCCACGCGGCAATTTCGTCGTGCCCAACCACGTCAAGACCAGGAGACACCACTCCAGTGGCAGTCAAGATCAAGCTGAAGCGTCTGGGCAAGATCCGTTCGCCTCACTACCGCATTGTCGTCGCCGACTCCCGTACCCGCCGTGACGGCAGGGCCATCGAGGAGATCGGTCTGTACCACCCGGTGCAGAACCCCTCGCGCATCGAGGTCGACTCCGAGCGTGCGCAGTACTGGCTGGGTGTCGGCGCGCAGCCGACCGAGCCCGTGCTCGCCATTCTCAAGCTGACCGGCGACTGGCAGAAGCACAAGGGCCTGCCCGCCCCGGCGCCGCTGCTCGTGGCCGAGCCGAAGGCCGCGCGCCCGCTGTTCGACGCCCTGGGCGGCGACGACACGGGCAAGGGTGAGGCCATCACCCAGAAGAAGAAGGCTGAGAAGAAGGACGAGGCTTCCGCCGAGTCCGCGTCGACCGAGGCCTGAGCATGCTCGAGGAGGCTCTCGAGCACCTCGTGAAGGGCATCGTCGACAACCCGGACGATGTGCAGGTCGCCTCGCGCAACCTGCGTCGCGGACGCGTTCTCGAGGTCCGGGTGCACCCCGACGACCTCGGTAAGGTGATCGGCCGCAACGGCCGCACCGCACGCGCCCTGCGCACCGTCGTGGGCGCCATCGGCGGTCGCGGCGTCCGTGTCGACCTCGTCGACGTGGACCACGTCCGCTGACGTAAAACGCAGCACCGGCTCGGGCCGGGGAGGGCCATTGGGCCGTCCCCGGCCCGTAGTCGTCTTACGCGGCCATGCCGTAGCCACACGACAGGAGATCAGGCAAGTGCAGCTGGTAGTCGCGCGGGTGGGCCGCGCCCATGGCATCAAGGGCGAGGTCACCGTCGAGGTACGTACCGACGAGCCGGAGCTGCGGCTCGCGCCCGGTGCCGTCCTGGCCACGGACCCCGCCTCGGCCGGTCCGCTGACCATCGAGACGGGGCGGGTGCACAGTGGCCGTCTCCTGCTGCGCTTCGAGGGCGTACGCGACCGGAACGGCGCCGAGGCGCTGCGCAACACCCTGCTGATCGCCGAGGTCGACCCGGACGCNNGACCGGGCGGAAATCGCCTCCTCCAGGGATGCCGAAAACCCCTCCGGGGACACCGAGAACACCTCCGGGGATGCCGAGAACACCTCCGCGGGAGACGAGGCGTAATGCGGCTCGACGTCCTCACGATCTTCCCCGAGTACCTGGAACCCCTGAACGTCTCGCTCGTCGGCAAGGCACGCGCGCGTGGACAGCTGAATGTGCACGTGCATGATCTTCGGCAGTGGACGTACGACCGGCACAACACGGTCGACGACACCCCGTACGGCGGCGGCCCCGGCATGGTCATGAAGACCGACCCCTGGGGCGACGCGCTGGACTCCGTCCTCTCGGACGGCTACGAGACGGGCTCCCACGGGCCCGTCCTGGTCGTCCCCACACCCAGCGGACGTCCCTTCAACCAGGAGCTGGCCGTCGAGCTCTCCGAGCGCCCCTGGCTGGTCTTCACGCCCGCCCGCTACGAGGGCATCGACCGGCGCGTCATCGACGAGTACGCGACCCGTATGCCCGTCTACGAGGTGTCCATCGGTGACTATGTGCTGGCCGGCGGCGAGGCGGCCGTCCTGGTCGTCACGGAGGCCGTGGCCCGGCTGCTGCCCGGAGTCCTCGGCAACGCGGAGTCGCACCGGGACGACTCCTTCGCGCCGGGAGCCATGGCCAACCTCCTGGAGGGGCCCGTCTACACGAAGCCGCCCCAGTGGCGCGGCCGTGGGATCCCGGACGTGCTGCTCAGCGGCCACCACGGGAAGATCGCCCGCTGGCGGCGGGACGAGGCCCTGAAGCGCACGACGGCCAACAGGCCGGACCTCATTGAGCGTTGCGACCCCGCGGCCTTCGACAAGAAGGACCGCGAAATGCTCTCCATCCTCGGCTGGCAGCCCGGCCCCGACGGCCGATTTTGGCGCAGGCCAGAGGCCGTGGAAGAATAGGCGGCTGCTGTACGTCGTCCGGCGTGCGCCCCTGCCACAGG
>NZ_LIQZ01000174.1:0-27419 GCF_001418655.1 Streptomyces phaeochromogenes | reverse complement strand
CGTCGCTGCGCAGCGACGTCCCGGCCTTCCGCCCGGGTGACACCGTCAACGTCCACGTCCGCGTCATCGAGGGCAACCGCTCCCGTGTGCAGCAGTTCAAGGGCGTAGTCATCCGCCGCCAGGGCGCCGGTGTCCGCGAGACCTTCACGGTCCGCAAGGTCTCGTTCTCCGTCGGCGTCGAGCGCACCTTCCCGGTGCACACCCCGATCGTCGAGAAGATCGAGCTCGTCACCCGCGGTGACGTGCGTCGCGCGAAGCTCTACTACCTCCGTGACCTGCGCGGCAAGGCCGCGAAGATCAAGGAGAAGCGCGACAACTGAGCACTCGCGCCGGGCTCCGTCTGAGGGCCGGATAGCATCTGGCCCCGATGGACGCCGAAGCACAGCACACGGAGCGCGACCGCTCCTCCCACCCCGCCGGATCCGAGGAGATCTCGGACACAGAGGGGACGGAGGAACGGTCGCGTTTCGCGTTGGCGGACCGGCTGCCCGGGGGCCGGATCACCCTGACCGTGCTGTTCTGTCTGTTTTCTCTGCTGCTGCTCAGCCGCTTCGTGATCCAGCCGTTCCAGATTCCCAGTGGCTCGATGGAGCCCGGATTGAGGATCGGGGACCGCGTTCTCGTAAATAAGTTGGCGTACCGTTTCGGTGCTGAGCCGAGGCGCGGTGACGTCGTCGTGTTCGACGGCACCGGTTACTTCGGCGACGCCGACTACATCAAGCGTGTCGTCGGCGTGGGGGGAGACCATGTGGTCTGCTGCGACAGGCAGGGGAGGATCGAGGTGAACGGCCGGTCGGTCGACGAGTCGACGTTTCTGTTCCCGGGCGACAAGCCGTCAGAGGTGTCCTTCGACGTCGCGGTGCCCGACGGCACTCTGTTCGTCCTCGGTGACCACCGCGGTGACTCCAGCGACTCCCGCGACCACCTGGGCTCCCCGGGCGGCGGCATGATCCCCGTCGACGACGTGATCGGCAGAGCCGACTGGATCGCCTGGCCCCTCGGCCACTGGACCAGCCTGGAGCGCGCCGACGACTACGCGCGCGTGCCCGCCGCCTCAGGGCGCGGCACCCCGGCCCCGAGCGGTTCGAGCACCGCGGACGGTGTCCATGGGTAACCGCGGCAAGCCCCGCAGCGCCCACAGCGCCGCCGAGGACCTCCTGCCCACCGGTAGCCGGCGTACCGGAGGCCCCGTCCTGCCCGGCCGTGCCGAGCGGCGCAAGCTCGCCCGCAGGGTCAAGCGGCGCAGACAGCGTTCGGCGATCAAGGAGATACCCCTTCTGATAGGGGTCGCCCTGCTCATAGCGCTCGTCCTGAAGACGTTCCTCGTCCAGGCCTTCGTGATCCCGTCGGGCTCCATGGAGCAGACGATCCGGATCGGCGACCGCGTCCTGGTCGACAAGCTCACGCCGTGGTTCGGCTCGAAGCCCGAGCGCGGCGACGTCGTCGTGTTCAAGGACCCCGGCGGATGGCTGGAGGACGAACAGCCGGTGGCGAAGGCGGACGACCCCATCGTCGTCAAGCAGGTCAAGGAGGTGCTGACCTTCATCGGCCTGCTGCCCTCCGACAACGAACGGGACCTGATCAAGCGGGTCGTCGCGGTCGGCGGCGACACCGTCAAGTGCTGTGACACCCAGGGCCGGGTGACCGTCAACGGCATGCCGCTCAACGAGCCCTACATCAACCCCGGCGACAAACCCTCCTCACTCAACTTCGAGGTGAAGGTGCCCGAGGGGCGCCTGTGGGTCATGGGAGACCACCGCTCCAACTCCGCCGACTCCCGCTACCACCGCACCGAGAAGTACAACGGCACCATCTCCGAGGACGTCGTGGGCCGCGCGATGGTCATCGCCTGGCCCATCGGTCACTGGAGCCGGCTCAACGAGCCGGAAACGTATGCCTCCGTGCCCGACGCGCCCGGTGGGGCGGGCGTTGCGCTCGGCGCGTCGCATAGGGTGGCCACCGCGGATCGATACGGATTGATCCCGCTCCCGACCCCTGCGGAACTCCCGCTCGTTATGGGAGTGGTGGGCCTGCGTCGCATCCGTCGCAGGCGGCGGCACGGAGTGAGGAGTGGATGTGGGGGATTTGGCGGTCGGCGCACGGTCCGGACACGAGGGCCCCGAGGAGCGACCGGAGCGACCCGAAGAGTCGGTCCCCCCAGCCGTAGAGGACGACGTGACCGCCGGCAGTGACAACGGAGGCGACTCCGGCGGCGACGGAGGCAGAGACGCGCGGGACGGCGACGGAGCCGCCCCGCAGCCGAAGAAACCGCGGTCCTTCTGGAAAGAACTCCCGCTGCTCATCGGTATCGCGCTCGTTCTCGCGCTGCTGATCAAGACCTTCCTGGTGCAGGCGTTCTCGATCCCCTCGGACTCGATGCAGAACACCCTCCAGCAAGGTGACCGCGTTCTGGTCGACAAGCTGACCCCGTGGTTCGGTTCGGAGCCCGAGCGCGGCGAGGTCGTCGTCTTCCACGACCCCGACAAGTGGCTGGCGGGCGAGCCGACCCCGAACCCGAACGCGATCCAGAAGGGCCTCAGTTGGATCGGCCTGATGCCGTCCGCCGAGGAGAAGGACCTCATCAAGCGCGTCATCGGCGTCGCCGGTGACACGGTCGAGTGCAAGGGCACCGGCCCGCTGAAGGTCAACGGCAAGGCGCTGAACGAGACTTCCTACGTGTACCCGGGCAACACCCCGTGCACGGTGGACGACCTCGGCGGGCAGTTCAAGGTGAAGGTGCCCGAAGGCAAAATCTGGGTCATGGGTGACCACCGGCAGAACTCGCTGGACTCCCGTTACCACCAGCAGGACAAGTACAAGGGCTTCGTGCCCGTGGACAACGTCGTGGGCCGCGCCATCGTCGTCGCCTGGCCGCCCACCCGCTGGTCGACGCTGCCGGTGCCGGACACCTTCGACCAGAACCTCAGCGCCGCCGCTCCGGGCGCGCTCGGGCTCGCGGGCGCGGTGCCGCTGGTGCTGTGGCGCAGGCGCCGCCTCACCGTCGGGAACACCAGGGTTTCTGGGCCGGGTACCGCCGGGTAGGGTGCCGTCCCAGATCGCCGATCTTCCGCGGCCCGCACCTGGGCCGCGGGGTCGATTCTCCGAGTTGGGGGAGCACTGGGATGAGCGGGACAAGTCGTACGGACGAGGGCCATGGGCGGCTCGGCAGCAAGCTGTCGGGATTCGCCATGGCCCTCGGCTGTGTGCTCTTCCTCGGCGGGTTCGCCTGGGGCGCGATCGTCTACCAGCCCTACACCGTGCCGACCGACTCGATGTCGCCGACCATCACGGCCGGCGACCGGGTGCTCGCCGAGCGGATCGACGGCTCCGACGTCGAGCGTGGTGACGTCGTCGTCTTCAAGCAGGCCAGCTGGGGCAACATGCCCATGGTCAAGCGCGTCGTCGCCGTGGGCGGGGACACCGTCGCCTGCTGCACGCAGAACAAGCTGACCGTCAACGGCAAGAAGATCGACGAACCGTATCTCCCCAAGGGCAGTGCGGCCGAGGCGACCACGATCCCGGCCATCAAGGTTCCCGAGGGCAGGCTCTTCCTGCTCGGCGACGAGCGCAGCGGTTCCCTCGACTCCACCGCCCACCTCACGGAGGCCGGCAGCGGCACGGTGCCGCGCAGCGCGGTGGACGCCCGCGTCGACGCCGTGGCCTGGCCCATGAACGGCATGCTGGCCCGGCCCACCAACTTCGAGACCCTCGGCGCCATCTCCGAGCCGGGGCCCCTGCGCCTGGTCCTCACGGCGATCGTGGTCGGCGCGGTACTCGTCCTCGGCGGCGGGGCGTACGGTCCCATCGCCAAGCGGGCGGGGCGCCGGCGCGGACGCACGGGGACGAGGGAGCAGGCCCTTGCAGGCTGAGGCGCCGCAGGGAGCGGGCGAGCGGTCGGCCTCGGCCGCGGATTCCGGAAGCGCGGGCGAGCGGGCGGCCCCAGGGTCCGGGAGCACGGGCGGGCAGCCGGTCCCCGGGCCCGATGAACTCGGGGAGCTGCGGAAGGTCGCCCGGGTGGTGCTGCTCGACCCGCAGGACCGCATCCTGCTGCTCCACGGCCACGAACCCGAGGACCCGTCGGACAACTGGTGGTTCACACCGGGCGGCGGCGTGGAGGGCGACGAGACGCGGGAAGAGGCCGCCCGCAGGGAACTCGTGGAGGAGACCGGCATCACCGAGGTCGAACTGGGCCCGGTGCTGTGGCGGCGGACCTGCTCGTTCCCGTTCGCGGGGCGCCGCTGGGACCAGGAGGAGTGGTACTACCTGGCCCGTACGACACAGACGGCGACCGAGGCCAAGGGACTGACCGAGTTGGAACGGCGCAGTGTCGCCGGAGCGCGCTGGTGGACGTGCCAGGAACTTAACCAGGCACATGAGACGGTGTATCCGACCAGACTCGCCGAGCTGCTGCGCAGGCTGCTCGACGAAGGGCCCCCGGCCGGTCCCGAGACCCTCGACACGGAAATCGTCTAGGGGCTCGCGGGGCTGGCGCACAATAGGGGGACGCACGGCTGAAGGGGAACATGCCATGAGCGCCGAGGACCTCGAGAAGTACGAGACCGAGATGGAGCTGAAGCTCTACCGGGAGTACCGCGATGTCGTCGGTCTGTTCAAATACGTGATCGAGACCGAACGGCGCTTCTACCTCACCAACGACTACGAGATGCAGGTGCACTCGGTCCAGGGCGAGGTGTTTTTCGAGGTGTCCATGGCGGACGCCTGGGTATGGGACATGTACCGGCCCGCTCGGTTCGTGAAGCAGGTGCGCGTCCTCACATTCAAGGACGTGAACATCGAGGAGCTCAACAAGAGCGATCTCGAACTGCCGAGCAGCTGAGGGATCACGGTCGACGACCGGCCGGAGGTGGGTACGGCCACTCGTGTGGGTGACTGAGTTGTCCACAACCGAGTGGCCGTGCACCAAGATCCAATAGCGGGCCGAGGCGGGCTCAGTGTGGGTGCCGGAGGTGGTGCCCACATGAAGACGTCCAAGGCACGCAACGCACTGGGGAAGTACGGCGAGGATCTGGCCGCACGGCGGCTGACCGAGTCGGGTATGACGGTCCTGCGGCGCAACTGGCGCGCGGGCAGGGCCGGCGAGATCGACATCGTGGCCCGGGACGGCGACGCGCTGGTCGTCTGCGAGGTCAAGACCCGCCGCACGGGAGCCTTCGAGCACCCGATGGCCGCCGTCACCCCGGTCAAGGCACAGCGGCTGCGCGGCCTCGCCGAGCGCTGGCTGCAGGAACACGGAGGAGCCCCACCCGGCGGCGTCCGCATCGACGTCGTCGGCGTCCTGCTGCCCGAGCGCGGCGCCCCTGTCGTGGAGCACGTGCGGGGGGTGGCCTGATGGGGTTCGCGCGTACGTGCTCGGTGGCCCTCGTCGGTGTGGAGGGCGTCGTCGTCGAGGTGCAGGCGGACCTGGAGCCCGGGGTCGCGGCGTTCACCCTGGTCGGCCTGCCCGACAAGAGCCTGACGGAGAGCAAGGACCGGGTACGGGCGGCCGTGGTCAACTCCGGCGGCGAGTGGCCGCAGAAGAAGCTCACGGTGGGCCTCAGCCCGGCCTCGGTGCCCAAGAGCGGCAGTGGATTCGATCTGGCGATCGCCTGTGCGGCGCTGGGGGCCTCCGAGCGCATCGACCCGCGGGTGCTCTGCGACATCGTGATGATCGGCGAGCTGGGGCTGGACGGGCGGGTCCGGCCCGTCCGGGGTGTGCTGCCGGCCGTGCTGGCCGCGGCGGACGCGGGGTACGAGCAGGTGGTGGTGCCGGAATGCGCGGCAGCCGAGGCCTCGCTGGTGCCCGGGGTGTCCGTGCTCGGCGTCCGCAGCCTCCGGCAGCTGATCGCCGTCCTCACGGACGAACCGGTGCCCGACGAGGAGCCCGACGAGCAGGGCCGCCCGGATCCGCTGCTCGCGGGCCTGCGCATGCCGGGGACGGGCGCGGCCACGGGCATGCACAGCATGGGCGCCATGCAGCACGACCACGGACACGACCTCGCCGACGTCGTCGGCCAGCACTCGGCACGGACCGCGGTGGAGGTCGCCGCGGCGGGCGGACATCACCTGTTCCTCGAAGGTCCGCCGGGCGCGGGCAAGACGATGCTGGCCGAGCGACTTCCGGCCATCCTGCCGAGGCTCAGCCGCGGTGAGTCCCTGGAGGTCACAGCGGTCCACTCGGTCGCGGGCCTGCTGCCACCGGGCAAACCCCTGGTCGACGTCGCGCCCTACTGCGCACCGCACCACTCGGCGACCATGCAGGCGCTCGTCGGAGGCGGCCAGGGAATCGCACGGCCGGGCGCGGTGTCGCTCTCCCACCGGGGAGTGCTCTTCCTCGACGAGACACCAGAATTCAGCAGCCACGCTCTCGACGCTCTGCGCCAGCCCTTGGAATCGGGGCACGTGGTGATCGCGCGCAGCGCCGGAGTCGTGCGCTTCCCCGCTCGGTTCCTCATGGTGCTCGCGGCGAATCCATGTCCTTGTGGCCGCTTCTCGCAGCGGGACAGTTTGTGCGAGTGCCCGTCCTCCGCGATCCGCCGCTACCAGGCACGGCTCTCCGGGCCGCTGCTCGACCGGGTCGACCTGAGGGTCGAGGTGGACCGCGTCACCCGGTCCGAGCTCACGGAGAGGGGCGCGCGGGGCGAATCCACCGAGACGGTCGCCGACCGGGTGCGGGAGGCCAGGGAGCGGGCCGCGGCCCGGCTGACGGAATTTCCCTGGCGGACCAACAGCGAAGTGCCGGGACGGGAGCTGCGCAGCCGTTGGTACGCCTCTCCGGGAGCCATGGACGACGCCGAGCGCAGTCTGGAGCGCGGCGTGCTCACCGCGCGCGGTCTCGACCGTGTCCTGCGCGTCGCCTGGACCGTCGCGGACCTGGTGGGACACGACCGGCCCGACGTGACGGACGTCGCCCTCGCCCTGCAACTGCGCACCGGGGTCCCCCGGGGGGTGCCCATGGCGATCGGGGCGCTGTCGTGAGCGGGGACAGCAGGGACAGCATGGGCGGAGAGGACGGCAGGGACAGTCGAGATCGCAGGGGCAGTGGGGACGGCAGGGACAGTAGTGCCAGCAGGGACGGTGGGGACGAGGCGCGGCTCCACCGGGCCTTCCTGGCCCGCGTCGTCGAACCGGGGGACGAGGTCTGCGGGCGGTGGCTGCGCGAGCTCGGGGCTGCCGAGGTGGTCCGGCGGCTCACCGGAGGCGGGCAGCAGCTGCCGGGCGTGACGGACAAGCGCTGGGCAGGGCTGAGGGCCCGGGCCGAGCGGGCCGACCCCGAGCGCGACCTCGCCGTGGCACGGGACGCCGGGACGCGGTTCGTGTGCCCGGGGGACGTCGAATGGCCCGCCCAGCTGGACGACCTCGGGGACGCGAGGCCCGCCGGTCTGTGGGTGCGAGGGCGGCCCAGCCTGCGGATATGGGCGCTGCGATCGGTCGCGGTCGTGGGCGCACGGGCCTGTACCGAGTACGGCGCTCACATGGCGTCCGTACTCGGGGCGGGGCTCGCCGAGCGGGGGTGGGTCGTGGTGTCCGGGGGTGCCTACGGGGTGGACGGCGCGACACACCGCGGTGCGCTCGGCGCGGGCGGGGCCACCGTCGCCGTACTCGCCTGCGGGGTCGACCGGCCCTATCCGCGCGGGCACACACAACTGATCACGCGGATTGCCGAACAGGGACTGGTCGTGGGCGAGTTGCCGCCTGGCGACCATCCGACACCGAGCAGGTTCATCCTGCGCAACAGAGTCATCGCGGCGTTGACCCGCGGCACGGTGGTCGTCGAGGCGGCGTACCGGAGCGGCGCTCTGGTCACCGCGCGGGCCGCTCAGCGGTTGGGCCGGTACGCGATAGGCGTACCGGGTCCGGCCACCAGCGCGCTCTCGGCGGGGGTGCACGAACTGCTGCGTGGGGACGCCGCGCTGGTCACGGACGCTGCGGAAGTGGCGGAGCTGGTCGGCGACATGGGAGAGCTGGCGCCGGACCGGCGTGGGCCGGTGCTGCCGCGCGACCTCCTGGACCCCGCCGCCGCCCGTGTGCTGGCCGCCCTGCCGGCCCACGGGACCGCATCGCCGCAGGACACCGCCAGGGGCGCCGGCACGACGGCGGACGACGCGGTCGCGAGACTGTACGAACTCCGCTCACTTGGGTTCGTCGAACGACACGGCGACGGCTGGAAGTTGACACGCCAGGCCACTATCTCCGTCGACACGGATCGGGGGCGATGCTGACCGAGAGTGTTCGGCCGTCCGGGCGACCCCCCGAAACCCTTGGCAGTTCCCGTAGTTGGCGCCCCACGGCGATTACGCACGGCGACGGTCGTGCCCCTGAGGGGCGCCCAGCGGAACGTATCTGCGCACGGTGGATCCCCCGCCCTTCGCACACTGCGACGCTCCAGTCACGCTACGCTCACAAGGATTCCGGCTCAGACAGGCAACTCGACATCAGACCGACAGCTCACTCAGGCACCCCCAGTTCACGGCAGAACGGCACAAGGCGACGAATGCCCCAGCACACCTCCGGGTCTGACCGGGCGGCTGTTACCCCCGCTGCCCGCGGCGGCGTGCGGCCGCCCGCCCCCTCGACGCTCGACGAGCTGTGGAGGTCGTACAAGACCACGGGCGACGAGCGACTGCGCGAGCAGCTGATCCTGCACTACTCGCCGCTGGTGAAGTACGTCGCGGGCCGGGTGAGCGTGGGGCTGCCGCCCAATGTGGAGCAGGCGGACTTCGTCTCGTCCGGAGTGTTCGGGCTGATCGACGCCATCGAGAAGTTCGACATCGAGCGGGAGATCAAGTTCGAGACCTACGCGATCACGCGGATCCGGGGCGCGATGATCGACGAGCTGAGGGCGCTGGACTGGATCCCGCGGTCCGTGCGGCAGAAGGCACGCAATGTCGAGCGGGCCTACGCGACGCTGGAGGCCCGGCTGCGGCGTACGCCGTCGGAGTGCGAGGTGGCCGGCGAAATGGGCATCGCGGTCGACGAACTGCATGCGGTGTTCAGCCAGTTGTCGCTGGCGAACGTGGTGGCCCTGGAGGAGCTGCTGCATGTCGGCGGTGAGGGCGGCGACCGGCTGAGCCTGATGGACACCCTTGAGGACACCGCGGCGGACAATCCCGTGGAAGTCGCCGAGGACCGGGAACTGCGGCGCTTCCTGGCACGTGCCATCAACACGTTGCCCGAGCGCGAGAAGACCGTCGTCACGCTCTACTACTACGAGGGGCTCACGCTCGCGGAGATCGGCAATGTCCTCGGTGTGACCGAGAGCCGGGTCAGCCAGATCCACACCAAGTCGGTCCTCCAGCTCCGCGCCAAGCTGGCGAGCTTCGGCCGCTGACCTCGTTTCCCTGGCAATGCCTCTGAAGCGGGACTTCCGACAACGCCTCTGAAGTGGGACTTCCTTCGGCCGGGTACCCAAGGATCAAGCCCTGACGGGCGAGAGTCTCCCCTCTTGGGCGGGGCATCCGTAAAGTGGGAGCGTGCCAAGGATTCGAGCGGCCTCCGTGGCCGAGCACCGGTCGATGCAGCGAGCCGCCCTGCTGGACGCGGCACGGTCACTGCTGTCCGAGGGCGGGACGGAGGCGCTGACGTTCCCGGCACTCGCCGAACGGACGGGGCTCGCGCGGTCCTCCGTGTACGAGTACTTCCGGTCGCGGGCGGCCGTCGTCGAAGAGCTCTGTGAGGTCGACTTCCCGGTATGGGCGGCCGAGGTCGAGGCGGCGATGGCGCTGGCCGGGACGCCCGAGGGCAAGGTCGAGGCGTACGTCCGCCAGCAGCTCGGACTCGTCGGCGACCGGCGTCACCGGGCCGTCGTGGCGATCTCCGCGAGCGAGCTCGACGCGGGTGCGCGCGAGAAGATCCGCGCGGCTCACGGGGGACTCGTCGCGATGATCGTCGAGGCGCTGCGGGACATCGGGCACGAGCAGCCGCGGATGGCCGCGATGCTCCTCCAGGGGATCGTGGACGCGGCCGTGCGCCGGATCGAGATCGGTGCGGCCGAGGATCCCGCTGTGATCACCGACGCCGCGGTGGCGATGGCCCTGCGGGGCGTTCAGGGCTGAGTCTCTCCGGCGTCGGCCTGTCGGGATCCCGTCGGCCTCGGAAGGTCGGGATCCCCCCCCAGCCCAGCGACGACTGAGCGGTGTCCCTCCGGCCTCCAGCGGCTGGAGTGCCTCCGGCGTCGGCCGGTCCGGGTGTCTCTCAGGTGTGTCGGTCGGTGTCGATTCGGTGGGATGCCGTTCGTATGGGGGCGGCAGGGCCCTCCACGCTGGGAGGGTGACGCCCCTTTCGCAACGTACGCCCGGAGGTTGTCATGTCGTTCACCGACGAAGAGATCGCCTACATGCGGTCGCAGCCGCTCGCCCGTGTCGCGACGCTGTCTGCCGACGGTCGGCAGCCCGATGTGGTCCCGCTCGCCTTCGAGTACGACGGCACGTACTTCTGGGTCGGAGGCAGTGGCTCGTCGGTCGCCGGGACCCGCAAGTTCCGCAACATCCGGGCCGGACAGCACGAGGTGGCCCTCGTCATCGACGATCTGGTGTCCCTGAACCCGTTCATCGCACGAGGCGTCCGGGTCTACGGCACCGCCGAAGAGCCCGTCGAGCGTGTGGGGATGGTCGGCCCGGGGCTCTATACGCGCATCACGCCGACCGTCTCCTGGAGCTGGAACATGGCGGGCCGGCCGGTGGGCGCGGAGTGGTACCCGTCGCGGCGGACGGTCCATGAGGTGCCGCCGAGCGGTCGGCCGGACCCGGGCCGGGGCCGGGGCTAGCGTCCGGGCGCGGCCCGTACCTCGGACTCGGGCACTCCGATGACCGGCAGCAGCCGTGAAGGGCCCCGGCCGAGCAGCCATGGCGGCAGCAGGGACAGGGGGTCCAGGTAGGTGTCGGCCCGGCGCAGTCCCCAGTGCAGGCAGGACGCGGGGCAGTGGGAGCCCGTCGGTTCCAGTACGCCGATCACCTCGCCCGCCGTCACCTCCGCGCCTTTCTTCGCCGTCGGCCGCACCGGCTCGTAGGTCGTGCGCAGGGGTGGGTCGCCCGTGCCGTTCAGTTCAACCGAGACGACTCCGCGGCCCGCGACCCGGCCCGCGAAGGAGATGCGGCCGGGAGCCACGGCACGGACCGGGGCGCCGGGGGCCGCGGTGAGGTCGACCCCGCGATGGCCCCGACCGTAGGTGGTGGCCGGGGGTTCCCAGCCGCGTATCACCGACGGACGCAGGCCCACCGGCCAGGCGCGGCCGACGGCGGGCACCGGTGTGTCGGCGGGTGGAGCCGTGGACGAACTGCCGCCGGGACCTCCGCCGGGACGGTCGTCTGGGCCTCCGCCCGGGCCACCGCCGGGACCGCCGTCGAGGGCGGTCGCCACGGGGAGAGCGGCGCCCAAGGAGACCCCGGCGGCCACCATCAGGGCCACGGTCAAGGCAGGCAGCAGCGCCGGCCACGTACGCATCGATCGGTCTTCTCGCATGCGAGAACGGTCCCGTGCGCGACGGAAAAAAGTGGATCATGGCCAGGATCTGTGGAGTACCGGCCGGTTGTGGACAGCGGCGTCACCCGGCACCTCGCGGGTCCCGTACACTTCTTGTGGCGATCCGGGTCACCGGGTCGACTTCGCACGCCCCGACATCAGGCCCTCAAACAGCCGGTGTCAGCGCCTCTCGGTCCTTAGCGGCAAGGCGCATCGCGGGCGTCAGGCGCGAGTGCCGTCCGGCACGCGCGGCACAACCGAGAAACTCAAGGAGAACGGCCATGGCCGTCGTCACGATGCGGGAGCTGCTGGAAAGCGGCGTCCACTTCGGTCACCAGACCCGTCGTTGGAACCCGAAGATGAAGCGATTCATCTTCACGGAGCGCAACGGCATCTACATCATCGACCTGCTCCAGTCGCTGTCGTACATCGACCGCGCCTACGAGTTCGTCAAGGAGACCGTCGCCCACGGCGGCACGGTCATGTTCGTCGGTACGAAGAAGCAGGCGCAGGAGGCCATCGCCGAGCAGGCCACCCGCGTCGGCATGCCCTACGTCAACCAGCGCTGGCTGGGCGGCATGCTCACCAACTTCTCCACCGTCTACAAGCGTCTGCAGCGCCTCAAGGAGCTTGAGCAGATCGACTTCGAGGACGTCGCCGCGTCCGGTCTCACCAAGAAGGAGCTTCTCGTGCTCTCGCGCGAGAAGGCCAAGCTGGAGAAGACCCTCGGTGGTATCCGCGAGATGTCCAAGGTTCCCAGCGCCGTCTGGATCGTGGACACCAAGAAGGAGCACATCGCGGTCGGCGAGGCCCGGAAGCTCAACATCCCGGTCGTCGCGATCCTCGACACGAACTGCGACCCCGACGAGGTCGACTACAAGATCCCGGGCAACGACGACGCGATCCGCTCCGTCACCCTGCTCACCCGCGTGATCGCCGACGCGGTCGCCGAGGGCCTCATCTCCCGTTCCGGTGCCGGCAAGGCCGCCGAGGGTGACAAGGCCGCGGGCGAGCCGCTCGCCGCGTGGGAGCGCGACCTGCTCGAGGGTGGCGAGAAGAAGGCCGACGAGGCTCCCGCCGAGGCGCCTGCTGCTGAGGCCCCTGCCGCAGAGGAGGCCCCCGCGGCCGCCGAGGCCGAGGCTCCGGTCGCTGCCGAGGCTCCCGTCGCCGAGGCCCCCGCCGCTGCTGAGGCCGAGGCCGAGAAGCCGGCCGAGGCCGCCGAGCAGGCCTGACGAACCAGCGTCACGGTTGAGTGACGGCGGGCGGTGCCGAAGGCGCCGCCCGCCGTTCACCCCCAGCCCGTAGATCTTCGGTGGACGCCCGCCCGATCAGCGGCGGACGCCGACTTCGAGACTTCGAACTCCGAGAAGAGATTCACAGATCATGGCGAACTACACCGCCGCTGACGTCAAGAAGCTCCGTGAGCTCACCGGCGCCGGCATGATGGACTGCAAGAAGGCGCTCGACGAGGCCGACGGCAACGTCGACAAGGCCGTCGAGGCGCTGCGCATCAAGGGCCAGAAGGGCGTCGCCAAGCGCGAGGGCCGCTCCGCCGAGAACGGCGCCGTGGTCTCCATCATCGCCGACGACAACACCTCCGGCGTCCTGGTCGAGCTGAAGTGCGAGACGGACTTCGTCGCCAAGAGCGAGAAGTTCCAGGTCGTCGCCAACCAGATCGCCGAGCACGCCGCCGCGACCTCCCCGGCCGACATCCAGGCGCTCCTCGCCTCGGAGATCGAGTCCGGCAAGACGGTCCAGGCGTACGTCGACGAGGCCAACGCCAACCTGGGCGAGAAGATCGTCCTGGACCGCTTCGCGCAGTTCTCCGGCGCCTACGTGGGCTCGTACATGCACCGCACCATGCCCGACCTGCCCCCGCAGATCGGTGTCCTGGTCGAGCTGGACAAGGCCGACGCCGACCTCGCCAAGGGCATCGCGCAGCACATCGCTGCCTTCGCGCCGAAGTACCTCTCCCGTGAGGACGTTCCGGCCGACGTCGTCGAGTCCGAGCGTCGCGTCGCCGAGGAGACCACCCGCGCCGAGGGCAAGCCCGAGGCCGCCCTCCCGAAGATCGTCGAGGGTCGGGTCAACGGCTTCTTCAAGGAAGCCACCCTTCTCGGTCAGCCGTACGCGCTCGACCAGAAGAAGTCCGTCCAGAAGATCCTGGACGAGGCCGGTGTCACCCTGAAGCGTTTCGTACGCATCAAGGTCGGCATCTGAGTCCGTACCGCGATCGACGCGCGACCCCGATAGGGTCGACAGCAGTCATCCGCGTACGCCGTCACGCGCGTGCGTGACGGTCGACAGCAGATCTGACGAGGAGGCCATTGCCGCGCATGGGTTGCCACCAACACCCCACCGGCAATGGCCTTCTTTGTATGTGCGACACGTAGAAGAGGCGAGATCTCCATGACCACCACCAAGGCCGACAAGGACGAAAAGAGCGACACCGGCAAGGGCGCCGGCCGCTTCCTGCTGAAGCTCTCCGGCGAGGCATTCGCCGGTGGCGGGGCACTCGGCGTCGACCCCGACGTGGTGCACAAAATGGCCCGGGAGATCGCCGCGGTGGTCCGCGGCGGTGCCCAGATCGCCGTCGTCATCGGCGGCGGCAACTTCTTCCGCGGCGCCGAACTCCAGCAGCGCGGTATGGACCGGGCCCGCTCCGACTACATGGGCATGCTCGGCACCGTCATGAACTGCCTGGCCCTCCAGGACTTCCTGGAGAAGGAGGGCATCGACTCGCGCGTGCAGACCGCCATCACCATGGGGCAGGTCGCCGAGCCGTACATCCCGCTGCGGGCCGTGCGGCACCTGGAGAAGGGCCGTGTGGTCATCTTCGGTGCGGGCATGGGCATGCCGTACTTCTCCACCGACACCACCGCCGCCCAGCGTGCCCTGGAGATCGACGCCGAGGCCCTGCTGATGGGCAAGAACGGTGTGGACGGGGTCTACGACTCCGACCCGAAGACCAACCCCGAAGCGGTCAAGTTCGACTCGCTCAGCTACGGCGAGGTCATCACCCGCGACCTCAAGGTCGCCGACATGACCGCGATCACCCTGTGCCGCGACAACAAGCTCCCGATCCTCGTCTTCGAGCTTCTTGCCGAGGGCAATATCGCGCGGGCCGTCAAGGGTGAGAAGATCGGCACGCTTGTGGGTGACCAGGGCAGTCGGGCCTGACCGGGGGATGGACAATGTCCTGCCGGTCGGGAACCGTGCAGGAATAAGACGCGACGCAGCCGGCCGCCTACCCGCCAAGGAACCGCAGCCGGGCCTACTCAAGACACGCAGGAGCAAGTGGTGATCGAAGAGACCCTCCTCGAGGCCGAGGAGAAGATGGAGAAGGCCGTCGTGGTCGCCAAGGAGGACTTCGCCGCGATCCGCACCGGCCGTGCGCACCCGGCGATGTTCAACAAGATCGTGGCGGACTACTACGGCGCGCTGACGCCGATCAACCAGCTGGCCTCGTTCTCGGTGCCCGAGCCGCGCATGGCCGTGGTGACCCCGTTCGACAAGAGCGCGCTGCGCAACATCGAGCAGGCGATCCGTGACTCCGACCTCGGCGTCAACCCGAGCAACGACGGCAATATCATCCGGGTGGTGTTCCCCGAGCTGACGGAGGAGCGCCGCAAGGACTACATCAAGGTCGCCCGCACCAAGGCCGAGGACTCCAAGATCTCGATCCGCTCCGTGCGCCGCAAGGCCAAGGACGGCATCGACAAGATGATCAAGGACGGCGAGGTCGGCGAGGACGAGGGCCGCCGTGCGGAGAAGGAGCTCGACGACACCACCGCGAAGTACGTGGCTCAGGTGGACGAGCTGCTCAAGCACAAGGAAGCAGAGCTGCTCGAGGTCTGATGAACGACTCTTCCTGGGGGGCGCCGCCAGAAGCCGGGTACTGGGGGCCGCCTGACCAGGGGCCTGTCCAGGGGGCTGCCCCGGCGGGTCCCGCCTACGATGCGCACAACGCGCAGCAGACTCGCCCCATGCCCATCGTGCCCGACGTACCCGCGCATGGCGGAGACCAGGATGACGACCGGGGGGCTGCTCGGACGGGCGGCCCCCTGTTCCGCGACGAGACGCCTCGGACGCCGCCGCACCAGGATCCGTCCTCTCAGGTGCCGTCCCACCAGTCGCAGAATCCGCAGGAGCCCATGTCCAGCGCCGCACAGCCCGCACCCGCGCCGCCGAAGAAGAGCGCGGGCCGCGACCTGGGCGCTGCCATAGGAGTCGGGGTCGGGCTCGGAGCGGTGATCGTCGCGTCGCTGTTCGTCGTCAAGGCCGCCTTCGTCGGAGTGATAACGGTCGCCGTCGTGGTCGGCCTGTGGGAGCTCACGTCACGGCTCGCGGAGCAGAAGGGCATCAAGGCGCCGCTCGTGCCGCTGGCGGTCGGCGGTGCCGCGATGGTGATCGCCGGATACGTCCGGGGTGCCGAGGGCGCCTGGGTGGCGATGGCGCTCACCGCGCTCGCGGTCCTGGTCTGGCGGATGACGGAACCGCCCGAGGGGTACCTCAAGGACGTCACCGCGGGAGTCTTCGCCGCCTTCTACATCCCGTTCCTCGCCACGTTCGTGGCGATGATGCTCACCGCGGACGACGGTGCGCGTCGGGTGCTCACGTTCCTGCTGCTGGCCGTGGTCAGCGACACGGGCGCGTACGCCGTCGGCTGGCGCTTCGGCAAGCACAAGCTCGCCCCGCGCATCAGCCCCGGCAAGACCCGCGAGGGTCTGCTTGGCGCGCTCGCCTTCGCCATGGTGGCCGGCGCGCTGTGCATGCAGTTCCTCATCGACGACGGCACGTGGTGGCAGGGCCTGATCATCGGCCTCGCGGTCGCGGCCAGCGCCACGCTCGGCGACCTCGGTGAGTCGATGATCAAGCGTGACCTGGGCATCAAGGACATGGGCACCTTGCTGCCGGGGCACGGCGGCATCATGGACCGGCTGGACTCGCTGCTGCCCACGGCTCCGGTCGTGTGGCTGTTGCTCGTGTTGTTCGTCGGCAGCTGACTGTCGGTAGCTGATAGTCGGGAGCTGACACCGAGGCTCGCGGCTCACGGCTTGCGGTTTTCGCGGTACGAGGGGCTCGTCGTCCAACTGGACGGCGAGCCCCTGCCGTATGTCTGCCGTCTGCACGTCTGCCGTATGCACGCCGGATGTCCGGGCCGCTCGCACGGTAGATGCAGCATGCTCTGTGCCGCTGTCAGCCCGTGCCGTATTCGTGTGGTCGGCCGTCCTGCCAGTCCACCCAGTGCGGATCGTCCAGCAGCTCCCACGCGTCCGGCAGGCCCGCGCGGCGCAGGAACTCGATCAGGTCGGCGTCGCTGTGCGCGAGGCCGGCGACCCGGGCGCGGATCGACACCCGGCGACCGCCGGTGCCCGCCGGGCGATGCACGACGATGGGCGCGGTGCCCTCGCCTTCGGGCTGGGACTGTTCGCGGTTCACAGGGCACCGCGGACGGTGTCGGTCGTGGTCGTGGGGGCGGCGGAGGCGCTGGTGTCGTCGGTGCGGCGCAGGCGCCGGACCAGCCGATCGCGGTCACTGCGCTGATGGTCCGGGCGAGACACGTATTCGTACACGAGTTCGATTGTAGGTCCAGGTGTGACCGTTGGGACAGTGCCCGACGTCCTGCGGCATCGGACTCGGGCCCGTTGGCAGCCCGCGACTCCCCGCCTGCCCGGGGCCGTGACCTGCGGGGCGGGTAGGTTTGTCGCACCGCTGAAGGAGATGTGCGATTCAAGGAGACGTGCGATGCCGGACCGCCGTAGGGCTCTGTACGTGACCGATCTCGCCTACCAGGCGCGGGGGCGGCGCTACTGCGACGAGGACATCTTCCTGACCTCCCGACTGCGCGACGACTTCGACGTCGCCCTGTGCCACCCGCTGGACGTCGCCGCGCTGATGGACGCCTTCGACGTCGTCGTGGTCCGCAACAGCGGGCCGGTGCTGCACTACCAGAAGGAGTACGACGCCTTCCGGGAGCGGGCCACGGCCGGCGGCACCCGGGTCTACAACCCGCTGACCGGCCGCGGCGACATGGCCGGCAAGCAGTACCTGCTGGATCTGACCGCCGCCGGACACCCGGTCATTCCCACCGTCGATCGACCCGAGGACCTGCACCTGCTCCCCGAGACCGGCCAGTACGCGGTCAAGCCCAAGGTGGGCGCGGACTCCATCGGCCTGACCTTCGTGCCCCGCGAGCAGCTCGACGGCCTCGCCTACGGCGACATCCTGGTCCAGCCGCGCATCGACTTCCGCTACGAGGTGTCCTTCTACTACGTCGACGACACCTTCCAGTACGCCCTTCACGCCCCCGATCCCGAGCGGCGCTGGGTCCTTGAGCCCTACGAGCCCACCGACGCCGACCTGGCCTTCGCCCGGCGCTTCATCGACTGGAACACCCTCGACCACGGCATCCAGCGCGTGGACGCCTGCCGCACGCAGGAAGGCGCGCTGCTCCTCGTCGAGCTGGAGGACCTCAACCCGTACCTGTCCCTGGACCTGGTCTCCGACCGGACCCGCGACTCCTTCGTGGCGGGCATGACGGAATCGGTCCACCGGTTCCTGGATGCCCGGCCCGGCGGCTGAGACTGCCGGGGGCGCAAGTCACACGAATCGATCTGCGACACTGGTACAGCCATGCCTAAGCCCGGAGAACTCACTTTCGTTGCCCCCCGCGGAGCCAAGAAGCCGCCGCGGCACCTTGCCGATCTCACGCCTGCCGAGCGTAAAGAGGCGGTTGCCGCGGTCGGTGAGAAGCCGTTTCGTGCCAAGCAGCTGTCGCAGCACTACTTCGCGCGGTACGCGCACGACCCGGAGCAGTGGACCGACATCCCCGCCGGATCGCGCGCCAAGCTGCAGGAAGCGCTGCTGCCTGAGCTGATGACGGTCGTGCGGCATCTCTCCACGGATGAGAACACCACCCGCAAGACCCTCTGGCGGCTCTTCGACGGCACGCTCGTCGAGTCCGTGCTGATGCGGTACCCGGACCGGGTCACCATGTGCATCAGCTCGCAGGCGGGCTGCGGGATGAACTGCCCGTTCTGTGCGACCGGGCAGGCCGGTCTCGACCGGAATCTGTCCAGCGCCGAGATCGTGCACCAGATCGTGGACGGGATGCGGGCGCTGCGGGACGGCGAGATTCCCGGTGGCCCGGCCCGGCTCAGCAACATCGTCTTCATGGGTATGGGCGAGCCGCTGGCCAACTACAAGCGGGTCGTCCAGTCCATCCGGGCCCTCACCGACCCGGAGCCGGACGGGCTCGGGCTGTCGCAGCGGGGGATCACCGTCTCCACGGTCGGTCTCGTCCCCGCCATCAACCGCTTCGCCGACGAGGGCTTCAAGTGCCGCCTCGCCATCTCCCTGCACGCTCCGGACGACGAGCTGCGCGACACGCTCGTGCCCGTGAACACGCGGTGGAAGGTGCGGGAAGTGCTGGACGCCGGCTGGGAGTACGCGGCGAAGTCGGGGCGCCGGCTCTCCATCGAGTACGCGCTCATCCGGGACATCAACGACCAGGCGTGGCGCGGTGACCGTCTCGGGCGGCTGCTCAAGGGCAAGCCGGTGCATGTGAACCTGATTCCGCTGAACCCGACACCCGGCTCCAAGTGGACCGCCTCGCGGCCCGAGGACGAGAAGGCGTTCGTCGAGGCGATCGCCGCCCATGGCGTGCCCGTCACCGTCCGGGACACCCGTGGCCAGGAGATCGACGGGGCCTGCGGGCAGCTCGCGGCGACCGAGCGGTAGTCTGGCTGACGTACGTACATCTTCATATTCCGACAGGGGAGCGCCACAGCGCTGAGAGTGCGGGACAGCCCGCAGACCCTCTGAACCTTGCCCAGGTCATTCTGGGTAGGAAGTTCGGTCACTACTCAAGCTGTTGCGCCCTGCCCGGGAACCGATCGAGGTCCCGGGCAGGGCCGCGTCTCTTCCTGGTCACCCCCAGGAGGAATCCAGTGAGCACCACCAGGAAGTTCACGGCCGTGGTCGCGGTCACCGGGCTCGGCCTCGCCGCGCTCGCCGCGTGCGGTTCGTCCGACTCCGGAGACGAGGGCTCCGGGTCCAAGACCGTCACCCTCGTCAGCCATGACTCCTTCGCCTACACCAAGGCCGTACTGAAGGACTTCGAGAAGGAGTCCGGCTACAAGGTCAAGGTTCTCAAGGACGGCGACGCAGGTACGGCCGTCAACAAGGCCATCCTCACCAAGGACAACCCGCAGGGCGACGTCTTCTTCGGTGTCGACAACACGCTGCTGTCGCGGGCGCTCGACAACGGGCTGTTCCAGCCGTACGAGGCCAAGGGCTCGGACCTGATCCTGCCGCAGTACCGGGTCGACCAGGACAAGCACCGCGTCACGCCCATCGACTCCGGTGACATCTGCGTCAACTACGACAAGGCCTACTTCAGCAAGCACAAGCTGGCCCCGCCGACGTCCTTCGACGACCTGATCAAGCCCGAGTACAAGAACCTGCTGGTCACCGAGAACGCGTCCACGTCCTCGCCCGGTCTCGGCTTCCTGCTCGGGACGGCTGCCAAGTATGGCGACGACGGCTGGCAGGACTACTGGAAGAAGCTCAAGGCCAACGGTGTGAAGGTCGTCGACGGCTGGGAGCAGGCCTACAACGTGGAGTTCTCCGGTTCCGCCGGCGGCAAGAAGGCCAAGGGCGACCGGCCACTCGTCGTCTCGTACGCCTCGTCCCCGCCCGCCGAGGTCATCTACGCCGACCCGAAGCCGAAGACCGCGCCGACCGGTGTCGCGGACGGCACCTGCTTCCGCCAGGTCGAGTACGCGGGCCTGCTCAGCAACGCGAAGAACACGAAGGGTGGTAAGGCTCTCATCGACTTCCTGATCACCAAGAAGTTCCAGGACGACATGCCGCTCAACATGTTCGTGTATCCGGTCCGTGAGGTCGCCCAGGTGCCCCCGGAGTTCACGAAGTTCGGCCCGGCCGTCGAGAACCCCGAGACCCTCGACCCCGCCAAGATCGCCGACAACCGCGACGAGTGGGTCAAGTCATGGACCGCGCTCGTACTGAAGTAGAGCCCCGCGCCGAGGCGAAGCCGCCCACGCGCCGGCGTCCGCGTCTCCGTGCGCGCCCCCGTACGCGCCCGCGTACGGGGAGCGCGGCGCGGCTCGCTCTCATGGCCGTGCCCGTCGCGTTCTTCGGGCTCTTCTTCGCCTACCCGGTCGCGGCGATCACGGCACGCGGGCTCAAGATCGACGGGGTCTGGCGGTTCGGGCGGATCGGCGACGTGCTCGCGCAGTCCGACATCCGGCACGTCCTGTGGTTCACGACCTGGCAGGCGCTCGCCTCGACCGCGCTCACGCTGCTGATCGCGCTCCCCGGCGCGTATGTGTTCGCGCGCTTCGATTTCAGGGGCAAGCAGGTCCTGCGGGCCGTCGTCACCGTGCCGTTCGTGCTGCCGACCGTGGTCGTCGGTACGGCGTTCCTGGCGCTCCTCGGCCGCGGTGGGCTCCTGGACGAGCTGTGGGGCGTCCGGCTCGACACGACCGTGTGGGCGATCCTGCTCGCGCACGTCTTCTTCAACTACGCGGTCGTCGTCCGCACGGTCGGCGGCCTCTGGTCGCAGCTCGATCCGCGGCAGGAGGAGGCCGCGCGGGTGCTCGGCGCCTCACGGTTCGCCGCCTGGCGCCGGGTGACGCTTCCGGCGCTCGGCCCGGCGGTCGCCGCCGCCGCGCTCATGGTCTTCCTCTTCACCTTCACCTCGTTCGGCGTGGTGCAGATCCTCGGCGGCCCGACCTTCTCGACCCTCGAAGTCGAGATCTACCGGCAGACCTCGGAGATCTTCGACCTCTCGACGGCCGCCGTCCTCACCCTCGTCCAGTTCGTGGCGGTCGGCGCGATCCTCGCCGTTCACGCGTGGACGGTACGGCGGCGGGAGACGGCCCTGCGCCTGGTCGACGCCTCCGTGACGGCACGACGGCCGCGCGGCGGCGGGCAGTGGGCCCTGCTCGTCGCCGTCCTCGCCACCATCGCCGTCCTGCTGGTACTGCCGCTGGCCGTGCTGGTCGAGCGGTCCCTCGACGCCCCCGGATTCGGCTACTACAAGGCGCTGACCAGCGACGAGGGCGGAATCTTCCTCGTCCCGCCGATCGAGGCCGTCGGCAATTCGCTGCAGTACGCCCTCGCGGCCACCGCCATCGCCCTGCTGATCGGCGGACTCGCGGCAGCCGCCCTCACCCGCCGGGACGCCGGCCGTCTCGTACGGGGCTTCGACGCGCTGCTGATGCTGCCGCTCGGCGTCTCCGCCGTGACCGTCGGGTTCGGCTTCCTCATCGCGCTCGACAAGCCTCCGCTGGACCTCCGGAGCACCTGGATCCTCGTACCGCTCGCGCAGGCGCTGGTGGGCGTCCCGTTCGTCGTACGGACCATGCTGCCCGTACTGCGGGCGGTGGACGGACGGCTGCGCGAGGCGGCGGCGGTGCTCGGGGCCTCGCCGTGGCGGGTGTGGCGCGAGGTCGATCTGCCGATGGTGCGGCGGGCGCTGCTGATCGCGGCCGGGTTCGCCTTCGCCGTGTCGCTGGGCGAGTTCGGCGCGACCGTCTTCATCGCGCGGCCCGACAACCCGACGCTCCCGGTCGCCGTGGCACGGCTGCTCGGGCGGGCCGGAGAGCTCAACTACGGGCAGGCCATGGCACTTTCGACGATCTTGATGGTGGTGTGCGCGGTGGCGCTGCTCGTTCTCGAACGCCTTCGCACCGACCGGACCGGGGAGTTCTGACCATGCGCGACGCAAAGCTCGAACTCGTTGGCGCCACCGTACGTTTCGGTGGGCGGGCCGTGCTCGACTCCGTCGGGCTCGATGTCGCCGAGCACGAGATCGTGAGCGTGCTCGGCCCCAGCGGCAGCGGCAAGTCGACGCTGCTGCGGGTCGTCGCGGGGCTCCAACCCCTGGACGAGGGCCGGGTGTTCCTGGACGGCCGCGACCTCCACGGCGTGCCCGCGCACAAGCGGGGTGTCGGCCTGATGTTCCAGGACCACCAGCTGTTCCCGCAGCGCGACGTGGGCGGCAACGTGGCCTTCGGGCTGCGGATGCACGGCGAGTCGAAGGGTCAACAGGCCGTACGCGTAAGGGAGTTGCTGGATCTCGTGGGGTTGCCCGGCGCCCGCGAGCGGGCCGTCGCCTCCCTCTCAGGTGGTGAACAGCAGCGCGTCGCGCTCGCCCGGGCCCTCGCGCCCCGCCCCCGGCTGCTCATGCTCGACGAACCCCTCGGCCAGCTGGACCGCTCGCTGCGTGAGCGGCTGGTGGTCGAACTACGGCAGCTGTTCGGCGAGTTGGGCACCACCGTGCTCGCGGTCACCCACGACCAGGGGGAGGCGTTCGCGCTCGCCGACCGGGTCGTCGTGATGCGGGACGGCCGGATCGCCCAGTCCGGTACGCCACTTGAGGTCTGGCAGCGCCCGGCCGACGCGTTCGTGGCCCGCTTCCTCGGCTTCGAGAACGTGACCGCGGCGACCGTCAGCGGGGAGGCCGCGGACACGCCCTGGGGCAAGCTGCCGGTGCCCTCGGACGCCCGGCAGGGCGAGGTCGACCTGCTCGTCAGGCCCGCGGGCGTACGCCTCGTACCGGCGGCGGAGGGGCTGCGCTGCACGGTGGCCGCGCGGACCTTCCGGGGTACCCATGTCGCCGTACGCCTGCAGCCCGAGGGCGCGCCGTGGCTGGAGGCGGCGTGTGCGCTGCGGGACGCGCCGGAGACGGGGGACGAGGTCGGGGTGGCGTTCGACGCGGCGGAAATTGTCGTACTCGGGGGTGCCCGAGGAGCCTAGGGTGCGGCTCATGACGCTACTCGGGCACGACCGCTACTGCGACGAAATCGTCGGGCAGACCGCGCTGCTGAGGTCGCACCTCGCCGGAGCCGACCTCGGCGCGACCGTACCGACCTGTCCGGACTGGACGCTGCGGCAGCTCGCCGTGCATGTGGGGGAGGCGCATCGCTGGTCCGAGCACATCGTGCGGACGAGGATGACGAAGAACGTGCCGGTCGAGCACGTGGCCCACGTCGGAGGGCCGGAGAGCGACGACCCCGCCGCCCTGGACGCCTGGCTCGCGGAGGGCGCCGAGAAGGCCGCGGAGACCTTTCGTTCCGCCGGGGCCGAGACCGCCGCCTGGTCCTGGGCCTGGGAGCACACGGCCGGGTTCTGGGCGCGGCGCATGACCCACGAGACGGTGATCCACCGGGCCGACGCGGCGATCGCCGCGGGGGTGACGTACGAGGTGGAGCCGGAGTTCGCGGCCGACGCGATCGACGAGTGGCTGCAGATCGTGCGGTTCGCGCAGGAGAAGTATCCGAGCGATGCCGCGACGGAACTGCGCGGAGCGGGCCGCAGTATCCACCTCCACGCCACCGACGCCGAGCCCGGCCTGGACGCCGAGTGGCTCATCGAGTTCGAGGACGAGGGGATCGGCTGGCGGCGTGGGCACGAGAAGGCGACCGTTGCGCTGCGGGGGCCGCTCACCGAGGTGATGCTCGCCTTCTATCGCCGGATGGCGCCGGACGGAGGGCGGTTGGAGGTGCTGGGGGAGCGGGAGTTGCTGGACTTCTGGCTGGAGCGGGCGACGTTCGGCTAGCCGCCGGTTGGTTGATGAGTCTGCGGGTCGGTCTGGGGTGCTCGCGCAGTTCCTCGCGCCCCTGAAAAGCCGTTGGTCGAGGCTCGTTTGCCAGGTGCGGGTCGGTCGTGGTTGCCCGCGCAGTTCCCCGCGCCCCTAAAAGATTGCGCAGTTCCCCGCGCCCCTGAGAGCGGGGCTGCGCCCGCGCTTGCAGACGCGTGGGAAACGGGCGTGGCCCGCCCCCTCGTACGGGGACGGGCCACGCCCGGTGGACTGGGTCGACCGGGTGGTGCTCAGTGGCTGTTCGTCGCGCCGCGGCGGCGCAGGGCGAACATGACGCCGGCGCCGGCCGCCACGAGCGCGGCGGCTATTCCGGCGATGGCACCGGTGTTGGAGCTGGAGCCGGTCTCGGCGAGGTTCGAGTCGCCGCCCGCGGGAGACGGGATGCTGCCGCCGGCCGGGGTGCTCTCCGACTCCGAGGGCTCCGAGGGCGCCGGGGACTCGGGCTTCGCGGTGACCGGCGAGGACGGCTCGTCGGACGGGGACGGGGTGGCCGAAGGCGTCGACGGCTCCTCGGACTTGCAGGCCTCGGACGGAGTGACGAGGTTCGGCTTGATGTCCTCGTCGACCTGCTTGCCGGCCTTGACGTGGATCCGGTACTCCGCGTTCGGCTTCCAGTCCTCCGAGAAGTCGATGGTCACGCCCTCACGGGAGCCCTTGACCTCCTGGGTGCCGACGAGCTTCTCGTCCGCGCCCTTGGACTCCAGGAAGACCGTGACCGTGGCCGCGACGCCGGTCGGGTCCTTGTCGGTGACACTGATGACACCCTTGGCGCCGTCGCACTTGGCGACGGCCGAGAACTCACTGATGTTGCAGGCGAGCGCGTTGCCGGCGAGGCCGAGCGTGAGCGCGGCCGAGGCGGAGGCAACTCCGAGAATGCGCACGGAACGTGCGGTACGGCGAGATATGGACACGATTGCCCTTCACGGGATGCACAAACGAGGGGGGTGGGGGATTGGCTGCGAAGAAACAGCAATCCCAGACGCCTCACAGGTTTATTGGCCCACGTCTCGGGTTGTCAATCCGTCTGTCCGTCTTGACCCTCGGCTTTAGCTTTCATTTACATGAGCCAACCGGATGAGCGCCTCCGGTGCCTCCTCGATCCGGTCGACCAGCGCGATCCGGGACTCCATCGAGCGGTCCCGGGCGAGCGCCTGGAGCAGGGGCCAGGTGGGCAGTTGCTCGGTCCAGTGTGCCCGGTTCACCAGCACCATCGGGGTGGGTTCGCCGCGGGACTCGTAGTAGTTGGGGGTCGCGTTGTCGAAGATCTCCTGGACCGTGCCGGCGGCGCCGGGCAGGAACACCACACCCGCGTTCGAACGAGCCAGCAGGCCGTCCTCGCGCGTGGCGTTGGCGAAGTACTTGGCGATGTGCGAGGCGAAGGCGTTCGGCGGCTCGTGCCCGTAGAACCAAGTGGGGATGCCGACAGAGGTGTTGCCCTTCGGCCAGCGCGTACGCACCTCGAAGGCGGCGCGCGCCCAGTCGGTCACCGACGGCACGAACGACGGTGACCCTGCGAGGAGTTCGCACGCCTCGTGCAGCATGGTGTCGTCGTACGGGGCCGCGTACGCGCCGAGGTTCGCCGCCTCCATCGCGCCGGGGCCGCCGCCCGTCGCCACCGTGAACCCGGCGCGCGCGAGCGCACGGCCGAGCCGGGCGGCGCTGTCGTACGCGTCCGTCCCGCGCCCGAGCGCGTGGCCGCCCATCACGCCCACCACCCGCGTGCCGCGCAGGAGTTCGTCGAGGGCGTCGGAGATCGCGTCGTCGTGGACGGAACGCAGCATCGACGCGTAGATGTCGCCGTCGGTCTTCGTCTGCTGGAACCAGGCGTACGCGAGAGCGTCCGGCGTCTCCTCGTACCCCTTGTCGAGCGCGGCGAACAGCTCGTCAGGACGGTAGAGGTGACCGCGATACGGGTCGAAGGGCAGGCCGGGGAGCGGTGGGAAGACCAGGGCGCCGTCGGCACGGAGCTTCGCCGCGGCGTTCTCCCGCATCGGGCAGCCGAGGAAGACGGCTCCGGTGGCGTCGCTCGCCAGCAACTCCCTTGTACGGTCCGTCAGATCGACGCACTGGACACGGAAGCCGACGAGGGTGCCGCGGGACGAGACGACTGCGTCGAACTCCTCCAGCGTCTCGATCTCACGGTCGTTGTGGTGGGCCGCATGGGCGGGGCTCGTCTGCACCCGCCCATGCTAAGCACGGCCGGTTCAGCCCTGAATCGCCGCCGGGTCCATCCACATGACCTCCCAGGTGTGGCCGTCCGGGTCGTCGAAGGCGCGGCCGTACATCTGGCCGTAGTCCTGGGTCTCGCCGCTCGCCGAGCCGCCCGACGCGATCGCCTTGTCGACGAGCTCGTCCACCTTCTCGCGGCTCTCGGCGCTCAGACAGATCAGCACCTCGCTGGTCTTCGTCGAGTCCGCGATCTCCTTCTTCGTGAAGTCCGCGTAGCGCTGCTTGTTCAGCAGCATCGCGACGATCGTGTCGCTGATCACGACGGACGCGCAGTTCTCGTCCGAGAACTGCGGGTTGATCGTGTAGCCGAGCTCCGTGAAGAACTTCTTCGAGGCGTCGACGTCGTTCACAGCCAGGTTCACGAAGATCATCTGCTGGTACATGTCCGGTCTCCCGTCGCGTGATGTGCTGTTCGGAGGGGTAGACCGGGGGGCCGTCGAAAAGTCATCGGCGTCCCGCGAACTTTTTCGGGAGAGTACTCCGGGCAGCCGTCAGCGGGTCAGGGGCAGTGCGGCCAGCTCCGCGACCGCCCAGGTCAGCGGGCCGAAGACGGCGAGCAGGGCGCCCGTGCGGAGGGCGGCGGCGCTGCGCAGCGCCGTGGCGGGCGCCCCGAGCCGCAGCAGGGCGGCCGTTGTGTCGGCGCGCGCGTTCCTCGCCTCCACCGCGGCGGTCATGAGCGTCGCGACGGCGCATCCCACGACGAGCAGCGCGCCCAGGGTGGTGAGCGGCCCCACGTCGGGGCGCGCACGGCCGTAGAGCACGGCCATGGCGTACGCCCCTGACGCCACCGCGCACACCACACCGAGCGGGCGCCCGATGCGGGCCGCCTCCTCCATGAGTACGCGTCCGGCGAGCAGCCGCAGCGCGCCCGGCCGCACCGCCTGGAGCAGCCTGCCGCAGAGGTGCGTGATCGCGGGCCCGGCCAGCGCGAGACCGAACGCGGTGAGCGCCCAGCCGACCAGCACACCGAGGGGCCCGACGTTGAAGCCGCCCGGCAACTCGGGTCCCGCGAGGGCCGGGGACGTACGGCCGGCGTACGTCTCCACGGCGAGCCCGGCCGCGAGCACCGCGGCGCCCCAGGGGAGGCCGGAGGGGGTGGGGA
>NZ_LIQZ01000173.1 GCF_001418655.1 Streptomyces phaeochromogenes | reverse complement strand
CGACCGCACCATCGGCATCGATCTCGGCTTGACCCACTTCGCGGTCCTGTCCGACGGCACGAAGATCGGCTCCCCGCGGTTCCTGCGGCGCGCGGAGAAGAAGCTGAAGAAGGCCCAGCAGGAGCTGTCCCGCAAGCAGAAGGGATCCAAGAACCGGGAAAGGGCCCGCCTGAAGGTCGCCCGTGCCCACGCCAAGGTCGCCGACGCACGCCGCGAGTTCCACCACCAGCTCTCCACCCAGCTGATCTCCGAGAACCAAGGGATCGCCGTGGAGGACCTGTCGGTGGCGGGACTGGCCCGCACGAAGCTGGCCAAGTCCGTGCACGACGCCGGATGGTCATCGTTCGTCAGCATGCTGGAGTACAAAGCGGCCCGGTACGGCCGCACTCTGGTCAAGATCGGCCGGTTCGAGCCGACGAGTCAGGTCTGCTCCACCTGCGGCGTCAAGGACGGACCCAAACTCCTGAACGTGAGGGAATGGACCTGTACCGCCTGCGGCACCGTCCACGACCGGGACATCAACGCCGCACTCAACGTGAAGACGGCCGCCGGACTGGCGGTGTCGGCCTGCGGAGCGCCGGTAAGACCAGGAGAAATCCCGGCACAGTGCGAAGAAACAGGAAGCCACGGATTCCCGACCGAACCGCGTGCCGCGTAGCGGCACAGCAATAAGTCGAGAAGGCCAGAATTCTCGGGCTTCAGCCCGAGGTGCAAGTCAAGGCAATGACTTGGCCGACTACATCGACCGCGAGTTCCGAGAGGTCGACGAGGACGCACCCTGGAACCCGCAGGCAACCGTCGATTTCTGGAAGGAATTCATCCACTGAGGAGTCCGGCCTCGGGACTGGTGGGCTCGCATGTTGCGGTGTCGCGTATTCGCGAGCCGCTCGACGTGCCGGACACGGTGAGTGATCGCTTGGGGATCGTGGCGGCCGCGGGCCCTGCTCGATCGCGAGGACTCACAGGTCGGTGCGGTCGTTCGCTTTCGCCAAAAGCCGGAAATCGGTGCCAGCCTGACACTGTCCCCGTGCTCAGCGTGCCGTCCGGGTCGGCAGCTTCGTGGTGGAAGCCCGAGCAGCAGGAAGCCGCCCGGGAAGCACGGGGGAAGCCTTCCTGGGCAGCTCTGCCCAGCCTACGGGCCCGTCGCGAGCCGAGCCCCGGATTTCTATCAGGCGTTTGCGATCATCTTGTCCACCATCTGGGTGAAGCTATCTCGCCAGGGATTTCCTACTGCTTAAAAGGCGGGCGCGGACCACTGCACATCGTCACACAGTGCCAGGTCTGGCTCTCCCACTTCCACGCGCAGCAGTATTCGGAGTTGGAAGCCCGCTGAGATTCGCGGTCCACGAACTTGCTGATGATCTCACCGTTCTGGACCCGATTGACCTTCACCTGCTTTTCAAGGTCGACCTCAAGTGCCAACTCAGCCGCCGCGAATTGAACGTAGTATTGCTCCGCAGCGCCAGGGTACTTGTCGAACACCTCTTGAAGGTCCCTGAAGAACTCGACGTCTTTCTCGGGGCCTACGGTGACGTCCGCCATGATCGGCTCCCACTCACTAAGACCGCTCACCGGGAGAATCCGATGAAGCGCCTGCCAGTCGGTGGCGCTTTTATCATTACCCACCAGTCACGTTGATGCCACTCGGATACGGCAGGGGGCGCGGAAGATCCCCGTATTTGCGGCTATTGTGACACCGTCGCGCCACCGGCCGCCGGACGTGTGTCAGCCGCCTCTGACAGCGGCGGTGTGCTCGTAGAGGAGCGCGGTTGCCCATGCGGGAAGGATGCTGGCTTCGACTGGTAGGCCCGCATGTTGAGGTGTCGCGTATCCGCGGCTGAGGCCCACGGACCATGACGCTGGGTGAGAAGTCGGGCCGGTTGATTGGGTCTGGCATGATCGCGCGGTGAGTGATGCGAGGCTGCTGGCCGTGGAGGCCGTTGAGTCACATGTCCGTGCGTTCTTCGAGGGGCATTCCGTTGAGGTCGTCGTCTGCGACCTGGGGCCGGAACGGCGCGAGGTCCTGCCCGACCTGCGGGTTCTCGTTGTCGGCCCCGGTCCACGCAGCGATAGCTGGGCCTATGTGACCGCCGGGTGCTGGGCCGCGATGGAGAAGGACGGTCATGGGCTTGAGTTCGTCATGACCGCCCACGCCCGCGACCAGCAGTTCATCGATCTCATGGCCATGATCATGTACTACCACTGCGGTGGGCATCAGCTCGACCTGGAGCACAGCATGCCGATCGGTGAACCATGGGTGCCGGGCTCGAGCTGCGACCACCTGCTGATCAGCCTGCCCTATCTCCACGGACCTGACCTTGAACACTGTCCGCTGCCCGGGGGGCACGCCCGCATCCTGTGGACCTTTCCTGTGACGGCCGCCGAAATCGAGTTCCGCAGGCATCAGGGTCATGAGGCGTTGGAGCAGCGTTTCGACGAGGCGGAGATCATTCCCACTGATCCTTTCCGGGCATCGGTCGTGTGAGACAACGACCGAACCTCTCCCGGCGGTCACCGCGAGTGATCACCAGGAGCGTATCGGCTCCAGGTTCCGCCAGCTTCGGTCACCAGGCGGGTGGCGGTCTTGTCGTGGTAGCCGAGTGCTTTCGCGATGACGGGGGCCGGGGCTTGGAGGACGAGCTGACGGATCGCGGAGGTTCTGCCGCGCTGTGGAGGGACGCCGATCTCACGCAGATGGACTTGCGATGGTGCTGGGTGTCCAGTGCCAGACGGTCAGCACGCTGCGGCGCTTGGGCGGCGAGCCCTTCTTGGCCTTGCCGTAGCGGACCAGGAGGGTGCCGTACTCTCCGAACTCCCGGCCCTCCGGATTGTGTCCGAAGTCGGTGAGATCCAGCATCCGGGTCTCATTGCGGCGCAGCCCGTAGGCGTACGCGACTTTGAACAAGGCGGCGTCCCGGAAGGCAGGCAGCCAGCCCTTGCGGCCTTTGCCGCGAACGCGCAAGACCTCCTCGTCGGCATGATCGAAGAATGCCTCCAACTCAGGCTTGGTGAAGGCTCGGCGTTCTGGCTTGCCCTCGGCTTCGTCGGCGTGCGTCGCGGCGTTCCAGTCGTAGACCACCTGGACTGGGTGAGTACCGAAGTGCCGCAGGCACTCGTCGCTCCAGCCGTAGGCTGGGTTGGTCAGGAAGTCGCAGAACTGCCGTACCGAGCCCTGGTAGTTGCGCAGGGTGGAGCGGACGCAGCCGTGCACGGCCCGCAGATCGGCCGACCATTCGTCGACGTGCTGCGGCGTCCACTGCCACGGCATCGCATCGGCATGCCGGGTGAACGCCCGGACCGTACGTTCCTGGTCACTGACGTACCCCAGTGAGAGATTCCGGGCGAGTTGCTGGTTGCGCCAGCCCATGATCATCGCCTCGAAGACTTGCTCGTCCGGCCGCAGCAACGGCAGACCGTCGATCAGGTGCAGCCGAGCAGACCCTGGAACGAGACCGTCCCTACCCATCCGCCATCACTCTCCGTCTATCGCATCTGACGCGAGAATTTCGCATCAGATGCGACCCGGAGGCGTCTTTGCAGTTCAATCGCTCGATGGAGTGAGGCCCGCACATGTTCGCCGACAAGACCGCTACCGTGGCTCCGAGGCCAACAGCCCTGCTGAGATCGCTTCTGTGCAGTGTCCGGCCAGCATCCAGGGCGGGTGTCGCCTATTCGCATCCGATGCAATTCGCGTCGGTAGGAACATCGGCACAGCTGTTGGCGCTGAGAACAATCATGGTCCGATCGGCGCGAGCGTGCTGACGCGGTTCTCGTACTCGCGACGGGCCTTGCCTGGGCCGCAACAGCCGGGACACCCTGGCAGCCATCGAGCGGCTGGCAGCGGTCGAGTAGCTGACGGTGCACAGCGGGGATGGCGGTCACGCGCAGGGTGTAGCCCTGGCCCCGCCGTACGGTCGCCCCCTCGTCGAGCGCGGCCCGCTCGGCGGATCCAGGTCGGCCGAGCGAAGGAAGTCGGCGACCTTGCCTGGCATGTCGAGGGTGACCAGCAACTTCGGGGCGGGATGTCCTCCTCGACGCTGGTGTGATCGGGCAGAAGGTCGGCGACGGCCGTGCGGATCACGCCGCGGCTGATGCCGTGGTCGCGGGCGAGGGCGGCGATGGAGCGGTTCTCCAGGTACGCGGTGCGCACGGCATCGGTCTTGTCGGCCGGGACGGGGCGGGGCATCATCCGCGGCATGGTGTCCATCACCGCCCGCCCTGCCGATGCCGAGGACCGGAAGGTTCCCGGTCAGTGGGAGGGCGATCTCATGGTGGGCACCAGGCCCTCGGCGGTCGCCACGCTCGTCGAGCGCACCAGCCGCTGCACGACCATCGTCGCGCTGCCGGACGGCATCAAGGCCGAGCAGGTCACCCCGCTCCTCACCGGGAGCCCCCCAGCATCCCACCCCACCTGCGGCGGACGCTCACCTGGGACCGCGGCCGGGAGATCGCCGAGCACCGGGCCATCACCACCGAGACCAGGATGCCGATCTACCTCTGCAAGCCCCGGAGCCCGTGGCGACGCGGCACCAACGAGAACACCAACCGGCTGCCTCGGCAGTGCCTCCCCAAGGGCGCCGACCTCCGCACGTTCAGCCACGCCGACCTGGACGCCATCGCTCACGAACTCAACCACCGTCCGCGCAAGACACACGGCTGCCTCACTCCGGCAGAGGTCTGCGCTGACCTCCTGAACAGCAGTGATGCGCTGACCGCTTGAGCTCGCCGTCGTTTACCGACATGCGTCGCCGAGTGGAGGCGTCGCGGATGTTGAGCATTGCGCGCCAGTGTCAACGTTCCGGCTTCGGGTCGGGCCGGCGGGTCGGGGTGTATCTGGCGAGCATGGTCTGGACGGCCTGTTCGACGGCGTCGTGGATGTCGGAGGCTGCGGGGTTCCAGTCGGTCAGCAGCATGCGGGGCCACAGGACGTAGTTGGCGATCATGCCGAGGAACTGGTTCGCGGCGCTCGCCGCGTCCGGGACGTCAGCGTTGCCCGCCTCGTGCTCGGATTCCAAGTAGTGCTGAACGGAGGTGAAGTAGGGCAGCTTGCCGAGCTCGAACTGCATCCGTCCCAGTTCGGGGAAACGAGGCAGTTCGGCGATGACGATCCGGAACAGGGCTGTCATGCCGGGCTGGCCGACCAGGTCGGCATAGCGCCGGCCGATGGTTGTCAGTCCGGAGCGCAGATCTCCGGTCTGTGGCCGCGCGACAGTGTCGCCGGCGTCACGCTGCCAGGACTCGGTGACGATGGCCTCGAAGAGGGCCGCCTTGGTGGGGAACCGCTTGAACAGGGTGGACTTCGAGACCCCGGCCGCCTCGGCGATCCGGGCCAGTGAGGTGCCGTCGTATCCGCGATCCAGGAACAGTTCTGTGGCTGCGGTGGTGATCGCCTCGCGTTTCTGCTGAGCGAGTCTGCGGTGGTGTGCGGAGAGTTCTGCTGCCATGCGGACAGTATGCCGCAGACCCGAGGCGAGTCACTTGACTCGCCTCGGTGGTCCTGTTTACGGTACGAGGGAAAGGCGAGTCGAGTGACTCGCATCGCATCTGTGGCGCCGGGTGAATTCCGGTGGCCGCGCGGTGGAGGAACAGTTCATGACAATCGACAAGATCGCTCTGGTGACCGGTGCGAATCGCGGCCTCGGACGCAGCGCGGCCATCGCTCTGGCCACACGCGGGGTGCGGGTCGTGGTCACCCACCGCGGTGATGAGGCCGGGGCCGAGAAGACGGTGCAAGAGGTGCAGGCGGTGGGTGGGACTGCCGCTGTTCTCCGGCTCGACATCAGCGACGTCTCCACTTTCGCGTCCTTCACCTCCGAACTGAGCGAGCAGCTGGGGCACTTCGGGGCTCGACATCCTGGTCAACAACGCGGGAGTGGGGATCTTCGGACCGCTGGAGGGCGTCACGACCGACGACTTCGACACGGTGATGGGCACCAACGTCCGGGGCGCGTTCTTCCTAATCCAGTCACTTGTGCCGCTGCTGGCCCAGGGCGGCCGCGTCATCAACGTCTCGACGTCGCTGACCCGCCACACCAGCCCCGCCACTTCGGTCTACTCCGCCTCGAAGGCCGCAGTCGAAGCCCTGAGCCGCACCCTCGCCGCGGAACTCGGCCCGCACGGCATCCGGGTCAACTCCATCGCCCCCGGACCGACTGCCACCGATTTCAACGGTGGAGCGATGCGGGACGACGCCGGGATGCGCCAGGTTCTGGCAGGACAGACCGCGCTCGGCCGCGTCGGCGAACCCGAGGAGATCGGCGACGCCATCGCCACGCTGGCCTCCGAGGGCCTGCGCTGGGTCACCGCCCAGCGAATCGAGGTCTCCGGCGGCGCCCTCCTCTGAGCGACCGGGCGACGGCCTATGGAGACGCCGGAAGCGACGGCCGCGACCCACGCATTCAGTACCGGCCGGGCGTCTGCGCCATCGCCGCGCCCGTCCTCGACGAGGACGGCACGCCGCTGGCCACGGTGGCCATCTCCATGCCCGAATCCAGGTACGACGCGGACAAGCTGCCCGAGTGGGGCCGCCTCGTCGCCGACGCGACCACGGAGATCGCGGAGCGCCGCCTGGGCACCTGAGCACACAGCGGCGGCCGACCTCGGCCCCGCATCATCGAGGGCCGGCTCCCACCCACGGGAGCCGGCCCTCGGCGTGTTTCGCGGCAGGACCGGCCGCGGCGCCCGGCCGGGGCAGCCGCAGGGCGGCCACTTCGAGCCGTAGGGCACGGGGCGTCTGGGAGCCCAGCACGCAGCCGGACGGCTCGCCTCCACCTCCCTCGGCCTCGCGGACCAGGCGTGGCAGCAGCCCTGTGAGCTGCTCGAAAACCCCGTCCTGCTGCCATGTGGCGAAGTAGCCGTAGATCGTGGCCCACGGGGCGAAGCCGTGCGGCAGGTGGCGCCAGGGGACGCCGGTGCGGTCCACGTAGAGGATCGCGTTCATGATCTGCCGCAGGCGGTGCACGGTGGGCGGCCGACGTCCAGGGCGTCACGGCGGCGCCGGGCCCGCCGGACGGTGAGTACCGGTTCGATCAGCTCCCAGCGCTCGTCGGACAGATCGCTGGGGTAACCGTCGCGCGGGGTCGATGTACCGCACGGTGACCGACTCGGCCATGGAGCAAAGGCCAAGGAGCCGGACCGAGTTGGGATGAGACAGGAGGCGCCGGAACGAAACGGCTCGCTTCCGACCCAGCGCAACCCAGCTGCCCACTGACCTCTCCCGCCTCACTCCACTGGGGCTGCCAATGCGCCATGGATCGGCGTGAAGCAGTGCCAAGCGCTCACTCAGAATTCCTCGTGCACATCCGGATCTCCGCCCATCCGCTCGTGGGCACGGTCGGCGATCGCGTGCATGTGCGCGGGGCTCAGCTCGAAGCCGAAGACGTCGAGGTTCGCGCGCTGTCGTCCCGGATCCGACGACTTCGGGATCGGCACTGCCCCGAGCTGCGTGTGCCAGCGCAGGACCACTTGGCCCGGCGTCACCCCGTGCGCCTCGGCGGCGCTGACGACCACGGGGTCGTCCAGGAGGCCGGAGCCGCGGCCCAGCGGGCTCCAGCTCTCGGTCAGGACGCCCTTGGCAGTGTGGAAGGCCCGCAGTTCGTCCTGCGGGAAGTGCGGGTGCAGTTCGATCTGGTTGACGGAGGGCAGGACGCCGGTCTCCTTCTCCAGCCTCTCAATGTGCTCCGGCGTGAAGTTGGAGACGCCGATCGACCGCACGAGACCCTCCTCGCGCAGCTTGATCATGGCCCGCCAGGAGTCGACGTACTTGTCGACGCGGGGCAGCGGCCAGTGGATGAGATACAGGTCGACGTAGTCCAGGCCGAGCCGGGCGCGGGACTCCTCGAAGGAGGCCAGGGTCTCCTCATACCCGTGGTGCCGGCCCGGGAGCTTGGTCGTCACCACGAGTTCCTCGCGGGGGACGCCGCTGCGGGCGACGCCGAGCCCGACACCGGCCTCGTTGCGGTAGTTCGTCGCCGTGTCGACCAGGCGGTAGCCCAGCCGCAGGCCCTCCGCCACCGCTCTTTCCGCCTCCGCGTCGCTCATGGGCCAGGTGCCCAGGCCGATCGCCGGGAACCTGGTGCCGTCGTTGAGCGTGTGTACCGGGATGCTGATCACTACCGGACCTTCCCTTCGACTGTGTCGTCCCCCCAGCGTCACGGATAGGGTGAGCAGTGATCAAGCGGGCGGGCGGGGAACCGGCGGGGGATGAAGGCAGCGGACGGCATGGGCAGCAGCGAGGCGAAGCAGCCGGCAGGCCATGGACGCCCCACGTCCCGGGACGTCGCGCGGCTCGCGGGCGTGTCCCACACCGCGGTCTCCTTCGTGTTCAACGGCCGAGCCGAGGGCAACCTCTCGCCCGCCACCCAGGAACGCATCCGCCAGGCCGCCGCCCAGCTCGGATACCGCCCCGACCCCGTCGCACGCGGACTGCGCCGCCGTCGTACGGCCGTGATCGGCCTGGTCACCGACGAGATCGCCTCCTCGCCCTTCGCCGGCCGGCTGCTGCGCGGCGCGATGGACACCGCCTGGGACCACGAGCACCTCGTCCTGACCGTCGACTCCGGAGGCGACCGTGCCAAGGAGGACGCCGCGGTCGCCGAGCTTCTCGACCGACGCGTGGACGGCATCATCTACGCCGCCTTCTCCCTGCGCCGCGTCCGCGTCCCCGAGGGCCTGCACCGCACCCACTCCGTCCTCGCCAACTGCGTTCCCGAGGACGGCTCGCTGCCTGCTGTCATCCCCGCCGAACGCGCGGGAGGCCGTACGGCCGCCCGTCTGCTCCTCGCCGAGGGGCACCGCAGGATCGCCCACGTCGGCGGCCTCGACGACATCGCGTCGGTCGAGCGGCTGCGCGGCTTGCGTGACGCGCTGCGCGTTGAGGGGATCACCGTCCCCAATGAGTGGGTCGTGCGCACCGGCGGCGAGATCTCCAGCGGCTACGAGGGAGCGCTGCGGCTGCTCGACGGCGTGCCCGCCGACCGCCGCCCCACCGGGTTCTTCTGCTACAACGACCGCGTCGCCGCGGGAGTACTGCACGCCGCTGCCCGGCTCGGCATCACCGTCCCCGATGAGCTGTCCGTGGTCGGGTACGACGACCAGGAACACATGGCCGCCTTCCTGTCCCCGCCTCTGACCACCGTCGCCCTCCCGCACCGGGCGATGGGCGAGGCGGCCACCCGGCTCCTCCTCGACGCCATCGAGACGGGCAAGACGCCGCCCGCGACGGTACGACGCCTCGCCGGCCCGGTGATCAGCCGCTCGTCGGTGGGACCTGCTCCCATCCGATGACGGTGGCCCCGGCCCCGGTCACGACGAGCTCGGGCACGTCGTCGGGACGTCGGTAGACCCGTTCGGTGACGGTGGCGCGATCGTCGGCGAACAGCTCGAACAGGGAGCCGTCGACAAGGATGCGCACCTCCCGCGCGGGCACCCGCACGACGAGGGGCACCGACCCCTCGCTCCGGGGCCGCGGCCAGTCGCTGCGATCCAGGGTCACGGTGCCTTCGTCCGGGTCGAGGCGGATCGTCAGCTCCGCGCCGGAGGCGGAGCGCAGCAGGCTGACGGTGGTCGGTGCACTGGCGGTGACCGTCAGGTCGTACGACTGCGGCAGCGGGGCGCGTTCCGGTGCGGTGGCGAACGGCTCAGCCGCACGCAGCAGTTGCAGCTCCGGAGCCGGTGCGACGCTCAGCGCGCCGTCCGGATGGACGCCCACGACCCTCGGCGCGGTGAGGACACCGGCCCAGCCCGCAGCGTCCACCTCGCCCTGCTCACGGGCCTCCCAGGACCAGCCCCACATCAGGGCCCGGTTTGCCTCCTGGAGGACCGCGGGTGCGTAGAAGTCCCGCCCGTGGTCGAGCCGGCCGCCGGTGCGGGCCCCGAACCGCAGCCCACCGTCGCTGTCCGGCTCCAGACGGCCTGTCAGGAAGCCCGTGCCCATCGGGTCGCCGTCCCACAGTGACAGCACGAGCACCCAGTCCCCGCCCGCCGTCGCGAACAGCTGCGGGCACTCCCAGCCGACCGCCTTGTCGCCGAACACGTCCGTCGCCACAGGGTCGTTGCCGTCGAGCAGCACACCGGCGAACCGCCAGTGGGCCAGGTCGTCGCAGTCGTAGAGCAGGACCGACGGCGTGCCGTCGGAGTGGCCCGCCCCGATCAGTGCCCAGCGCCGCCCGCCGCTGCGGAAGACGAACGGGTCGCGGAACATCACGACGTCCAGGCCGGCCGGCGGGCCGGTCACGACCGGTGTGGGCAGGGGCTTCCAGTCGGTGAGGGTCTCGTCGTCCGGGACGACCGCCCGGGCCAGGCAGATGGTGCCGAGGCCGCCGTGGTGGCGGTCGACGCCGGTGTAGACGGCGGTCGGTACGCCGTCGTCGTCGACCACGCACCCGGACCAGCAGCCCGCCTCGTCGGGGCCGCCGGGTGTCGGGGTGAGCGCGATGGGGTGGTGTTCCCAGTGGGCGAGGTCGGGACTGGAGGCATGGCCCCAGTGGACGTTCGCATGGCGAGGGGCGTCGGGGTTGTGCTGGTAGAACAGGTGGTAGCGGTCGCGCCAACGGAAGGGCCCGTTCGGGTCGTTGAGCCATTGGGCGGGCGGACGGACCCGGAAACGCGGGGCGTCGCGGTCGTGCTTCAACGGTTGACTCCTGCGGAGGTGATGCCCTCGCGCAGAGGGCGCTGGCCGACGACGAACACGGCGACGGCGGGGATCATGGAAAGGACGACACCGGCGAGGACGACCGAGATGGAGCCGGTGCCGAGATTGCCCTGGAGGGAGACGAGGCCCAGCGGCAGGGTGTAGTTCTGGGCGGAGGTCTCCAGGATCAGCGGCCGGAAGAACTCGTTCCAGTGGTAGTTGAAGGCCAGCACTCCGACGATCGCGAGGCCGGGCGCGGCCAGCGGGGCGTAGACCGAGCGGAAGATCCGCCAGGGCCCGCAGCCGTCCAGCATCGCCGCCTCGCCCAGGTCCTTCGGCATGCCGAGGAAGTACTGGCGCATCAGGAAGGTGCCGAACGCGGTCGGAAACGCCGGGATGATCAGACCGAGCAGGGTGTCGGTCAGACTCATCGACTTGAGCACCAGGAACACCGGAACGATCGTGACCTGCAGGGGGACCATCATGGTCGCGAGGACCAGTGCGAACAGCGGCTTCTTGAAACGGAATTCGAGACGGGCGAAGGCGTAGCCGGCGAGGCCCGCGGTGATCATCTGGCCGACCGCGATCAAACCGGTCACGAGTGTGGAGTTCAGGGCGAGCAGCCACACATCGATCTGGTCGAAGACTCCGCGGTAGGACTCCACGGTGGGGCTGGTCGGAATGATCTTCGGCGGCAGGTCGAAGGACTCGGCCGGCGTGCGCAGCGAGGTGGAGACGGTCCAGATGACCGGACCGAGCGTCAGCAGGGCGCACACCGCCAGTGCGGTGATCCGTGCCCACGGAGCGAGCGAGTGGCGGGCCCGGCTCACGGTCGAAATCGCTTGGGTCATGGGGGATTCACCCGGCTCACTGGTAGTGGACGAAACGCCGGCTGAGCCGGAACTGGAGGGCGGTGACCGCCATGATCAGAACGAACAGCAGCACGCCCACCGCGGACGCCTCGCCGAAGCGGAGCTGCTCGAACGCGCTCTCGTAGATGACCATCACGACGGTGCGGGTGGAGTCGCCGGGCCCGCCGTTGGTGAGGACGTACGGCTGCTCGAAGACCTGCAGGGCGTTGATGATGCCGACCACCGACGCGACCAGCAGGGTGGGTGACAGCAGCGGCAGAGTGACGTTGAGGTGCTTGCGCAGACCGGTCGCGCCATCGAGGGCGGCGGCCTCGTGGATCTCCTTGGGGATGTTGTTCAGGCCCCCGACGAACAGCAGGAAGGAGAAGCCGAACTGCTGCCAGACGTAGACGAGTATGACCGCCGCCATCGCCGAGTTCTCGGAGGTGAGCCACGGCACCGGAGCGATACCGATCAGCCCGAGCAGCCAGTTGACGACACCGAAGTCCTGGTTGAACAGGTACTTCATCACCACCGAGATCGACGCGGCGGACAGCACCAGCGGGAAGAAGAACGCCGAACGGAACACCGAGCGCAGCCACACCGGCATCCGTCCGTTCACCGCGAGCGCCAGCACCAGCGCGATCAGCAGTTGGAGGGCGACCGCGAGCACCATGAACACGAGCGTGTTGCGGAAGGACACCAGGACGGTCGAATCGCTCAGTGTCTCGCGGTAGTTGGCGGCGCCCGCGAAACTGGGGTCGTCGATCACGTTCCAGTGGAAGAGGCTGAGCACCACCGAGCCGGCGATCGGGACGACCGTGAAGACGACGATGCCGACGATCGTCGGGGCCAGGAACAGCGTGGCCAGCAGGCGGGTGCCGCGGTCGCGGGCGGACGGTGGCGCGGGTGCCACGGGCGGGGGAGTCACCGTCCTTGTCCGGGCGGGGATCCGGGTGTTCGTCATACGTCACGCTCCATGGCCTTCTCCAGATCGCCCTGCATCCGGCGCAGGGCGGGACCCACCGAGCGCCGGGTGGAGAGCGCGGTTCCGGTGTGCTTGAGCAGCACCTGTTCGACCTCGGCGACCTGCGGCGGGGCGGGGATCGGCCCGGTGTCGGGGAACTTGTCGAGGGTGTCGTAGAAGGTCTGCCAGTGGTTCGGTCCGGTCTCCCGGTAGCGGTCGGCGGTCAGCATCGACCGGCGGGCCGGCGTGGTCTGGTTGGTCTTGAACAGCCGCATCAGGGTGTCCCTTCGGGCGGCGTACTTGATGAACTCCCAGGCCTCCTCCTGCCGCTTCGACGTGCGCAGCAGGGCGTAGCCGGCGGCGCCGAACTGCATGCGCTGGGTGCGCCAGCGCGGGAAGTACTGCACGTCGTAGTCGGCCGCCTGCATGCCCGCGAGATGCAGACCGCCCGCCCAGAAGCCGCCGGCCGGCGTGACGCCGACCCGGCCGGTGGAGAACACGCCGACGAGGTTCTGGCCGTTGCCGCCCTCGGGGCGGGTGCACAGGTCCTCCTGGATGAGGGAGGCGAGGTAGTCGTACACCTCCTCCACGCGGTCGTGTGTGGCCTGCGGGGTCGTCCACCGGAAGCCGCCCCCGCGGCCTTGCCGTTCGGCGGCCGGGTAGAAGGAGTCCCACAGCCAGGCGCCGCCGGGCGCCTTGGACTCGGTGAGCAGGTTCGTGCCGTTGGCGAAGAGCCAGGGCACCACACCGCCCCACAGGCGGTTGGTCCAGAAGTACGGGGTGAACTGGCTGCCGCTGGACTTCTTCATGTCCCGCAGCAGCGCGGTGAAGTCGTCGCGGGTCCAGTCGGCCGCGGGGAAGCTCGCGTCCGCCCGCTTCAGGACCTGGTTGTTGAGGTACATGTCGGCCGCGTTGAATTCGACCGGCAGCTGGTAGAGGCTGCCCTCGTACATCATCGACTCCACCAGTGAGGGATGGACGTCGGCGAAGTACTCGCGCAGTTCGGCCGCGTCCCGCTTCACCCACTGGTCCAGCGCGACGCCGAGGCGCTGGGCGAAGAGCTGGACGCCCTCGGTGGCGACATAGACGAGGTCGGGGGCGGTGCCCGCCGCGATCTGGGTGAGGATCTTCGCGAAGAAGTCCGACCAGTCGACGGCCTGCACCGCGTTGATCCGGAGCTTGATGTCGGGGTGCACCTCGCCGAAGCCCTCGGTGAGGGTGCGGATGGCCTCGGGTCCGTAGGCGGGGCCGAGGGTGGCGACGACGAGGGAATCGTCGTCGCGGCCGGGGATGTCGGCTCCGGTGAGCCGGTCCCAGCTCGCTGCGGTGCCGGTCAGGGCGGCGGCACCCGCGCCGTAGGCGCCGTACCGCAGCAGCGTGCGGCGGGAGACGTGCGAGTCGGTCATCAACGGGCCTAACTCGTGTTAGTTGAGGGTTGATGCCCCAGATGATGGAAAGTGCGCAACGGTGCTGTCAAGAGTCGTGCACCCCTTGACCTTTAACGAGTTAGGTCGCACAGTCCTGACCCCATGAGCCGCCGTTCCGAGCTCAACGAGCTCGGTGACGAGAGGAAACGATGTGTAATGCGTGGGATGTCCAGGAGAGCGCTCTTCACCGGATCGGCCGCGGGCGCGGCAGCCGTGCTGCTGCCGGCCGCACCCCCGGCCGCCGCGAAACCCAAGTCCGCAACCGGTTGCGCCAGTTACCGCGCCGCGTACCACTTCACGGTCCCCGACCAGTGGAAGAACGATCCGCAGCGACCGGTGTGGATCGACGGCGAGTACCACTACTACTACCTCTACAACGCGCACTACCTGACGGGCGGCACGACCGCGGGAACCGCCTGGCGGCTGGCCACCAGCACCGATCTGGTCGCGTTCACCGACCGCGGGATCGCCGTGCCGAAGGACACCACCCCGGTCGGCGACGTCTGGTCGGGCTCGGCGGTGGTCGACACCGACAACACCGCCGGCTTCGGCGCGGGCGCGGTGATCGTCATCGCCACCATGGCGCCCGACGATGTCACTCAGGCGCAGTACCTGTACTACTCCACCGACGGCGGCCGCACCTTCCTCAACCACGGCACCGACCCGGTGCTGGCCAACCCCGGTGTGCACGACTTCCGCGATCCCAAGGTCGTCCGTGACGAGGAACGCGATCGCTGGGTGATGACCCTCGCCGAGAACAACAAGATCGGCTTCTACCACTCGGCGGATCTGAAGTCGTGGACGTACGTCGGCGGATTCATCAAGGACGGCATCGGCGTCCTGGAGTGCCCCGACCTGTTCCGCATCACCGCGGACGACGGCACGGCGAAGTGGGTGCTGGGCGCGAGCGCCAACGGCAAGGCGGCCGGTCTGCCCAACACGTACGCGTACTGGACCGGTTCCTTCGACGGCACCACGTTCACCGCCGACACGAGCGATCCGCAGTGGCTCGACCACGGGTGGGACTGGTACGGGGCCGTCACGTTCGAGAGACGCCGGGACGACGGTTCGGTGGATCCGTCCACCCGGCACGCGATCGGCTGGCTCAACAACTGGGATTACGCCAACACCACCCCCACCATCGACTGCGACGGCTTCAACGGCACCGACTCGATCGTCCGCGAGATCACCCTGAAGCGGGCTTCGAACGGGACGTACTACCTCGCCTCGCGGCCGGTCTCCGCCCTGGCCGACCACGTCTCGCGCTCAGTGGACCTGGGTGACCTGACGGTCGACGGCACCCGCGTTCTCGACTACACCGGCATGTCCTACGAGGTGACGACCGAGATCACCTGGGACAACCTGACCGGCGTCGGCCTCCAACTGCGCCGTTCCCCCGACGGCGGGCGGCACATCGACGCCGGGATCTACGACGACTTCGCGTTCCTCAACCGCCGCAACACCGTCAACCCCGACAACTCCGGGAAGTGGCAGGAGAGTCACAGCCCCTTCGACCCGTCGGCCCACACGGTGAGGCTGCGGATCCTGGTCGACCGCACGTCCGTCGAGATGTTCGTCGACGACGGCCGATACGTGCACTCGTCGCAGGCGTTCCCGTATCTGATCGACACGGGGCTCGCGCTGTTCTCGATCGGGGGCACAGCGGTATTCCGGAACACAGTGATACGGGAGTTCACCATGTGACGTCCTGAACTCACCGCACTCAAAAGGACGTTGGGGCCGGAAGCCGGGAGTGCGCACGCTGGTCCATGAGGGGCGAAGACGGCGTACTCATCGACGCACTGGGCAGCGAGCCACGCCGCCCCGACGGCCTTCCGGGCATTCCTGCTGCGCGGCCCCGCGCAGGGTTCCGGGAGGCGCCCAACGGTGGTTCGTGGAGCGCGCGTTCGCTCATCCTCTCCGGTTCCGCCAACGGCCGGGACGGATCGTCCCGGCCGTCCCGGCCAGCAGCGTCGACCTGCCGCAACCAGAAGGGCCGAGGACTGTGCGAGTTCCTGTACGGCCAACTGCGCCCACTCGGCGAGGCCTGTGCGTTCATCGTCAGTGGCGGCACGCTGTGCTCCGAGCAGCCTCTGAAGGTCGGCCACCGTAGCGAGCACGTCGACGAACGGCGAACGAGGGTCACGGGGTGTATCCCGCCGCCCGGGGCCCGTAACAGGCCGCCGATGTCTATGCTCTTCGGGCATCGATGCCCCTGACGAAGACCAAGAGCGGCGCCGAGCTGACCGCCACCCTCAGACGACGGCACGGCCGCAACGATTGTGAACGCCGTGCTGCCGAAGCCGAAGCCGAACAATCGGCCATCGGGCGGGCTAGGTATTGACCCAGCTCCTGACCAGGGTCACGAAGGCCTCCTCGTTGGCCTTGGCGTCGTCCAGGTCCTGGAAGATGACTGTGGCCCTGTCACTGCTGAGCCAAGCGAGCAGACCACTTTCGTCGCTGAACCTGAAGTCCGCCCGGTCGTCTTTCACCCTGGCACCTCGATGGAAGATGAGTTGGACACCCTTCTTGGCCCGGAGCTGAAAGGTCACCCGGTCCTCGCCCCCACGGAGAAAGCTGGGCGCCTTCCACTTCACGTGCTCGGTGATGCCAGGATCCGAGCCGAGGACAGCGGCCCGCAGGTACTCGATTGTGTCCTTCTGGGGGTGATCGAGCGCAGCCATGAACTGGTCCACTTCCACGTTCTTGTTCGTCATCTCGTCCATTTCCGGGTGTCGAAACGTGCCGCTGGTGCACGGGCAGCGCACATACGGATCAGCTTGCCCGTGACCGGACCGCGTGTCGCTGATCGAGTCCGAACCCGCCGAACATCACGCATGCTCCTTTGGGCGCCGCCCACACGAGGAGAGGAGGGGTCTTCTCCGGGGGCTGTTGCTTGACCTCCGCCGGTTCGCCGCGCCGGGTGTCCCAGGTGACGCCGTTCGGCACGTAACCCGGAGCGTGGGAGACACGGTTCGGGGGATGGTTGTCGAAGGAGGCATCGCTGCTCGCCTCACGGGCCCCGAACCCATCGAACGCCAGATGCAGCTCCGCCTGCCGCATCTCATTGCCCAGGCCGCCGCCCCGCACATCCGGGCTGACCCAAGGGGATCGCGGCACGCATCCCCTCACGAGACCGATGGCGTCGCCGGGCGGCGCGAGGAGACCGGCCGTCTTCGCCGAAAAGTTCTCGGCGTCTCATCGGACAGGCCGCTCCGGGATCCTCGCAATAACCTGTCCAGCGATGTCGAGGAGAACGCCGTCGTCCGGGAGGGCTCCGGACTTGCTCCACACGGTGATTTCGCAGTAGCCGCCCCGGTCATTGCGGTCCAGGGCCACGGACAACGTCCTGGCCAGGGGGCCTTGTTCGACCGGTCCGCCGGATCCGCCACTCCCGAGATTGATCTCGAACTTCATGGTGTGAGCCGAGGAGAGGACCGCGGGCCGTCCGAGAGCCGCAAGCGTCTTGATGTCCTGCTCGTCCCCGAACTTCATCAGCTTCACGTACTGGTCGATCGACAGCTCGTTGTAAGTGGCCGAGACATTCACGCTGTACGTGTCGAACGCGACCTCGGCCTCCGGTTGGGCGACCTTCCCATCGGTCAACGGAGCGGTGTTGTTGGTGGCAGAAGCGGTGGTCGCGGTCTCTCCAGACGTTCCCAGAAGCGTGGCCAGGTCTGGCTGGTTGAGCGCCTTGCACAGTTCTTCACCGGTCACAGACTGGGGCGTCTGCTTGTAGACCTTCGGCAGTTCCTCGTGTGCCCCGCCCGAACACGAGGCGGGCTGCGGGGTGTTGACGTCGGACGGCATCACGTATGGGGCCACCCACAGCGCGGCCCCCAGTGCACCGAACACGGCCACGGCCGCAACGGCCTGGCCCCATGCGTTGTGGTCCTTCTCAGGAGTGTCCGGGGCGGGACGCGGCCCCGTTGCGACCTGGGCCGGGGCGACAGCATCGACCGCGGCTCCGTCTGCGGAGGCTGCCGGACTCGGGTTCCGGCGCGCGCGCAGGGCCCGGACCACGGCGTGGATGCGTACTGCGGTGAACACGAGGAACACCACGCCGAGCACGGCCGCGACCCGATCGTGATCGTGGACGGCGAGATACATGATGCGTACGCCGAGAACGGACCCGACCGCGATGAGCAGGGGCTCGCGGACCCAGAACGGCAGGAGGCGGAGGAGGAAACCGAGCATCCGGCGATCTCACCACGCCAAGATCACATTCGCCGTGGTGGAAGCCACAGTTCCGGGTACGTGCACGGCCTGCCGAAGCGACAGACAAGCCGACGATCCCCAGATCGCTGTCGGGACGGCAGCGGGCGCAGACGCTTGCAGCCTGATCCACGCCTTCGGAGTGCTCCTCGTCCTGCCCCTGCCGACCGTCTTCGCGTTCATCCAGCGATGGTTCGTCCAGGTCGTCGCCGGTCCTGCAGGCAAGGGCTGAGCCAGAGCTGTCTGGCGTTCTGGACCACTCCACTGCCCAGAGTCAGACACCAACGGCATGCCCGTGACCCGCCGCCCGCTACCAGCCGTCAAGGCTCTCGGCGGCGGGGCCCGATGTCGCCGTGAGACGTGGACAACGGACAGCCCCGAACCCTGTCCGTAACGTGGGCTCGCCGGCCCACCCCGGCAGCAGAGCAGGTTTGGATACCGGGTGGTGAGCATCGGTTCCGGCAGCGTCCACGGCACAGCCCGCTGCCTTCCACCCAGCGCCTCAGTCAGTAGACCGGCCCGGATCATCGCCCTGTTCGATCAGATGGGCGCGTGGCGCCAGGTGATCACGACGAGTCGCGCCCGTCTGGCGCGGGCGATCGACAACCACCCTCACGACGCCCGCGAAGCGGTCCGTCTCCTTCTGGAAGTGCAGAACCTCACGACCGCCACGGACATCTCGCAGTGCCCTCGCGCAAAAAGCCCGTAACGGGATCATGGGTGGGCCTTCTTGAGGCGTCGCCAGCAGATGAGGCTGCAGGCCAGGAAGACGAAGGCGTCGTGGAGTTCGAGGCGTCGTGCCCATCGGATGGCGAGGGTGAACTGGTGCAGGAGGGCGAAGGCCTGCTCGATGACGTAGCGGAGTTTGTGAAGCTCCGCCTGTCGTTCGCGAAGTTCAGCTGTGTGGCGTGCCTGCTACCGGTTGGCCAGGAGGAAGTCCTCCAGGATCTCGACAAACCGCGCCGACTGCTCCTCGGCCGGGTAATGGCCGCAGTCGTCGAGGACGACCCCCGTGACGTCGTCGGCCGCCAGCCGCATCGTCTGGGCGGCACTCGCGCCGCTCCACAGCGCGCCGCCGAGGGCGAGCACCGGCAGCGTCAGCCGGGTCTTGCTGCGCTGTTCGTTCTGCGCGATCGTCTCGTCCAGCGCCCGGTAGTACGCGAAGCTCGCCCGCAGTGCGCGAGGATCGGCGGTGATCGCGTCGACGTAGACGTCGACGGCGTACGCGGGGATCGCGTCCGGGGTGGCTGCCTTCTTGGCGAACTGGTAGCCGAAGAAGAGCCGCTCCCGTCCCCGGACCAGTTCCTCGTTGAGGTCGGTGAGCCGGTTGAAGCCGAATTGCCAGAGCTTCAGGTTGGCCGCGGCCGGGCCGAAGAACGGCGGGGACGGCGTGAGACCGGGGATCACCGCTTCGAGGATGGCGAGCCGGCCCACCCGCTCGGGGTGATCGGCGGCGAGGGCATATCCGGTCCACGTACCGATGTCGTGGCCGACCACGTCGAACCGGTCGTGCCCGAGCGCGGCCATCAACGCGATCAGATCGGCGGACAGCGTGCCGGCGTCGTACCCGTCGTCGGGCTTGTCGGAGAGCCCGGCCCCGCGCGAGTCGACGGCGACGACGGTGTGCCGGCGGGCGAGCGCGGGCATCACCTCCCGCCAGGCGTACCAGGTCTGGGGCCAACCGCCGATCAGCAGCAGCGCCGGGCCGTCCCCACCGGTGACCGCGTGGAGCCGCAGCCCGTTCACCTCCACGAGCCGACTGGTGAAGACGTCGGTGAACCCGACGGGCAGCCGCAGCGAACTCAAGCTTGTCGTGCCGTCCGCCGTATTCATCATGGAACGATCGGTGCAAGATGTCATGCCGAAGACCATACGCATCTTGAAACGATCGGTGCAAGATGTGTAGGCTGATGAACCATGGCAGGCCGCAAGCAATTCGACGTGGACGAGGCGCTACGACGCGCGATGCACGTCTTCTGGCGCTGGGGCTATTCGGAGGCCTCGGTCGACCGCCTGACCGAGGGCACGGGCCTGGGCCGGAGCTCGCTCTACGGCACCTTCGGCGACAAGAGCACCCTCTTCCGGAAAAGCCTCCAACGGTACGCGCAGACCTACCACCCGCTGTACGACCAGGCACTGTCCGGCCCTCACTCGAGCCCGGACGCCGTTGTGGCCGCCTACCTGCAGGTCACCCTGAACCGCATCGCTGACCCGATGGTCCCGGATGGCTGCCTGCTCACGGTGTCGGCAACACAGATCCCGGCCCTCGACGCGGAGGGCCGGGCGATGGTCCACGCCATGATCGACGGTTTGCGGGCGATGCTGGAGCGGGCGTTGCTGGCGGCGGGGGCCGATGATCAGGAGGCGGCAGAGCTGGCGTTGTGCACGCTGGCAACGAACAAATCTCTGGCAGTGCTGAGCCGCGCCGGCTTCTCGGGCGAAGACCTGGCAACCGTCGCGGCAGCCGCCGCCAAGAATGCCCAGGCTCCGCCGAACCGGCCGGCCGAACCGTCCGGGCCGCGATAGGCGGGAACGACTCCGCCGCGAATGGATCCGAGAGGCCTTGGGGCAGCCGGCGGCTCGGCAGGACGTGACTCGGCCCGGCCCGCATAGGGGCTGAGCGGACTCTGGCGACGAAAATCGTCCCACCGAGGGAAGAAGCTGGCCTGAGCCGCGGGCGGGAAGGATGGATCGCGGTCACTGTCCCCGTCGACTGGGACGACAGAGACGAAGGTTGAGATTCATCGTGCAGTGTCGAGGTCTTGCTTGGACGTCAGTCCCATGCGTTGAAGAGCACTCCGCCCAGTGTGGTGATGCCGGAGGAGCGAATTTGGCGCCACTCGCTCTGGATGAGGACCGAGGTGTCGACGTCCGAGAGCGGCAGAGTGAGCTGCGCGCGATCAAGCACTACAAACCCGAGGTCGGCAAAGGCATGGGCCCACGGTGGCGGGGCGCGGAACTCCTCGGTGTACCAGTCCCGGCGTTCCTGGGCGAACGCAATCCAGGGATGGTAGGCGTGACACAGAATGACGCACTCGGCTATGCCCTCAATGACCGTCGCGGTGTGAAACGTACGGGGGTACGTCTGCTCCTCTATCTCGCCCACATGGCCTTTAGCCGCCCGGGCGGCGGCATACGTTGCTGCCCTGAACGTCCGCCGGTCGGTTTCCGGTAGCGGCCCGTCCTTCGGCTGGAAGAATCCCGTGGCGCCTCGCGGCAGTGTGAACGCTGCGTCCTTGTCCATGGCCATGTGGCTCATTCTGCCGAGGAGGAACCCTGCCGATGTCTTACCTGTGCACTGAGCTGCGGATGTCCTGGACGCGTTCCGGTAGGCGAAGTCCTCGCCGCGAGCGGACACGGAGTGGGTCGGGGTGTTCCGGTACGACGACGTCGCGGGGATGGGGGATTCCGCGGTGTGCCTAATTGCCCAGGCCCCTCTCTAGCGGGGTTTCAGGGCACTTCTCGTTTGCTGCGGGCGGTGTCCTTCCGGCAGTCGTGGAGGACTTTGACAACCTGTCAGGACCGCGTTCCCTCACGTCATCCTGACGACGACCTTGCCGGCCTTCGGGCGCCCTGCTTCGACGTACTCCAGCGCTTCTCGTGCCGACTCGAACGGGAACACGGTGTCGACGACGGGGCGGATCTTGCCGGTCTCGATGAGAGGGGTGAGTTCGCGCAGTTGGTCGCCGCTGGCTTTCATGAACAGGAAGGAGTACGTGACGTTGCGGCGCCGGGCGGCTCGGCGGATCCGGAGACTCAGTGCGGACATCACCAGCCGGATGACCGGGTTCGCGCCCAGTTCTCTGCCGAAGGTGGCGTCGGGTGGGCCCGCGACGCTGATGACCTTGCCGCCGGGCTTGAGCACGTCCAGGGACTTCATGAGGGTCTCGCCGCCGAGCGAGTCCAGGACGACGTCGTAGTCGCGCAGGACCGCCTCGAACGCCTGCTTCTTGTAGTCGACGACGACGTCCGCACCCAGCCGTTTCACCAGGTCGACGTTGGGCGTGCTCGTGGTGGTGGCCACGTATGCGCCCAGTTGCTTGGCCAGCTGGATGGCGATGGTGCCCAGGCCGCCGGAGCCCGCGTGGATGAGGACCTTCTGGCCGGGCTGGATGTGTGCCCGTTCGACCAGGGCCTGCCATGAGGTCAGGGCGACCAGGGGAAGGGACGCCGCCTCCTCCATGGTCAGTGTGGCCGGTTTGATCGCCACGTCGTCCTGGTGCACCGCGATGAGTTCGGCGAACGTGCCGATCCGGTTCTTGTCGGGCCGAGCGAAGACCTCGTCGCCCACTGCGAACCGCGTAACGGCCGCACCCACTTCGACCACCACCCCGGCCAGGTCGTTGCCCAGGACGAACGGGACCTTGTACGGCAGGATCGTCTTCATCTCGCCGTCCCGGATCATGCGGTCGAGCGGGTTGACGCTCGCGGCCTGGATCCGGACCAGCACGTCGTCCGCCCCCACTTCCGGCTCCGGCACGTCACCGGCACGCACGCCGTCCTTGCTGCCGTAGCGCTCCACCGTGAAGGCTCTCATCGCTGTCTCCTTGTCTCGTCCGCAGGTGGACGGGGATACCGATCAATTAAATTACAGTCATAATGCTATGTGGTGGGTGGGCGGGCTGCAACCCGGCCCGCCGGCCGGCTGGAGGTCCTGGAGTGCTCATGCTCGACGTTTGCGGGCTCTTGGAATTACGGTCATACTTTAATAATCGATGCGATGCGGAGAGGGCCGACCGCTCAAGGGTTCGATCCCGCCGCCTCCGCCATCGTCCCCGCAGGCTGCAGCCGCAGCCGGGAGACACGGGCGACTGTCCTGCGCCCTTCCCTCCGTGAGGAAGGAGTGGCGCGCCGGCAGAAGCCCCCCACCGAAGGGCATGACCATGACTGATTCACAGGAAGTGCGACGCAGCGTGGTGACGTCGTACAAGAGCGCACCCACTCGCACTGTCAACGCCGGGGGAGTGACCTTCGCCTATCGCGAGCTCGGTCCCCGGTCCGGTGTTCCGGTGGTCTTTCTCACCCACCTCGCCGCCGTCCTCGACAACTGGGACCCCCGGGTCGTCGACGGCATCGCCGCCAAGCGGCGGGTCGTCACGTTCGACAACAGGGGCGTCGGCGCTTCCTCGGGTTCGACGCCGCGCACCATCGAGGCGATGGCGAAGGATGCCGTCACGTTCGTCCGGGCGCTCGGGTTCGATCGCGTAGATCTTCATGGCTTCTCGATGGGCGGCATGATCGCCCAGGTGATCGCGCAGACCGATCCGGACCTCGTCCGCAGGCTGATTCTCACGGGTACGGGTCCCGCCGGTGGTGAGGGCATCAAGAACGTGACCTGGTTGTCCCATCTCGACACCGTCCGAGGGCTGTTCACGCTTCAGGACCCGAAGCAGTTCCTCTTCTTCACGCGCACTGCGGGCGGGCGTCGTGCCGGGAAGGAGTTCCTGGGCCGCCTGAAGGAGCGCACCCAGGACCGGGACAAGGCGATCTCCCTGCTTTCGTACAGCAACCAGCTCAAGGCCATTCACCGCTGGGGGCTGGAGCGCCCCCAGGATCTCTCCGTCATTCACCAGCCTGTGCTCGTCGCGAACGGTGAGAGTGACAGGATGGTTCCGTCGCAGAACTCGACCGACCTGGCGCGGCGGGTGTCGAACGGTGAGTTGGTGTTCTATCCCGACGCCGGCCACGGCGGCATCTTCCAGTTCCACGGGCAGTTCGTTGAGACGGCTCTCGAGTTCCTCGAACGGTAGATCGGCAGTGGGCGTGAAGTGTGGTCGCCCCTTGGCCGAACGCGTTGCCTCGGCGCTGCGGCGCCCCTTGGGCGAGCGGCTCGAGGCATCCGTTCACGGGTGCTGACCTGCCTGCGTCTCGGTCATCCGGTGCCGGCCAGGTACGGCGGGACGGCGAAGCCGAGCCTGGCACGGCGGACTTTTCCGTCGCTGACCGTGGGCGACACGGGCGGCGGATCGTCCAGTCCTTCAGGCGGACGAAGCCGTGGTCGACACACGAACGGGCCTCGGTGATTGTGTCCCTCCCTTGCAAGCCGACCGTTCTGCCCGGCCGCGCAACCGACGGAACAAGACGACCAGGCCGAGGTTCGGGGGGCATCCGCGATGGTGGTGGTTCTGGTTGGAGACACCTCCCAGCGGCTCCGTGGGGCAGCCGCAGGTATCCCCATCACCTCATGAATGCGATGGCGTTCTCGATTCCCTGCTCAAGTACCTCGTCGGCGAACTTCCGGTCGGACAGGGCGCGGGACAGCTGCAACGTCCCCACCACCATGGTGAAGAGCCCGATGGCCTGGCCGCGGGCGGACCGCGGATTCTCGGGTGTCAGGCGGGCGGCGATCTCGTCCACGATGTCCCGTGCGCCGTCGGTGTAGGCCTGCTTGGTCTCGTCCCCGCAGCGGCCGATCTCCTCCAGCAGGGCGGCGGAGGGGCATCCGAGGCCGGGGTGGTCCCGGTGCTCGGGCGACAGGTATTCGCGGACGAAGTCTTCAAGCCCAGGGCGGCCGGGTCGCAGCGTGCCGTAGCTCGCGGCTTGCGTGCGCAGTTCCTCGGCCACGACGTGGGCGACGAGGTCGTCCTTGGATGCGAAGTGGGCGTAGAAGGCTCCGTTGGTGAGCCCGGCGTCCGACATCAGTGTGGAGATGCCCGAGCCGTCGATGCCGTCCTGCTTGAACCGATGGCCGGCCTTCTCGATGATGCGTTGCCGCGTCACCTGCTTGTGCTCCTTGGCGTAGCGCACCACGAGCTTCCTCCACTGGCTCCGTGAGGCCGGTGCCTCGCACCCAAGCCTAATCCATGGCCTGACGTACGTAATGCTATGAGCCGCGGATGATCTCTGCTGCTGATCTGCAACCGTGCGGACTGGGGGCGATGGCTCATGGTCGGTTGCGCCGTCCAGCCAGTCCTTCCGCATGGCATACACCGTGCTCGACCTGACGGTGATGTTCCTGCGGCGGAGCACCGCGGACGCGGGCACGGTGCGAGGCATCGGTACGGTCGTCAGCCAGGGAGTGTTTCAGAAGTGGATCAAGCATCGTGGTCGGCTGGTCTTGGACCACACCACCAGGAGGAACCATTGTCGTACCCGCAACTGCTCACCCCCGAGGAGAAGCTCGCCGATGCGAAGAAGCTGTTGAGCCTCCCGCGTATCGTCGTGATCTGCGGCTCCACCCGCTTCATGACCGAGATGGCCGAGGCCGATCTGCGGGAGACCAAAGCGGGAAAGATTGTCGTCAAACCGGGCTGTGACATGAAGTCGCCGCACGAACTTTGGTCCGATCCTGTCGAGGCCGAGGCGCTGAAGGTTCGACTCGATGGTCTGCACCGGGCGAAGATCCGGCTCGCTGATGAGGTGCTCGTAGTCGGCGACTACATCGGAGACAGCACCCGAGCCGAAATCGCCTACGCCCGGTCGCTGGGCAAGCCCGTGCGGTTCACGCACCCCGAAGTCGACCCTGACGCCTGACCGTCCGCTGTCACCTCGACAACCAGGGCCGGCAGCCCACCGCTTGGCCGTCTCGCGGTGGCTTTGGCCTCCGCCCACCCCGCGCCCTCGGCAGGCATCCTTGGGAATTGATCATCTAGGGTCAATGGCGGTCACGGCTGGTGGGCTGAAGACGGCGGCGAGTAGGTGGCGGATTTCCGGAGGCCCAACTCCGCCTCCATCGCCCGCTGTCGATCACACTGTCGGCCAGCCTGCCAGCGGGCACCGACAAGCAGTCCGGACCTGTCATTGGGCCGAACTGCTCACCGCGTGCTACTTCTCGCTAGGCCGTTTGGCCCGCCGGGTGGAAGTTGATGCGTTCGCTGACGACGGGGAAGCCGGCCTTGGTGAAGTTCGCGGCCATGGGGAAGTTGCCCCGGTCCGTCGCTCCGCTGACGAACTCCGCGCCCTGTCCGACGAGGAAGTGGGTGCATTCCGCGAGGAGGTCGTAGGCGTAGCCGTGACCGCGCTGTTCCGGGACGACTCCGATGAAGCCGATAGTCGGTCCGGAGGGGTTGTGAGCCGGGATGTGGATGCCGGCCAGGCCGCCCTCCGGCGTGTGCGCGATCTGCCACCACTCCCGCGGGGAGGGGCACCAGTGGAAGAAGTCGAGTTCCTCCTGGGCGGCCTGATCGAGGCCGCCCTCCTTGATGGTCTTGAGCGCGTGGGCGTCCAGGGTGACGGAATGGATGCGGCGCAATGCGTCGAAGAACACGGTGTCATCGGGTTCGGCGCTGAAGCGCAGGCGTCCGGGCCGCTCGGGCAGACCTCGCTCCGGGGTCCAGCGGTACAGGAAGCGTTCCACCAGGAGTTCGTACCCGGCCGCTCGTGCGGCGGCGAAGCGTGCCTCAGCCGCGGGGCGCAGGTCGGGTTTGTCCCGCCAGCCGCCAGGCAGGTTGATCTCGAGTTCGACTTGCCAGGGGGCAGAGCGCAGGAGTTCGGCCCCTGCCTCCTCCTCGCCCTCGGCCACATCGAACCAGTTGATGTTGACGGGCTCCGAGTCGTCGGGGCCGCCCCACCACGCGCCGCGTGCGACGACCTCGCCGTCGTGCAAGGCGACGCGCTTCCAGTCGGGGCGGAACCGGGTACGCCGATGGCCTTCACGGGTGCCCAGTGGATCGGGGAGAGCGTCGAAGAGATGGGCGTCGCTCGCGGAGAGCGCGCGGATGACCGGATCGGTCATGGATTCCTCCGGGATACAGGCTGCTTGGAGCGCTCCCGGTCAGAAGTTACGAACCACGCCGGGACAGCGGAAAAGGGAGCGCTGGAAAGGTGTGAACCGCACGGCACTCGCCTCCTTCCGTCCATCTCAGGGCGTAGAGCCACACGGTACGTGAACTTCCGCGGCTCCGTCCACGGGTTCGTGATCTATCCAGCGGGTTCGCCGGCGGTCCGTCGTCGGTAGTGGCTGCGTCGGGCTGTTGCCTGGTGGCGCCGGCGCCAGTTGGACCAGTGCAGCAGCCTGGCCGCGGTCACGGCCGGTGGGTCGAAGACGGCTACGAGCAGGTGGCGGATCTCCGGGACGGTCAGCGTGATGGGATCCCGGCTGCGGGCGGGATGGTGCGCGTCGGCGGGCCGGTCGGGGGGCGCGTCGGCGGCGAGGGCGGTCAGGAAGGGCGAGCCATAGCCCCGGGCCGTTGGCTCCTTCAGCGCCCGCAGCAGCGCCGCGAACTCCGCCACTTCGTCGGCGCCGTCGCCGTCGTCGTGTGCCGACACAGGTTTTACTCGTCCTCGTACGAACTCACGCGGCCCGGGACGGTATCCCAGGTGTCCCGTGTATCTGCAGGTCAGACGGGCTGGGATGATTCCACCGTGTCCGATCGGCCGTGGGTTGTTGCGCTCGGCCCCTGTGACCGCTGATGCTCTTGGTGTCACGCCGACCAGGTCCGGGCCGACCAGCCGGCCTCGCCGTGGCATCCACGTTCACGCACTCATTCACGGGGGAACCCTCATGTCCATGCGCATCCGAACGAGCGCTCTGACCGCTCTCACCGTCGCTGCCCTCGCGGCGGGCACGGTCCTCACGGCACCGGCCGCCGGCGCCGCGCCGAAGACCGCCGCGCCGAAGTTCCTGTCGGCGTCTCAGCTGCCGCCGCACCCGACGTCGTCCTGGACCGCCGGGCCGGTCACCGAGGGGTTCCCGGAGGCACTCGGCTTCTGTGTGAGCACGGAGGGCGTGCTCGACTACGACTACCGGCACCGTGAGTTCCGGACCGACCTGGACACCAGCGCCGTGCAGTTGACCGTCGTGACGGGCACGGCCGCCCTGGCCAAGGCCCTGGCGAAGCACTACGACGACCTGATCCGCACCTGCGCCGACCGCATCGAGAAGTCCTCGCCCGACGTCGAGGCCGAGGGCCGGGACTACGGCAAGCTGCCGGTAGAGGAGGGCGCCCGCGTCCGCGGCCTGCACACCGAGACGTCCCGGGGCGCCACCGACATCGCCCTGCTGTCGGTCGGGCGGGACGGCAGGACCGTCACCGTCGTTCAGTGGGGACAGATGGGCGACTTCAAGAATGCGCCCGTGGCCGCCTTCAAGAAAACCACGAGCACGGCCGTCGACAAGTTGCGCTGACCGGCGGCCCCCGGAAAGGCCGGGACTGTTCCTCTTCGCCACGGGGGGTCGGAAGGACGGCCCCGCCCCGGGATATGCCCCGGGGCGGGGACCGTCGTGCACCAGCGAGCCGAAGACAGTGCGCGGCCTGAGCCGCCTGCCCCCTGCCGGCTCCACAGGTGCTGGGCCGTCGTGACCTGTGACGACGCCCACGGTCAACAGATGCGCAGTTGAGGTGGTGGGCCCGCGCCAGTCTCCACCAATCGGCCCGGGCCCATGCGAACCTGTCCGGCCTCCCAGCGCGGGACCTCCCGGAGCCTGACGGCGCGGTATCACGCTTGTGGGTGATGACAGTCGGCAGGTTCGGCGGGACGTTCGGCAGAAAGCCAGTGGAGACCGGCCGTGTGAGCGCGGCCGGTCTCGCGCCGTCAGGCGGGCATTGCGCCAGCTGCCCGCCCTCGTCGGCTCGCGAGTGCGGGGCAGCCCCGGGCTGCGGGGCAGCCCCGGGCTACTTGGCGCGCCTCTCGCATGCCCAGGGCATCAAGACGCGCCCGCCGATCCGCGCGGTCACACCTATGTGCCGCTGCCAGTGGCATCGAACTTGACCTCCGTGCGTCGATGGTCCGTGCGTCGAGGGGTGGAGGAACGCCTGTTGCCAGCGTCTGGTACTCGGCGACAGAAACGATTAGAGCCCGTCTCCTTCCCGCGCACGCCCTGTTTGAGCCCAGGTGGAGTTGACCTGGACCTGGTGCCACAGGGTGTAGTTGCCAGGGCGGAGCTGCCTGCGCCTGTGCATCAGCCCATCACCGGCCCGGCGGCCGAACGTCTGTCGGAACCACATGAACCCGGTACGGCGGAGCCCAAACGTGCTCACAAACACCTACGCGGTCTGGGGAGGCAGGAGTACGACCAGTCCCTGGAGCGGGCGGCCAGGTGCGACGCGCGCACGCGTGTGACCTGCGCCTCCCACGGAAGGCCCCTGCCGCAGGAATGACCGGGCCCCTGCCCGTCGCGCGTCCCGCCCGTTTCCCGGTGTACCTGTGGGCCGCCTTCCGGCGCCGAACCGACTGATTCGCCGCTCGGCCAATCCGCCGCCCGACCTGCTCCGGATTACCCGCGAACCCCTGATCACGAGGGGCGGTACACGAGGAGGAGCGATGGAACGGCCGCCGAGAGATGCCCCGCCCGGCCCGGAGCACACGGCGCACCACGGGCAGCGGACGGCCGTGGTGGGCGCCGGGGTGGCGGGACTGACCGCCGCGTACGTCCTGGGCCGTGCCGGTCACGTCACCCTGTACGAGGCCGACGACCGGCTCGGCGGACACGCGCACACCCACGAGCTGACGTCCCCGCACGACGGGCGGGTGCACCGCGTCGACTCCGGGTTCATCGTGCACAACCGGCGCACCTACCCGCATCTGCTGCGGCTGTTCGACGAACTCGACGTTCCCACGCAGGAGTCGGAGATGAGCATGTCGGTCCGGTGCGAGGGGTGCGGCCTACAGTACGCCGGAGCCCGCGGCCCGGCCGGCCTGTTCGCCCGGCCCCGCAACCTCCTGCACGGCCGCTATCTGAGGCTGCTGGCCGAGGTGCCCGTCTTCTACCGGGGAGCCCAGCGGCTGCTGGCCCACGGTGGCGAGACGGCGCTCACGCTGGGGGACTTCCTGGCGCGCGGCGGCTTCTCCGACTACTTCCGCTCCCACTTCGTGACGCCGCTGGTGTCGGCCGTGTGGTCCTGCGACGCCGTCACCGCCCAGCGCTACCCGGCCGCCTACCTGTTCCGCTTCATGGAGCACCACGGGATGCTGTCGGTGAGCGGCTCACCGGTGTGGCGCACCGTCACCGGCGGTTCGGGCGCATACGTCGACCGGATCGCCAAGCAGATCGGCGAGGTCCGCACCGGCACGCCTGTGCGGGCCGTACGCCGCCATGCCGACGGCGCCGACGTGACAGCCGCGGACGGCACCACCGAGTCGTACGACGCGGTCGTGATCGCGGTCCACCCGGACCAGGCGCTGCGGCTGCTGGCCGACGCCACCGAGCGGGAGCGGGAGGTGCTGGGCGCGTTCCGCTACTCGCGCAACACGACCCTCCTGCACACCGATACCCGGCTGCTGCCGAGTGCCCCTGGCGCCCGCGCCTCCTGGAACTACCTGATGCCGACGTGTGCGGCCGGGTCCGAACAAGTGCGTGTCAGCTACGACATGAACCGGCTGCAACGCCTGGACGCCACCGAGGCGTTCGTGGTCACTCTGGGCGGCGAGGACCGTGTCGACCCGAGCCGCGTGCTGGCGCGCATGGTCTACGAACACCCGGTCTACACCCCCGAGTCGGTGGCCGCACAGCAGCTTCTGCCCGAACTGGCCAGTGGTGTCTGCGCGTTCGCGGGCGCGTATCACGGCTGGGGGTTCCACGAGGACGGCTGCCGCTCCGGCGTCGAGGCCGCCGCGGCGCTCGGAGTGTGCTGGTGAACGCCGCACCCGCCCTCTACTCCTGCACGATCACCCACGTGCGGACCACACCCCGGCGGTACGCGCTGCGCCACCGCACGTACATGTGGCTCATCGACCCCGACCGTCCGCCCCGACTGCCGTTCCTGCTGCGGCCGTTGGCCCGGTTCGACCCGCGCGACCACTTCACCGGCGAGGCGTCCTCGATCCGGGCCGGCCTGGACACCCTCCTGGCCGCGCACGGCGTGGACCTGGACGGCGGCCGGGTGGTGATGCTCACCCACGCGCGAGTGTTCGGATACGTCTTCAACCCGCTCACCCTGTACTGGTGTTACGGCCCCGACGGGGAACCGCGCTGCGTGGTCGCGGAGGTGCACAACACGTACGGCGGCCGGCACTCCTACCTGCTGCGCCCCGACGCGTCCGGGACCGCGCGCACCGAGAAGGAGTTCTACGTCTCGCCGTTCTTCCCCGTCGACGGCCGTTACCGCATGCGGCTGCCGGTGCCCGGGCCCCGGCTCGACCTGACCGTGCACCTGGACCGCCAGGGCGGCCGGGCCTTCACCGCGACCGTGCACGGCACCCGGCGCCGGCCGAGCCCGGCGTCCCTGCTGCGGCTGGCGCTGCGGCACCCCTGGTCCACCCTCACGGTGTCGGCCGCGATCCGAATCCACGGCATACGCCTCTACCTGCGAGGACTGCCCGTCCAGCCCCGCCCCGAACACCGCACCTCGGAGAAAGCAACATGAGGACAGCAGAGCCCGGGACCACCCCCGACA
>NZ_LIQZ01000172.1 GCF_001418655.1 Streptomyces phaeochromogenes | reverse complement strand
CGGCGCTTCCGGTGGGGAGGCCGCCACGCCGCCTCCCCACCGTCGGCGGATGCCTACAGCCGCGGGTCCACCGGCTCCGACTCCAGCGCCAGCACCCCGAACACCGCCTCGTGCACCCGCCACAGCGGCTCACCCTCGGCGAGCCGGTCGAGGGCCTCCAGCCCCAGGGCGTACTCGCGCAGGGCCAGCGACCGCTTGTGGTTGAGGAAACGGCCGCGCAGACGGTCGAGGTTCTCGGGCCGGGTGTACTCGGGACCGTAGATGATCCGCAGGTACTCCCGCCCCCGGCACTTGATCCCGGGCTGGACCAGCCGCCCGTTCTCGCCGCGCACCACGGCCAGGTCGGGCTTGACCACCATGCCCTCACCACCGCGGCCGGTCATCTCCAGCCACCAGTCGACCCCGGCCCGCACCGACTCGGGATCACCCGTGTCGACGAAGAGCCGCCGGGTGGTCTGGAGAAGCCCGGACGGGTCGTCCGCCACCAGCCGGTCGATCAGCGCGAGCTGCTCCTCGTGCGGCAGAGCCGCGAGGCTCCGCCCCCGCACGGCGAGGATCTGGAAGGGCGCGAGACGGACACCGTCGAGCCCGGACGTGGTCCAGCAGTAGCGCCGGTACGCGTCGGTGAAGGAGGCGGCATCCACGGCCCGCTCCCGCTGCTTGACCAGCAGGTCCTGGACGTCGACGCCACGCGCCGCCGCCCCTTCGAGGGCGGCCACCGCTCCCGGGAAGACGGCTCCGGCCGCCGCACCCACCGCGGCGTACTGCGAGCGCAGCAGCCCGGAGGCCTTGAGCGACCAGGGCAGCAGCTCGGCGTCGAGCAGCAGCCAGTCCGTCTCCAGCTCCTCCCACAGACCCGCCTCGGTGACAGCGGCACGCACCCGCCCGAGGACCTCCTCGGTGACGGCGGAGTCGTCGAAGAAGGGGCGTCCGGTGCGGGTGTAGAGCGCGCCCGACACCCCGTTCGCGCCGAACCGCTCGCGCGCGGTCTCCTCGTCCCGGCACACCAGCGCCACCGCCCGCGAACCCATGTGCTTCTCCTCGCACACGACCCGCGCGACCCCGTCGGTCCGGTACTGCTCGAACGCCTCGACCGGGTGCTCCAGGTAGCCCTCCACCTTGGAGGTGGCGGTGGGCGCCATGGTCGGCGGCAGATACGGCATCAGCCGCGGGTCCACGGCGAAGCGGCTCATGACCTCAAGAGCCGCGGCAGCGTTCTCCTCGCGTACGGAGACACGTCCGGCGTGCCGGGTCTCCACGACCCGGCGGCCGTGCACGTCCGCGAGGTCCAGCGGACGCCCCTCGTGTCCGCCGGGCGCCTCGGAGGCCAGCGGCTTGACCGGCTCGTACCAGACCCGCTCGGCCGGTACGTCGACGAGTTCGCGCTCCGGCCAGCGCAGCGCGGTGAGCTTGCCGCCGAACACCGCACCGGTGTCCAGGCAGATGGTGTTGTTCAGCCAGGTGGCCTCCGGGACCGGGGTGTGGCCGTAGACCACGGCCGCCCGGCCCCGGTAGTCCTCAGCCCACGGGTAGCGCACCGGCAGCCCGAACTCGTCGGTCTCGCCGGTGGTTTCGCCGTACAGCGCGTGCGAGCGGACCCGGCCCGACGTACGCCCGTGGTACTTCTCGGGCAGTCCGGCGTGGCAGACGACGAGCCGGCCGCCGTCGAGGACGTAGTGGCTGACGAGCCCGTCCACGAACTCCCGTACCTGCCCCTTGAATTCGTCGCTCTCCCCCTCCATCTGCTCGATCGTCTCGGCGAGGCCGTGGGTGTGCTGGACCTTGCGGCCCTTGAGGTGACGGCCGTACTTGTTCTCGTGGTTGCCCGGCACGCACAGGGCATTGCCCGAGCCGACCATGGACATCACCCGGCGCAGTACGCCCGGGGTGTCCGGGCCGCGGTCGACGAGGTCGCCGACGAACACGGCCGTACGGCCCTCGGGGTGCACGCCATCCGCGTACCCCAACTTGCCGAGCAGCGACTCCAGTTCGGAGGCGCAGCCGTGGATGTCGCCGATGATGTCGAACGGACCGGTGAGGTGGGTCAGGTCGTTGAACCGCTTCTCGGTGCGGACCTCGGCGCTCTCGATCTCCGCCACGCCCCGCAGGACGTGCACCTTCCTGAACCCCTCGCGCTCCAAGTGCCGCAGGGAGCGGCGGAGTTCGCGGGTGTGGCGCTGGATGACGCGGCGCGGCATGTCGGCGCGGTCGGTGCGGGAGGCGTTGCGCTCGGCGCACACCTCCTCGGGCACGTCGAGCACGACGGCGATCGGCAGCACGTCGTACTTCCTGGCGAGCTCGATGAGCTGCTTACGGCTCTCCTGCTGCACGTTGGTCGCGTCGACGACCGTGCGCCGGCCCGCCGCGAGGCGCTTGCCCGCGATGTAGTGCAGGACGTCGAAGGCGTCGCCACTGGCGCTCTGGTCGTTCTCGTCGTCGGCGACGAGGCCGCGGCAGAAGTCCGACGAGATCACCTCGGTCGGCTTGAAGTGCTTACGGGCGAAGGTGGACTTGCCCGATCCGGACGCGCCGATCAGCACGACGAGGGACAGGTCGGTGACGGGCAGGGAACGAACCTTGGTGTCGGTGCTGGTCATGCGGCCTTCTCCTCCTTCGTGTTCCGGTCCTTCGTGTTTCGGTCCTTCGTGCTCTGGTCCTTGGTGTTCTGGTCCTTGGTGTTCTGGGCGCTCACCGTGAAGACGGCCATCTGGGTCGGTGGCCCCACCTCGGGGTCGTCGGGCCCGACCGGCTCGAACCGCACGTCGTACCCGTGCCGTTCGGCCACCGTCCCCGCCCAGCCGCGGAACTCCTCGCGCGTCCACTCGAAGCGGTGGTCGCCGTGCCGGACATGGCCGGCGGGGAGGGTCTCCCAGCGGACGTTGTACTCGACGTTCGGCGTCGTCACGATGACGGTCCTGGGGCGCGCCGAACCGAACACCGCGTACTCCAGGGCGGGCAGCCGCGGCAGGTCGAGGTGCTCGATGACCTCGCTCAGCACGGCGGCGTCGTACCCCTTGAGCCGCTTGTCGGTGTAGGCCAGCGAGCCCTGGACGAGCTTGACGCGCTCGGACTGCCGCTCACCCATCCGCTCCAGCTTGAGCCGCCGCGAGGCGATGGTGAGCGCACGCATCGAGACATCGACCCCGACGATCTCGGTGAACCGCGTGTCCTTGAGCAGCTCCTGCACCAACTGGCCCTGCCCGCAGCCCAGATCGAGGACCCGCGCGGCGTCGGTGGCCTTCAGCGCGCCGACGATCGCGTCCCGCCGCTGTACGGCGAGCGGTACCGGCTTCTCCTCCGTGTCCGTCTGCTCGTCGACGGCGTTGTCGATCTCCTCGACCGCGCTGTCGTCCGTCTCCGCGAGCCGTACGAGTTCGAGGCGCTCCATGGCCTGCCGGGTCAGCGACCAACGGCGGGACAGATAGCGGCTGGTGATCAGCTTCTGCTCCGGGTGGTCCGGCAGCCAGCCCTCCCCGGCCCGCAGCAGCTTGTCGACCTCGTCGGACGACACCCAGTAGTGCTTGGCGTCGTCGAGCACCGGCAGCAGGACGTACAGATGCCGCAGCGCGTCGGCCAGGCGCTGCTCACCCTCCAGTACGAGGCTCACGTACCGCGAGTCGCCCCACTCGGGGAACTCGGTGTCCAGCGCCACGGGTTCGGCACCCACCGACCAGCCGAGCGGCTCGAACAGCGCCCGTACGAGATCGGCCCCGCCGCGGGCCGGCAGTGCGGGCACCTCGACGCGCAGGGGCAGCGGGCGCGCGGGCAGGTCGGGCTTCGCCTGGCAGGTGCCCTTCATCGCGCTGGAGAACACGCTGCTCAGCGCCACGGCGAGCAGGGACGAGGCGGCGTACGGCCGGTCGTTGACGTACTGCGCGAGAGCCGCGTCCGGGGCCCCGCCGCGGCCCTTGCCCTTGCCGCGCCGGACCAGTGCCACCGCGTCGACCTCCAGCAACAGCGCCGCCGTGCAGCGCTCCACGCTCGCCTCGGGGTAGACGACATGCGCCTTGCCGTAGGAGGTGGAGAACGCCTGCGCCTTGTCGGGATGCTTGTGCAGCAGGAAACCGAGGTCGGTCGCGGGGCGCTCTGGGGTGCCGGTGGTACTGATCGTCAGGAACACGGTGGTCTGCCTCGAAACGTCTTTCAGAACCGCTTCTGAACTGCGGAAATCGGAGGGTGCCGCCGTCCGGCACCGTGCCCAACGTACAGCCAACCTCTCTGGAGAAGTCAGGCATTTTCCGTCCTCCGCGCAGGGCAGGCGAGCGGCTCTCGGGCTGCACGCGGGTGGCTTCCGGGCCGATCGGACCGGATGCTTGGCCGGTTGGACCGGGAGCTTGGCCGGTCGGCCGACGTGGTGGGGTGCGGTGTCCGTCTAGCGTCGGTCTCGTCCGGCCACCGCAGCCCGAGGGGAACGTTCGATGCACCAGCGACCGACGACCGGAACACCCGCCGACGCCACCGCCATTGCCGCATCGGCCGCATCGGCCGCCTTGGCCGCCTTGGCCGGAGCGCCCACGGAGTTCGAGCTCGACGTCATGGAACTGCTCGTGGAGGCACTGCGCGACGCGGTCAGGTTCGAGTCACCGGCCGTGGGCACCGAGAACCTGCTGTCCGCGCTCGTGATGGGTGAGACGGACGCCGGTTCGGCGATGGCCCCCGGGATGCGAAAGGCCGGCTCGCTCAGCGGTCTGGTCTCGGGCCGGGCCGGCAGCGGTGGGGCGGCCTGGGCGAACGACGACGGATACGGCAGCACTCCGGTGGACGCCACCGCCGAGGACGAGGCCGAGGTCGACGCCGCCTGGCGCGAGGCACAGTGGCGCTTCGGGCTCAAGGCCGGCGCATCGCGTGGCGCGCGCAAGGCGAAGGAACCGGCCGCCGAGAGCGACCGGCCGCTGCCCGGGATGACCGACGCGACGCGGATGTGCCTGCTGCTCGCGCTCAGGTCGGCCCGCGCCGAAGGGACGGTCGCGGTGCGCTGCCGGCACGTGGCGCGGGCCCTGCTGAACCTGCCGGCGAGCCGTGCCCGGGAAGCACTGGTCGTGGAGCGGCTGGACCTGGCCGCCGCGGCCACGGCGCTCGACGCACTGGACGCGAGGGCCTCGGCGGAGACCGAGGGACCGGAATCCCGTGGCGTCCTGCTTCTCCGGCGGGCCGGCACGCTGGGCAGGAGCGGCAACCGCCTGTCGCGGGCGTTCACGTCGTGGACCGCCGGGTCGTCCATCTACGGCTCACCGGTGTTGTTCGCGGTGAGCGTCGAGGCCGCACGGCAGGTGGCGCGGTACGGGCGCGGCAAGACGGAGCCCGTGGACCTCCTGCTGGGAATCCTGGCCCTGGACCGGGCGTTGGCCGTCGCCGGACGGTCGCTGCCCGAGGAGCTGGCATCCGTCAGCACGGCCGCCGAACTCCTGCGCCGACACGGCGTACGGCACGAGTCCCTGGCCCGTTCGGCGACCATCGACGCACCGGCCGGCGGCCTCGACCAGACACATCTCTCCGACTCCGCCCAGCAGGTCAAGGCGGCGGCGCAGCTCATCGCCGCCGAACAGGGTTCGCCCACGGTCGGTACGGTCCACCTGCTGGCCGCGCTGCTCGAAGCACCCGCGGTCGACGCGGAGGCGGGGGCCGAGGGCCGGACGGTCGGACGGCTGCTGGCCGCCGAGCGGGTGGACACCGCCGCGTTGCGGGCGGAGCTGGGTCCGCGGCCGGGCGCATGACATCGGAGGACCGGCCGGCGGCTACCTTCCCTGGCGCGGCTACCGTTCCTCCCGGCGGATCGGTGATGCGCGGATCCGTGATGCGCGGATCGGTGATGCCGGGGGCAGAGGCGAACATGAGTCAAGTGACGCAAGAGGAACGGCAGTTGCCCGGACCGCCGGGTCGCGGGCCGAGCGACGCGGTACGGCGGTTGCGCCGCGAGGCGGCCGAGATCCGGGCCGCGGTACGGGCCGCTCCACGCCGTACGGTCGTCGCCGAGTCACTGGTGTGTGCCCTGGCGGCGGCCTTCGGGCTGATCCCGCTGCTGCTGATACCGCCGGACCGGCCGGTCCTCGCGGTGCTGGAGGCGTTGTGGGCGGCGCTGCTCGTCGCAGCGCGGCGCGGCCGTCCGGTCGCCGCGGTCCTGGGCGCCTTTCCGCTGCTGATGGGTGCCAACGTCTGGGTGCTGGCGGTGGTACCGCTGATCGTGCTGTCCGCCACCCGCCGTATCGCGCCGCCGCGTCGTGCGTGGCGGATCGTCGGGGTGGCCTGCGCCGCGCTCGGCGGACTGACCGTCGCCGCGGGCCTGTTCCGGTGGGAGACCCTGCCGATGAAGCTGGCGGAGAACGCCGTCTCCGCCGTACTCCTCCTGCTGCTCCCCACCCTGGCCGGCACGATGCTGGGCCGGCGACGGCCCCTGGTCGACCTGCTTCGGGAGCGCAACGCCTATCTGGAGCAGACCCGGGCGCTGACCGCCGCGGCGGCCCGGCTGGAGGAACGGACCCGGATCGCACGGGAGATGCACGACCTCCTGGGCCACCGGCTGAGCCTGATCTCGGTGCACGCCGGGGCACTTGAACTCGCCGCCGCACGCCAGGCCCCTCCGCTGGCCGGACAGGTGGAACTGCTGCGCACGACCGCGGGTACGGCCATGGAGGAGCTCCGCGAGATCCTCGGCGTCCTGCGGCGCACGGACCTGTCGGACGAGACCGGCGGCGACCGGGGAACGTACGACGACATCACCACTCTGGTGACCCAGTCCCGGCAGACGGGTGGTGGCTCGGTCGAGCTGGTCTGGTCGGTTCCCGACACGGTCGAGGTGAGCGCCCGTGTCCGGCAGGCGATCCACCGGGTGGTCCGCGAAGGGCTGACGAACGTGCTGAAACACGCGTCCGGCGCGCCCGTCCTGGTGGAGGCCAAGGGCACGGACGCGGGCATCGAGGTGTACGTCACCAACGGCGCGCCGCGCGTGCCGGGCGACTCCCAGGGAGGAACGAGCAGCGGGCTGGCCGGACTTGAGGAGCGGATCTCGTTGCTCGGCGGCACCTTCGGAGCGGGTGCCCTGCCGGACGGCGGCTTCCGCGTGACGGCGTGGCTGCCGTCCCATCCGTCCCACACGACGAACGGTCCGGCGCCCTCACCCGCGCCCTCGCCCTCGCCCTCGGAGGCCGACGCCGCCCCCTTTTCCCATGCGCCCCGCCCTCCTTCCGGCGACGGCGACACCTGGCGGCCGGGGTCCAACCCCCCGTTGTCGGCCCAGACCCTGACCTGGCCGCGCGTCCTGGGCGCCGGGTGCACGGCGGTGCTCGTGGTCCTGCCCACGGCGGGCTTCCTGATCGTCCTGCTGGTGATGGCGGCCCTAGGATGAGCTGATGATCCGAGTGCTGGTCGCCGACGACGAAGCGCTGATGCGCGTCGGAATCCGGCTGATCCTGGAGAACGCCGACGACATCGAGGTCGTGGCCGAAGCGGGTGACGGCCTGGAGGCCGCCGCGGCCTGCCGTACCCAGGAGATCGACGTCGCCCTGCTCGACATCCAGATGCCGACCAGGGACGGCATCGCAGCCGCCGAGGACATCGCCCGGCTCTCGCCCCGTACATGTGTGGTGATGCTGACGGCCTTTGGCGAGGAGGCGAGCGTGACGCGGGCCCTGCGGGCCGGGGCGAGCGGGTTCCTGCTCAAGGACACCGGTCCCGCCGAACTGATCCGCGCCGTGCAGCTCGCCGCGAAGGGCGAGCCGGTCCTCGCGCCCCGGATCACGCGCCAACTGCTCGAACGGCACGTACGGTCCGGCCGTGACACCGAGGCCGCCCTGCGCAGGACCGAAGAACTGACCCCGGCCGAACGGGATGTCCTGCGGCTGCTCGGCACCGGCCTGTCCAACGCGGAGATCGCCGACCAGCTGTACATGAGCGCCGGCACGGTCAAGGCCCACATCAGCCGGATTCTGACCCGCACCGGCTGCGCCAACCGCGTCCAGGCAGCGGTCCTGGCCCATGACGCGGGGTTGCTGACGGACCGCTGAGGCGGGGTCCGCAGCACGGGCGGGGGACGCTCGCGGCTTCGGCGTTCGGCTTCGGCGTTCGACTTCGGCCTCGCTCCGGTCGCCCGGCTGCGGTCCCGGCCAAGGTGCTTCCGTCGGCCAGGGACCGGGGCGAACCCCACGACGGTCACCGGCCGACGGGCCACGGGGGCGCGGCGACCACCCGACTACCCGAGCTGGGACTGCACCTGGGAGGAGATCAGCTCCAGGTGGTCCAGATCGTCGAGGTCGAGGATCTGGAGGTAGACGCGCTGGGAACCGACCTCCGCGTACCGGCCGATCCTTTCGACGACCTCGCCGGGGGTACCGGCCAGCCCGTTCGCCTTCAGCTCTTCCACCTCGCGGCCGATCGCGGCGGCCCTGCGGGCGACCTCCGCGTCGTCCTTGCCGACGCAGGCGACGAGCGCGTTGGAGTAGACGAGATCGGTGCCCTTGCGGCCGATCTCCTCCGCCGCCGCCCGCACCCGGCCGAACTGGCGCTCGCTGTCCTCGATCGACGCGAACGGCATGTTGAACTCGTCGGCGTATCGGCCCGCGAGGCGCGGGGTACGGGTGGCTCCGTGACCGCCGATGAGCACCGGCACCTTGGACTGAGCCGGCTTGGGCAGCGCGGGCGAGTCGGTGAGCTGGTAGTACGTGCCGTCGTAACTGAAGGTCTCGCCGACCTTCGTCTCCCACAGCCCGGTGACGATCGCCAGCTGCTCCTCCAGACGGGCGAACTTCTCCTTGGGGAAGGGGATGCCGTACGCCTTGTGCTCCTCCTCGAACCAGCCCGCGCCCAGGCCCAGTTCGACACGGCCGCCGGACATCTGGTCGACCTGGGCGACCTGGATCGCCAGGACGCCGGGCAGGCGGAACGTACCGGCGGTCATCAGTGTGCCGAGGCGGATCCGCTTGGTCTCTCGGGCGAGTCCGGCGAGGGTGATCCAGGCGTCCGTGGGGCCCGGGAGGCCGTCCGCGGAACCCATGCGGAGGTAGTGGTCGGAACGGAAAAACGCGTCGAAGCCGAGGTCTTCGGTGGCCTTGGCGACAGCGAGAAGGGTGTCGTAGGTGGCGCCCTGCTGGGGCTCGGTGAAGATTCGAAGATCCATGCCTCCATCCTGCACGGTCGAACGTCGGTCAACCTCATCGGTCCCGCCGGTCCTCCGCGTCCCCGGTCGGGTGAAAATCCGTCAACCGTGTGCGTGGGGGAATACCGCGCCAGTGACCCGTCTGTGCGGTGATCGTTGGCTCGGGCGGAGCCGGACCGCCCGGCACCCGTCGCCGGCGGTCGGCCGGTGCGTTGCTGGTTCTCCCCGTGGGGAGGGCGAAGGCCGAGGAGGCCGTCATGTCCCAGGAAGCCGTTCCGTCGTCGCAGCCCAAGGGTTTGCTGCAGCAGATGGAGGAGCTGATGGCGGCGCTCAACGCGGATCTGTCGCAACTCGACGCGGATTTCGGGCAGTCGACCGAGCGCCGGGCTCCGGCCCCGACCCCGGCCGACGGGTCCGACCGCGCCTGATCTGTGCGGGTTCGTTGTGGCTGGGCGCGCAGTTCCCCGCGCCCCTGGGTGGCCCGGCCCCGAGGTATTTCAGCCTCTCCGGCGTTTGAGGAGCGGGGGTTCGGGGG
>NZ_LIQZ01000171.1 GCF_001418655.1 Streptomyces phaeochromogenes | reverse complement strand
GGGTTTGCGTTGGGTGGGGCGGTCAAGGGGTGAGGGGGCTACGCCTGTTCCTCAGTCCCCGAAACCTTGAGCTCTCACCCGGCACCCGCCCCCTTCAGGCGGTCAGCCCACCGGCGAAGTCGCGAATTCGTGCCAGGTCGCAGCCGTGCGGCCGGTCTGCTTGAGCAGCTGGGCCGGTTCGGACGGGGCGGGCCAGAACTGCAGCAGGTAGCGGTCGTCGGTCTGGGGCTCGTCGTCCTCCCGGACGTTCTTGCTCCGGCCGGCGTCCATACCGGAGGCGGAGTACCGCACGCGGTAGTCACGCTCCTCCAGGCCCAGCTCCCACCAGTCCTTCCGGTTCCACTGCCGCAGCTTCGTCTCCTGCGACACCGGCCGGAACGGGACCTCGACGATCTCCTCCCACGTCTCGTCCAGCGCGGGCCTGCTGTCATGCAGCTCGGCGGTGAAGCCGACGCCGCCGATCCACAGACCGGTCAGCAGAAGCAGCGCCCCATCCGTGCCGGCCCCGCAGAGCCCGACACCCTCCTGCCCGGCGAAGGCGTCATGCAGGCCGCAGTCGTCCTCGCCGCTCCCCACGAAGATCTGTCCGTAGTCGACATGCACCTCGTCATCGACAAGCACCTTCATTGAACCCGCCTTCGCCTGGGCCGACTTGGTCCCCGAATCCTGTCAGCCGACACTGACAACGGGACGGGCAGGCTCGTATCGAAGAGGAAGACGCGCCGGCATCACTCGGCGGGTTCGGCGGCCTCGGGAACATCGGACGCATCGGGAATCCCGGGAAGCACCCCGGGCCGGAACTTCTCCACGCCCACCACATGCCGCACCCGCGTCGGCTCGATCAGGATCATCACGCGCCGTTCCCCCGGCAGCAGCCACGGATACCGGTCCTCGCCGATGTACTTCAGCGTGAGCCGGTCCATGGCCCGCTCGGCCACCTCGCCCTCGACGAAGCGGACGACCCGCCCCCGGATCTCCACCCGGTCGTAGGGGTTCCCGGTGTCGTGATGGGACAGAGAAACGAACGGATTGCGCCGAAGATTCTCCTCCTTCACGCGGCCCATTGACGTGTTGACCATGACGTACTCGTCTTCGAGGTCCGCCCACATTGGCGAGATCTGCGGCGCCCCGTCGGCGCCCACGGTCGCCAGATGCCAGAAGTTCGGCGCCAGCAGTCGCTCGCGAATATGCCCTTCGATCCTGCTCACGGCGCTTGCCACCCTCAATCCGTACTTCCGGCTCGTCCGCACGAGCCCCTGCCCGACATCCTGATCTCCACACCACTCGGCCACCAGCTGATCTTCGGCCACCCCGAACAGACCTCGGTCAGACATCCGAAACCGTAGGTTCGCACGATCCGTAATCCTGGCCGAACAGACCGTAGTCACCGCAGCCCCGCACCCATACGTTGTGCGCGTGCACCAACCGTCGGCCCAACAGCCCACTCCGCCCTTCGACGCCCCGGCCGCCCGCAAGCTGCGTCTCGCCCTCCGTATGGGGCCCGAGCATGTCGCGTACGGCATGCAGGCCTCGTTCGGGCTTCCCTATGTGACCCCGGACCTCGTCGTCGCCTGGGAGCGTGGGATAGCCGCTCCGACCAGTACCGAACTGACCGCACTCGCGGGCGTGTTGTGGTGCTCGCCGGGCGATCTCATCGGCGCGCCGCGGACGTTGCGCGAGCACCGGATCGCGCGCGGTCTCGCGGCCGAGGACGTCGCGCGCGCCGTGGGGCTCGAACTCCTCGTGTACGTACGGATGGAGGAGGCGGACGAGTGGCGCGGCAACGAGCGTCAGTCCTCGGCGCTCGCCGAGGTGCTCGACCTCTCCCTGGCGGACCTCGTCACGGTCACCGGCCACGAGACGAAGCTGGCGGAGATGCTGCGCAACGCCGTGACGACCCGCTGGCAGGCGTACGTACGCCCGGTGGGCAAGCTGCTGCCGCTGGACCGGCGGCTCGTGGGTGATGTGCTGCGGGCCCTGCACACCGAGTACCAGGGGCAGATGGTGGCCACGCTGAGCTGGAGCGGCGGTGCGGCGGCCGGTGAGGCCGACGACGCGGGCCGGGACTTCCTGGACCGGATCGTCGACCGCTTCTGGTCGGTGGTCCAGCGCAACAGCGCCTGACGCCGGCCGGCAGCCGGCGGCACCTGACAGCGCCTGACAACTGACAACTGTCGGCAGCGGCTGCCGCGAAGCCCCTGCCGGACCGACTTCGTCCAGACCGCCCGGGCCGACTCCGCCCCGACCGTCCGGGCAGAACCGTCCCGACCGTTCGGGCAGACCCGCGACGACCGCCCGGGCAGGCCTCGAACGACCGCCCGGCAGACCCGCCGAAGCCCCCTCGACCAACCGGCCCTCTAAGAAGACCGACTCCGCCTAGAAGACCGACTCCGCCTCGTCCATCCGGTCCTTCGGGACCGTCTTGAGTTCGGTGGTCGCCTCTGCCAGCGGGACCATCACCACGTCCGTGCCGCGCAGCGCGGTCATCCGGCCGAAGTCGGACCGGTGCGCGGCCTCGACCGCGTGCCATCCGAAGCGCGTCGCGAGCACCCGGTCGTACGCGGTCGGTGTGCCGCCGCGCTGGATGTGGCCGAGGATGACCGGCTTGGCCTCCTTGCCGAGGCGGCGCTCCAGTTCGTACGCGAGCGCCGTGCCGATGCCCTGGAAGCGCTCGTGGCCGAACTGGTCGATCGCTCCGTGGCCGTAGTCCATGGTGCCCTCGGCGGGGTGGGCGCCCTCGGCGACGCAGACGACGGCGAACTTCTTGCCGCGCGCGAAGCGTTCCTCGACCATCTTGACCAGGTCGGCCGGGTCGAAGGCCCGCTCGGGCAGGCAGATGCCGTGGGCGCCGGCGGCCATGCCGGACTCCAGGGCGATCCAGCCGGCGTGCCGGCCCATGACCTCGACGACCATCACCCGCTGGTGGGACTCGGCGGTCGTCTTGAGGCGGTCCATCGCCTCGGTGGCGACACCGACCGCGGTGTCGAAACCGAAGGTGCGGTCCGTCGAGGAGATGTCGTTGTCGATCGTCTTGGGGACGCCGACCACCGGCAGGCCCGCGTCCGACAGCATGCGCGCCGCCGTCAGGGTGCCCTCGCCGCCGATCGGGATCAGCACGTCGATGCCGAACTCGCGGGCCATGTCCTGCGCGTTCTCGCAGGCCTCGCGGAGGCGGTCGCGCTGGAGGCGGGAGGAGCCGAGGATGGTGCCGCCGCGGGCCAGGATGCCGCTGACGGCGTCCAGGTCGAGGCCCCGGTAGTGGCCTTCGAGCAGTCCCGCGTAACCGTCCTCGAAGCCGATGACCTCGTCTCCGTAGTTCGTGACGGCTCGGTGCACGACCGACCGGATCACTGCGTTCAGCCCCGGGCAGTCGCCGCCTGCGGTGAGAACTCCGATGCGCATCGTGCTGTGTCTCCTGCTCGCTGTTGGGCTGTTTCTCCTGTGGTACCTGAGAGCCAGTCCGATTGTTTCATGGGCGACAGGGGGGCGCTGTCCGCGCCCGTCGCGCCTGCGCACGCCCTCGGCGCGCCCCTCAAGCCTCCGCTCCCCCTCGGCGGAGCCGCCGTCCGCCCCCGCCGTGACGGGCGTCCTAACCATGCCCGGAGGTATTGTCAAGAGGGCACAGCCGATGATAACGGCTGTCTTTTTACCGCTATCGGAGGAAACGGAGAGCACGCGTGACGCGCAGCGTGTACGTGACCGGGATCGACCGAGGAGACGGCCGCCAGGTCATCGAGCTGGGAGTCATGGAGCTCCTGACCCGCCAGGTCGACCGGGTGGGGGTGTTCCGCCCCCTCGTCCACGACGGGCCCGACCGTCTCTTCGAGCTGCTGCGGGCCCGCTACCGGCTGGCCCAGGACCCGGCGACGGTCTACGGGATGGACTACCACGAGGCGTCCGCGCTCCAGGCCGAGCAGGGCGCCGACGAACTGATCTCGCAGCTCGTCGACCGCTTCCACCAGGTGGCCCGCGACTACGACGTCGTCCTCGTTCTCGGTACGGACTACGCGGACACCCAGTTCCCCGACGAGCTCGCGCTCAACGCCCGGCTGGCGAACGAGTTCGGCGCCGGCGTGATCCCGGTCGTGGGCGGCCGCAACCAGACCTCGGAGTCGGTGCTCGCGGAGACCCGCAACGCCTTCCGCGCCTACGACGGCCTCGGCTGCGACGTACTCGCGATGGTGGTGAACCGGGTCGCCCCGGCCGACCGCGCGGAGATACACGAGCGGCTCGACAACCGCCTCCCCGTGCCGTGTTACGTGCTGCCGGACGAGCCCGCGCTCTCCGCGCCGACGGTCGCCCAGATCACCCACGCCCTCGGCGGCAAGGTGCTCCTCGGCGACGACTCGGGGCTCGCGCGCGACGCGCTGAACTTCGTCTTCGGCGGCGCCATGCTGCCGAACTTCCTGGGCGCGCTGACCCCGGGCTGCATGGTCGTGACCCCCGGCGACCGCGCCGACCTCGTGGTGGGCGCCCTCGCCGCGCACAGCGCCGGCACCCCGCCCATCGCGGGCGTCCTGCTCACCCTGAACGAGCGCCCGAGCGACCTCGTCCTGACCCTCGCCGCCCGTCTCGCGCCCGGCACCCCGGTGGTCGCGGTCGAGACCGGCTCCTTCCTCACCGCGTCCGAACTCTTCGGCATGGAGGGGAAGTTGAACGCGGCGACGCCCCGCAAGGCGGAGCGGGCCCTCGGCCTCTTCGAGCGGTACGTGGACACCGGCGGCCTGCTGAAGCGGGTCTCGGCGCCCAGCAGCGGCCGGGTCACGCCGATGATGTTCGAGCACAAGCTCCTTGAGCAGGCCCGCTCCGACAAGCGGCGCGTCGTGCTGCCCGAGGGCACGGAGGCCCGTGTCCTGCACGCCGCCGAGGTGCTGCTGCGCCGCGGCGTCTGCGACCTCACGCTGCTCGGCCCGGTCGACCAGATCACCAAGAAGGCCGCCGACCTCGGCATCGACCTCGGCGGCGCCCAGCTGATCGACCCGCAGACCTCCGAGCTGCGCGACCGCTTCGCCGAGAAGTACGCCCAGCTCCGGGCCCACAAGGGCGTATCCGTCGAGCTGGCGTACGACGTCGTGTCGGACGTGAACTACTTCGGCACGCTGATGGTCGAGGAGGGCTTGGCCGACGGCATGGTGTCCGGGGCCGTGCACTCCACGGCGGCCACCATCCGCCCGGCCTTCGAGATCATCAAGACGAAGCCGGACGCCTCCATCGTCTCGTCGGTCTTCTTCATGTGCCTCGCCGACAAGGTCCTCGTGTACGGCGACTGCGCGGTCAACCCCGACCCGAACGCCGAGCAGTTGGCCGACATCGCCATCCAGTCCGCCGCCACCGCCGAGCAGTTCGGGGTCGAGCCGCGGATCGCGATGCTCTCGTACTCGACCGGCACGTCCGGCTCAGGCGCGGACGTCGACAAGGTGCGCACGGCCACCGAGCTGGTCCGCTCGCGCCGCGACGACCTGAAGATCGAGGGGCCGATCCAGTACGACGCCGCCGTCGAGCCGACCGTCGCGGCCACCAAGCTGCCGGGGTCGGAGGTCGCCGGACAGGCGTCCGTACTGATCTTCCCGGACCTCAACACCGGCAACAACACGTACAAGGCCGTGCAGCGTTCGGCCGGCGCGATCGCCGTCGGGCCGGTCCTCCAGGGCCTGCGCAAGCCGGTCAACGACCTGTCCCGCGGCGCCCTGGTCGGGGACATCGTGAACACCGTCGCCATCACGGCGATCCAGGCCCAGGCCGCCCAGCAGGGCCCCGAAGCCACCGCCCCATCCACGTCCGCGTCCCCGACCCAGAAGGCCTCCGCCCAGTGACCGCCACCCGCGTCCTCGTCCTCAACTCCGGCTCCTCGTCGGTGAAGTACCAGCTGCTCGACATGAGCGACAGCAGCCGGCTGGCGGTAGGGCTCGTCGAGCGCATCGGCGAGGAGACCTCCCGGCTGAAGCACACGCCCCTCTCCACCGGCGAGACCCGCGAGACGACCGGGCCGATCGCCGACCACGAAGCGGCCCTGAAGGCCGTCGCCGAGGAGCTGGCCAAGGACGGGCTCGGCCTGGACTCCCCCGAGCTGGCCGCGATCGGCCACCGGGTCGTGCACGGCGGCAAGACCTTCACCCAGCCGACCGTCATCGACGACGCCGTCCTCGCCGAGATCGAGCGCCTCATCCCGGTGGCACCCCTGCACAACCCGGCCAACCTCACCGGTATCCGTACCGCGCAGGCACTGCGCCCGGACCTCCCGCAGGTCGCCGTCTTCGACACGGCCTTCCACACGACGATGCCGGAGGCCGCGGCCCGCTACGCGATCGACGTGAAGACCGCCGACGAGTACCGCATCCGCCGGTACGGCTTCCACGGCACCTCGCACGCGTACGTGTCCCGCGCGACCGCCGAGCTGCTCGGCAAGTCGCCGGAGGAGGTGAACGTCATCGTGCTGCACCTCGGCAACGGCGCCTCGGCGTCGGCGGTCGAGAAGGGCCGGTGCGTGGACACCTCCATGGGGCTGACGCCCTTGGAGGGGCTCGTGATGGGTACGCGGTCCGGTGACATGGATCCCGCGGTCATCTTCCATTTGATGCGTGTTGGCGGGATGTCCACGGACGAGATCGACACTCTTCTCAACAAGAAGAGCGGTCTGATCGGCCTGTGCGGCGACAACGACATGCGGGAGATCCGCCGCCGCATCGACGAAGGTGCCGAGGACGCCGCACAGGCCCAACTCGCCTTCGACATCTACATACACAGGCTGAAGAAGTACATCGGCGCGTACTACGCGGTGCTCGGCACGGTCGACGCGGTCGCCTTCACGGCGGGCGTCGGCGAGAACGCCGCCCCCGTGCGCGAGGCCGCGATCGCGGGCCTGGAGGCGCTGGGCCTGGCGGTCGACGGCGAGCTGAACGCCGTACGGTCCGGCGAGCCGCGCCTGATCTCGCCCGAGGGGGCGCGGGTCGCGGTGGCCGTCGTACCGACCGACGAGGAACTGGAGATCGCCGACCAGACCTACGCACTCGTGAGGAACGGGAACGCCTGAGGAGCCGCCGGTGAGCAGCCGACGAGCCGCTCGAAGAGAGCACCGAGGAAGCCGGCCAGGCCCACGCCTGAGCGCGTACCCGCCCATTTGTATCTTCCACCAGACGGAATATTCCGTAGCGAAACAAACCGATAGGATCGCCCCATGCGCCGTTCCAAAATCGTCTGCACACTGGGCCCCGCCGTCGACTCCCACGAACAGCTCGTCTCGCTGATCGAGGCCGGCATGAGCGTGGCCCGTTTCAACTTCAGCCACGGTTCCCACGCCGAGCACCTGGGCCGTTACGAGCGGGTCCGGGCCGCCGCCCAGGAGACGGGCCGCGCCATCGGCGTGCTCGCCGACCTGCAGGGCCCGAAGATCCGCCTTGAGACCTTCGCCGAGGGCCCCGTGGAGCTGGAGCGGGGTGACGAGTTCACCATCACGACCGATGACGTCCCGGGCGACAAGTCGATCTGCGGCACCACGTACAAGGGTCTGCCGGGCGATGTCTCCAAGGGCGACCAGGTCCTGATCAACGACGGCAACGTCGAACTGCGGGTCGTCGCCGTCGAGGGCCCCCAGGTCAGGACGATCGTCATCGAGGGCGGTGTCATCTCGGACCACAAGGGCATCAACCTGCCCGGCACGGCCGTGAACGTGCCGGCGCTGTCCGAGAAGGACGTCGAGGACCTGCGCTTCGCCCTGCGGATGGGCTGCGACCTGGTGGCGCTGTCCTTCGTGCGCGACGCCCACGACGTGAACGACGTGCACAAGATCATGGACGAGGAGGGCCGCCGGGTCCCCGTCATCGCCAAGGTGGAGAAGCCGCAGGCGGTGGAGAACATGGAGGCCGTCGTCGCGGCCTTCGACGGTGTGATGGTGGCCCGTGGCGACCTCGCCGTCGAGTACCCCCTGGAAAAGGTCCCGATGGTGCAGAAGCGCCTCGTGGAGCTGTGCCGGCGCAACGCCAAGCCGGTGATCGTGGCGACCCAGATGATGGAGTCGATGATCACCAACTCCCGCCCCACGCGCGCCGAGGCGTCCGACGTCGCCAACGCGATCCTGGACGGGGCGGACGCGGTCATGCTGTCGGCCGAGTCGAGCGTGGGCGCGTATCCGATCGAGACCGTCAAGACGATGTCGAAGATCGTCGTCGCGGCCGAGCAGGAGCTGCTCTCCAAGGGCCTGCAGCCGCTCGTGCCCGGCAAGAAGCCGCGTACGCAGGGTGGTTCGGTGGCCCGTGCCGCGTGCGAGATCGCGGACTTCCTGGGGGGCAAGGGCCTGGTGGCCTTCACCAACTCCGGTGACACGGCCCGCCGGCTCTCCCGCTACCGCGCCGAGCAGCCGATCGTGGCCTTCACCACGGAGGAGGGCACCCGCAACCAGCTCGCGCTGAGCTGGGGCGTCGAGTCCTACGTCGTGCCGTTCGTGCACAGCACCGACGAGATGGTCGACCTGGTCGACCAGGAGCTGCGCAAGCTCAACCGCTTCAGCGAGGGCGACATCGTCGTGATGACCGCCGGCTCGCCCCCCGGCGTCCCCGGCACCACCAACATGGTCCGCGTGCACCACCTGGGCGGCTGATCCGCCCGGTACGGCCGCCGTGCCGCCTGTCGGCCCGTACGGCCGCTGTACGCCGCTGAGGGCGCCCCCTGCCGCGCAGGGGGCGCCCTCAGCGTGTTTTGCGGCTCCCGGAGGTATGTGGGCTCCGGTGGGCGCTCGGAGGGCCGCGTACGGCCCGTCCGTCGCGTCCGGGTCAGTCGGTCGTGAACTGGTGCATGCCGGGGACGGTCAGCGTCCCGCCGAACTGGGCGGCCTGAATGACCTTCACCTTCGTGAAGTAGATCAGCGGGATGTTCAGCGGCGGCGGGTGCTCCGGGTCGAACGTGATCGGGATCAGACCGAGCAGGTTGCCGGAGATGCTCTCCGTGTACATGACCGTCTTGCCCTCGCGGATGGTGGACGTGGTGCCCTTGCCCGCCTGCACGTGGTAGGTCTTGCCGGCCTGCTTGTCGGTGACCGTCTGGTGCAGGTCACCGATGTCGGTGCCGTCGGAGATCACGTACTTGAGGACCTCCTTGACCTTGCCGCTGGCCGTCTTCACCTTGACGATGCCCTGGTAGTCGGCGCCCTTGAGCAGGAGTGAACTGGCCTCCAGCTGCCAGGGGTCGTCGGCCAGGGCGGGAATGCCCTGCTCGACACCGCCCTCGTCGTCCGTGGCGGCCGGGCAGTCGTCCGGGTCGGTGGTGGAGCTCGCGGACGGGCTGGGGGTCGGCGACGCGGTGGCGTCGTCGGCCGCCTCCTCCGCCTTGTCCGCGGTGTCCTCGGCGGCGTCCGTCGCCGCGTCGGTGACGTCCTTGACCGTGTCCTCGGCCTTGTCCACCGTGTCCTTGACCGGGTCCTCGGCCTTGTCCGTAGACGTCTCGGCGGGCTTCTCGGCCGCGGGGGTCGACGCGGAGGGAGTCGGGGTCGGGGTCGCCGTCTCCTCCTCGTCGGGGGTGAAGATGTCCTTGATCGCCTCGCCGAGCCCCAGGGGGTCGAGCGGGTTCTTCGACTCGGACGCCGAGGGGGTGGGCGTCGGCTCGGTGTTCTCGGCGGGCGCCTTGGACTCCGAGGCGGACGGCGTCGGTTCGGGCTTGTCGTCGGAACCTGAATCCGACGAAGAGCCCGAGCCCGGCGTGTCCGAACCCGACGGGTCCGAAGCGCTCGGCTCCTTCTCATCGTCCGCGGGAGCGCTCGTCGAGGCGGAGGGCGACGGCGTGGGGGACGCGTCGTCCTTGGCCTCTTCGGTCTCCTCCTCCAACGCGTCGACGCAGTCCTTGTACTCGTCGATCGTCAGGTTCTTCGCCGACGGCTTGTCCTCGGCCCGGGCGAGCGTCGGCGTGAAGCCCATCCCCATGAGGATGGCCGTCGGCATCGACGCGATGGCTATCGCCTTGCCCGCGGGCACGTGCAACCTGGTGAACAACGGCTTCTTGGGGGCTGCGTGCCGCGGCCCGGTTCTCTCACGGGACTCCCCCGCGGGGCCCGCGTATTGGACCTCGTCAGCCGGCACTGTGCCTCCCGTTCGCCCCGTTGGTCGGGCTCGTTCCTGACAGATCGTTCGGCTCGCTCGCGCCGTTGGCCAGTGCGGCCTCCGGAGCGTCTCCCTTGTCCGTACGGTCCGTCTCGGCCGGGCGCGCGGCGGGCTCCTCGCCCGGGGCCCAGGCCACGGCCATGCCGCCGCCCACGAGGGACAGCAGGAAGCCGACGAAGAAGCCTCCGAAGTTGGACACCGGCAGCGAGACCAGGCCCAGCAGGATCGCCGCGACACCGGCGAAGGTCCGGATGTGCTTCTGGTACCAGAGGCTGATTCCGAGAACACCCAGGAGCACGCCGATGATGAGGGACCCCGCACCCGCGGTCGTCGCCATGGCGAGCGTGAGATGCCCGATCTGCAGATTCGCGTACGGAAGGTATGCGATCGGGAATCCGGCGATCAGGATGAACAGGCCCGCCCAGAACGGCCGGCCGCCCCGCCAGGCACGGAACCGCAGCCGCCAGATGTGGAATTGACCGCGCGCGGCAGGAGTCTCGGCGCTCATGGAAAACAGCTCCCTGGAACGGCGTTGCTGAGGGTTTCACGTACTACGAAAAGGGACGGGCGGGTGAGGCAGCGCAGGCTCCCTCACCCGCCCACGGAGTGCCTAGTAGCACTCCTTGACACCCTTGGACAGCGACATCTTCAGGCCGCTGAGCTTGAAGGTGCCGGCGGTGGTCGCCCACGCCGTCTGCTTCACATCGGTCAGCGTGGCCGACTCGGCCTGCTGGGCGAAACCGTAGGGGTTCGCCTGCTCCTTGCCGCCCTTCATGCCGGGACCCTTGGTGGCGTCTCCGGCGGCAACACCGATGTCGATGTTGCGGAAGGTCGCGTTGGCCTGCAGATCCTCGACGTCGATGTAGAGGTTCTCGGCCTCGACCGGCGTGCTGCCGCCGCCGGCCTTCAGCGTGAGGCTGACGGAACCGATCAACGGGATGTCCGGGGTGACCACGGACTGGCACATGTTCGTGATCTTGGCGCTCTTGAACGCCGACACCGCAACCGGGTGCGCCGTCTTCTCACCCTTGAGCGTGTAGCCCTGGTCGATGGCCCCGTACTGCGAGAAGCCAACACCGTCGAGCCGGTCCGCCGTCACCTTGAACGACTGGCCCGACACGCTGAACGACGCGGCGAGAGCACCCTGAGCCAGGGCGACACCTATCGCGGCGGTCGCGGCCACGCTGGGCACCATGACTACCGCGAACCGCTTCCATCTGGTCCCGCCACGCACCTGGGACTCCATATTTCCTCCTTCTCGGACGTACATCTCCGGCCCTGGCTGCCCCCAGACGGCGGCTCAGCCGGGCAGGGATGGGAGAAGTGCTACGTCCTCGGGAAGGAGAGCGCCCCAACCCGGAGGCGCGGAACGCACCCGAATCACCGGCGATCACCCCCGAGCGACAACCACTGGTCGCGCCTGAACACTTCACGCACAACCTGCCGGACAGGCTCCACCGAACGGCGAAGACCCCCCTGCCCAAGGGCCGGCGCCACTGCCGCCGTCCCTACTCGGTGGGGACCCAAGGAAACCCGCTGACCCGATTGGCTGTCGGGGAAGGGGAATGGACCGAGCGTCGCCGATCGTGGTGCATTCTCGCCGCCCGCACAAGGGGGTTCGTTACTGGCTAGTAACGGCCGGATAACCGAACAACGACCCGTCGGTATCGGCCGACAACTCTGGGTGGCACCAAGGGTGGTGACAAAGTGATCGAACCTTGGACGGAATCCGACAGATCACCGCCCCTGACTTACTCGCAGTAACAGCGACCGCGTTTACCAAGTTTTGGTAAAACGCGGTCGCAGTATCGCTCTGTCGCCAAATTCTTCACTCGGGCACCACGGGTCCCGACGTTTAGCGACTGGTCAGAACAGGGCCCGGGCCAGCGCCCGGCGCGCCGCGGCGACACGCGGGTCGTCGGCGCCCACCACCTCGAAGAGCTCAAGAAGCCGTACGCGCGCCGCGTCCCGGTCGTCACCCGCTGTACGCGCCACCGCGTCGACGAGCCGCCCGAAGGCGTCCTCGACATGGCCGCCCACCAGGTCCAGGTCGGCGGCGGCGATCTGCGCCGGTACGTCACCGGGGTTGTCGGCGGCCTCCTTGCGCACCTGCTGGGGGTCGGCGCCCTGCACCCGCTGGAGCAACTCGGCCTGGGCGAGGCCCAGCTTGGCCTCCGTGTTGCCCGGGTCGTCGCTCAGCACGTTCTTGTACGCCTGCACCGCGCCGCCGAAGTCGCCCGCGTCCAGGGCCTGTACGGCTGCTTCGAGCAGCGCGTCGTACGGACCGGCCGGGACCTGGGCCTCCACGGGCTGCCCGCTCTGCGCGCCCTGCTCACCGTCCGGGTCGACGGTCAGGCCCGTCAGACCGAAGCGCTCCTCGGCGACCTGCACGAGCTGGTCGAGGGTGCCCCGGATCTGGGCCTCGGGTGCGGCGCCCTGGAAGAGCGGCAGGGCCTGACCGGCCACCACCGCGAACACCGCCGGGATCCCCTGGATCCCGAACTGCTGCATCAGCATCTGATTCGCGTCGACGTCGATCTTGGCGAGGACGAACCGGCCGTTGTACTCAACGGTGAGCCGCTCCAGGAGCGGGCTGAGCTGCTTGCACGGCTCGCACCACTCGGCCCAGAAGTCGATGACGACCGGCACTTCGGTGGAGCGCTGCAGGACGTCCCGCTCAAAACCCGCCTCGTCGACGTCGATGACGAGACTCGACGGCGACACCGCGGAGACGGCTCCGCCGCCCTGCCGCGCCGCTTCCGCACGCGCCTGCTCCGCCTTCGCCTTGGCCTCTTGGGCCGCCTTCACCGCGGCGAGGTCGACGACTCCGCTCATGGACATGTTCCGTGGCTGCATGCGTCTATCCTCCCCCCTCCGCGCGCCTTCGTGAAAAGCGTTGTGAAAGCTGGTCGATCGCGTGGTCCAGTACTGGTCAACGTCGGTCCTGGCGCCGGGTCCCCACCTGGCGCCGCACGGTTGTCGCTCACACACGAGCTTTCGCTACGGGTCGTAGCGTAACTGGCTGCATGGGATCGCGGGAAGCCCACTCCGGTGATCTCCCTCACGACTCCACGGAATCCCCTTACACAGCAGTCCCCAGATATGGTCACCGGCATGCAGAGCCGCACCTCCGCCCCCCGTACCGGGCGTCCCCGCAGCGCCGCCGCGGACGCCGCGATCCTGGCGGCGACGCGGGCGGCTCTCGTCGAACTGGGCTGGTCCAAGCTGACGCTGGGGGATGTGGCGACGCGTGCCGGGGTCGCCAAGACAACCCTCTACCGGCGGTGGGCGGGCAAGAACGAGCTCGTGGTCGACGCGGTGGCGGCGCTCTTCGACGAGCTGGAGCTGCCCGACCGGGGGAGCCTCGCGGCGGACATCGAGGGCGTGGTGCTCCAGTTCGCGGCGATCCTCGCGCGGCCTGAGGCGAAGAGCGGGCTCATGGCTGTGCTCGCCGAGTCGACGCGGGACGACGCGCTGCGGGAGCGGATCCGCGCGTCGGTCGTCGACCGCCAGAAACGGCTGGTCCTCGAAGGGCGACGGCGGGCCCAGGTCCGTGGCGAACTCCCGCCGGAGTCCGACCCCTCGACCGCCGCCCGCACGGTCGACCTCATCTTCGACATGGTCGCCGGTGCGGTGGTCCACCGCACCCTCGTCTGCGCCGAACCGGTCACCCCGACGTGGGTCCACGACTTCACCCGGGTCCTACTGCTGGGCTTGTCGGGCGCGGCCACCCCGGAGTCCTGACCTTTTTCCGCCCCCGCCGCCCCTACCCATTCCCGTCCC
>NZ_LIQZ01000170.1 GCF_001418655.1 Streptomyces phaeochromogenes | reverse complement strand
CCGCCTCCAACTGCTCGAACCATGCCGCGACATCCTCGTACGGCGTCGCGAGGACCTGGGCCTCACCCAGGCGTGCCACGGGCTCGGCAAGACGGGCCGCGAGCCTCTCCGGGGTCTTGATCCCGTCCAGGTCGGCGCGCAGGGGGGCGAGGACCTGGTCGTCGAAGTCCTCGATCAGGCGGCTGACCGGGCGCGGGTTGGGGACCTCCGGGGTGGGCGGTTCGTCACCGGGGTCGCCCGGCGCCTCGGGCTCGGAGGTCCACCGCCGTACCTCGTCGACGAGTTCCCGGAGAGTGGGCGGAGCCGACCGGGCCAGGCCGATCGCGGTGATCTCGTCGTCCCGGTCGATCCGCACCTTCGCGACGGGCAGCAACTTCGGGCCTGTGCCCGCCTGTTCACCGAAGACGAGAAGCAACTGGTCGCCGGTTTGGAGAGAGTTGGCGGTGCCTTCGACGAAGAGTTCCGAGCGGCGCTCCAGGTCCGCCGGCGTGACGAGGGAGGGGCGGCGGCGCCGGACCTTCAGCTCGTTCCAGTCCCAGCGGGCCGTCAGGTCGCGGCTCGTCTCGAAGGTCTGCGACTCCTCGTCGGCCGACGCGGGCACGCTGTGGCTCTGTGCCCCGCGCGGGATCACCACGGGCAGGGTCTCGGCACGCGGATCGCGTTCGAGGCTGTACGCGAGGTGCGTGGAGGCGGCGACACCGGGGCGCGGCCGGTGGCCGACGAGCCGGCCGAGCAGCGCGAGCGAGCGGTGTTCGTTGGCCGTCCGCAGATAGGCCTCGTCGGCGATCCGCTCGGAGTGGAAGGTGAGCAGGTCACCGAGGACGGCCGTGGCGTCGAGCAGGCCGATCGCCGGGTCGTCGGGGGTGCGGACCGTGAGCCCCTTCAGGGCCGGGTACGCGGGCGAGGCCAGCCGGTCGAGCTGGGCCGCCAGGAAGAACCCGTACTCGCCGACGCGGTAGTCGAGGGCCGTGCGGCCGGGCGGGTTGTGGAGCGGGGCGGGGGCGAGGCGCTCGTCGTGGCCTCCGCACGCGCCGCCGCAGCCACACGTACCACCGCCGGACATGCCGTCGCCGTATGCGCCGCCACCGGACGCGCCATGGCCGCACGCGCCGCCGCAGGTGCAGTCGTCGCTCATCGGGCACCTCCGAGGGATATCGCAAGGCGGCCGTTCTCCGGCCGGTCGGGGTCGTTGTCGCAGGTGGCGATCTCCAGCGGGCCGAGCCGCAGCACGCCGTCCTCCCTCTCTCCTCGGTCCTCGTGGAACAGCCTTCGAAGCCGTGTGACATGGACGCTCTCGACGCCGGGCACCGCCGCCGCGACGGCGACCAGACGGCTGAGCCGGACCGGTTCGCCGAACGTCAGCGCGTCCGGGTGGAAGAAGCCGAGCCGCCCGCCCGGGAGGCGACCGCGTCCGAGCACGCGGTACAGCTCGGCCAGGATCTGCCCGTGCTGGTGGCCGGGCTTGGCGCACACCTTCAGCTCGATGTCGAGCGGCACGAGCCGGGCGGGCGCGACCACGAGGTCGTGGCCGATACGCCGGTACGCCTCCAGGGCCTGGGCCACTTCGACGAGCAACCCCTCCGAGGGGACGCCGGTGCCGTACGGGTCCACGGCGATGTGTGCCTCCTGGACGCTGCCGGTCCAGCGGATCGCGGCGGCGGCGCGCTGCACCCCGGGCAGGGCGGAGGCAAGGGCCGCGTAGTCCTCTGCGGTGACCGCGCGCAGACGGGTGCGGCGCAGGTCGAGCGGGGCCAACTGGCGTACCTGCTCGACCGGTTCGGGCTCCGTGCCGCCCACGGCGGGGAGTGGGTTGCGGACACCGGCCACGGGTGGTTCCTCGCGGTCGCGGTCGTCACTGTCATTGCACAGGACCAGGTGGTTGATGGCCTCCGCGCCGACGTTTCCGGCGGTGGCGCCGCCGAGCCGGTAGCGGAGTTCGAGGCGGGCGCCGGGGGTCGGGCGGGTGCCGTGGCGGCCGTCGCCGAAGCGGAGGGCGAGGCGTCCGTCGTCCTCCAGTTCGCCGACGAAGTGCCGGTCGCGGGGCGTGCTGTCGAGCAGGTCGCGGCGCGGCTCCCACGTCACGCCCCCGTCGCCCTCGCCCTCGCCCTCGTGGAGACGTACGGCCGGGAGTGCCTGGCGCGGGTCGTGGCGGAGCGCCGCCGAGGCGGGGCCGCGCAGCACGAGTTCGTCCGGGTGCAGTCCGGCCGCGTACGCCGGTCCCCAACTGTGCGCGATCTCCCAGGCGATGTGGCCGTCGAGGACCGTGCCCGCGCGGGCCCGTGCCGTGAGCACCTCGACGCGGCGCAGCTTGGCGTCGAGCAACTGGTCGCTGCGGAAGAGGAGTTCACGCAGGGCGCGGACCGGGTGGAGGTGGAGTTCGAGGTGCTCCAGGGTCTTCAGGCCGTAGATCACGGTGAGTTCGTCGATCTCCCGCTCGCCGAGCCCGTCGCGGTCGCGGGCGCTGCGCCACAGCTCGACGAGCCGCTGCCTGACCCGTCCGGGGATGGCGGCGATCCGCTCGGCCTGGCCGCCGGCGACGGTCCGCGGGTCCGGGAACGGCACGGCCTGCGTCACGGGCGAGCGGCCGAGGACCGGCCGGAAGCGGGGCGCGATGCCGGGGTACACGGACTGGGCGAGCAGCGTCCTGAGGGCCGCGACCTGCGCGTACGCCGTGCCGGGCACCACCCGTTCCTGCCGCTGCCCGGCGAGTTCCAGGCCCAGACCGGCGCGTACGGTCGCGGTCTCACCGACGACGTCGAACAGCTCGCGGACGTCGTCAGGGGTGAGCGGATCCCCGCATTCGGCCTTGTCCGTAAGGGAGTTGATGAGCCGGGCGGGCGCGTTGCCCTCGTCGCGGTCGCGGCAGCCGAAGGCCGGCGAGTCGCATGAGCCGACTACGGCGGGTGCGGGCGGCACGGTCACCGTCTCCGGCAGGCCGTCGCCGCACCAGTTCAGGGAGCGGCCGTGGTCGACGAGGACGACGTTGCCGCGGGCGAGCGTCACGTCCTCGACGGGCTCGCAGTCGCGACCGCCGCGGGTGGCGAGGCAGAACGGGAGGCGCAGCGCGTCCCCGGCGGCCCAGGTGACCTCCAGGACCGGCTGGTCCTCGATCCGGTCGACGCCCGGGGTGACGGAGGTCAGGCGCACGACCTGCCGGTGGGCGGGGTCGGCATCGCCCGGGGTGCCGGTGCGCGGCCCCTTCACCTCCTCCAGTACGAGCAAGTCGCCGGGCTTCAGATCGAGTTGGCGCTCCTCGCAGGTCTCGGCGTCGCGCCATTCGTCGCGCAGGGTCGCGGCGGTCGCGCCCTTCGGAAGGGAGGACACCTCACCGCCCCAGGTCCACAGCCGGATCGCGTTGTGTGCGGCGCGCAGCTCCAACGGGTCTGCGGACGCGACCGGTTCGAAGACCTCCACGGAGCCGCGCTCGTCGAGTTCGGCGAGGTCCCCGTCGTCGATGACCGTGCCGGGCTCCGGACGGTCGTGCGGGTCGAGGGTGCGTACGTCGACGGAGGCGAAGCGGTACGTGCCGGGCAGCAGCGTGCGCTCGCCCGCGGTCTGCACGGTCACGTACGCACGGGAGTTGGCGCCGTCGTGCATCGCGTAGTCGATGAGCCGGACATGGCGGCGTACGGAGACCCGGCGGCGCGCGGTGTCGAGATACGCCTCCGTGGCGACCGCGTCCTGCTGGTAGCTGATCTGGTCGCCGGTGTAGGCGAGCAGCTCGACGAGCGTCGTGCCCAGGTCGGCGGGGTTGCGCTCGATCCAGTCGGGGGTGGTGAGCGCGAGCCGGTCGAGGAGCAGCTTGCGGATGGTCTCGTAGTCGCGCGCGGTGTAGTCGACGACGGGTGCCTCCGGGAACTCCCGTGTCCCGTGGGGCTCTTCGGCGCAGTCGAAGGGCGTCGGGCAGTCGGGCCGGAAGGCGAAGGACGCGCTGTGGTAGCGCTGGTCGAAGCCTCGGTACGGCTCGGTCCCGGGGCGTCCGTACGGGTCGGTCTCCACGAGGGAGAGCCGGTAGCGGGAGGTGTCGCCGGCCCGGTCGAGGGTGACGTACAGCCGGTCGTCGAGTTCGGGGTCGTCCTCGCGCTCGACACTCAGGTCGACGACTGTGATGTCGGTGGGTCCGATGATGCGTCGGCCGCCGTCGATGCGGATGTTCTCGGCGCACAGGCCGTGCGGGGCCTTGCCGAGGAAGGTGACGGTGAGCGTGAGGCCGTCGTCGCCGACCTCGACCGCGTCAACTCCGTTGAGCTGGGCGGCCCTTACCTTCGCCCGCCGGGAGGTGGTGGTCGTACCCGTGCTCGTCATGCCGCGGCCCTCCCTTCGAAGACGTCGTCGCGGCGCGTTCCGGTGGAGCGCACGGCGTACGAGAGATGGACGCGGACGGCGTTGTCCTCGCTGACCACGTCGAGGTCCTCCACGTCGATGAGGTCGCCGAGCCAGCGCTGCAAGGAGGCCTGCACGGTGAGTTCGAGGGTGCTGGTGAGTTCGGGGCTGTTGGGCGCGAACACCAGGTCGAGCAGTCCGCAGCCGAAGTCGGGGCGCATGACGCGCTCGCCGGGGCTGGTGAACAGCACCTGCTCGATCAGGTCGCGGACGTGCTCGTCGTGGCGGGCGTGCGCGGTGCGGCCACGGCGGTCGGCCCGGAACGGGAACGCGATGTCGCTGCGGGGGCGGGTGCGTGGGCTCATCGGACGGCCACCCTTCGGCGCTCGGCCTGGACGACCGGCGGTCCCTGCGGCACGAACGCCGCGGTGAAGCACTCGGCCGCGGACGTGTCGAGCAGCACGGACGCGCCGCCGACCGTGACGCCGGAGCCGTCGGCCGTCCAGCGGACGGAGACGCACGGGACGGGCACCCCGTCGACGGTGTGCGGGCAGCCGGTGACGACGTACCCGTGCTCGGCCGTGGCGACGGGCATGCCGTCCATGAGCACGGCGGAGGTGGATGTGGTGGCGGTGGTGGCGCGACCGCCGTGCGGGCAGCTGATCACGGCACCGGTGCCGAGCAGACCGCCGGATGCCCCTCTTGCGCTGGACACTTGATTCGTCCCCCGTCTTCCTATCGCTTCGAGAGCACGGTCAACTGGCCCTCGTTGATCGTTACTTGGTCGCCGCGCAGCAGGACCTCGGCGCCCGCGCCGGTCGCGATGACGACGGCTTCTTCGGTGATGCGGATGTAGGCGCCGCCCTTGGCCTGGAGCAGGATTCCCTGGTCCGCGCCCGGCGGATCGCTCATCACGATCTTGTGCGCCCCGGGTGTCTGCACCACGACCGGCTTGGCCTGCGAGGCCGGTTGGACAAGGCGGCGCGCGTCCGGCGGCAGCTCGCTCCGGTCGCCGTACCAACACCCCGTCCACACGGGGAAGCTGGGGTCACCCTGCTCGAACTCGACCCACACGCCCGCTCCCGGCGGCGGCACCACGAACTGGCCCGCCTCCGGACCGGTGAACGGCAGACAGGGCAGCGCCCACGTCGACGGCTCGTCGCCGAGGACGTCCGGGACCTCGACGGTGATCCGCCCGATGTGCAGCGGGTCGTTGTTGTCGATCACCCGGCCGCGGAACTTGCCGAGGTAGCGATTGCTGGGTGCCGCCATGCTGAACTGCTCCTGCTCTGTGGGGTGTTGCTGGGTGATGCGGGTGGAGTGCTGGTGGGGGGCCGGGTGCCGCGGGGCCGTGCGTGCTGTGGTGGGTCAGGGCCTGACGTAGGCGCTGCGGGCTTCGAGGCCCTCCCGGGAGAGGGTGAAGTTCTGTTGGTACGAGCCCGGGCGCAGGGTGTGCGTGACGGACTTGACGTAGTAGTCGCCGTCGTACGCGCGTCCGGCGCCGCGCACGCCGACCAGTTGGCGGGGCTGCAGGAGGTATCCGTGCCGGTTGACGTCGAGCGAGCCGGAGCCCGACACGACGTCGGCGGACACGGCGGCTCTGGCGAGGAGTTCGGCCTCGGCCTGCTCGCGCTGCTGCTTGGCGGTGCCGGCCAGCGTCCTGCGCTTGAGCGCCGGGGTGGGCCGCTTGCCGAGGGGCGGACGCAGCGGACTGATCGGCGGCTGCGGGAGGAGGGTGGACTGCCGGGTGCCGGGGTCCTGCCACCGGGCCTGCGGTTCCTCCCGCGCCGTGCCGTCGTACGCGAACGTCAGCTGGTCGACGGTGGAGTTGTTGTCCATGTTGACGTTGAGGGCGTGCTGGCGGATGCCGAGCCTGACCTCTGGGCCCCAACGGGCCGACGACTGGCCGGGGTTGGGGCCCGGTTCCAGATAGAAGGTGTAGCCGTTGGCGCGGGCCAGCTCGTTGACGTACTGGAGGTCGGTGCCCGTCTGGTAGTGGACGCGGAGGTCCTGGTGCGGGGGCTGGGACACCTTCTCCGTGTAGACGTCCGGCCGGATGCCGTAGTCGGAGTACCGGCGCAGGATGGCCAGGACGCGCTCGGACGGCGGCAGGTTGGGGTAGCGGTCGGTCCGCTCCTCCAGGTCCATGAGGAGGCTCAGGTCCTCGCCGGTGACGGTGAGCGTGGAGTGGCCCGGCTGGTTGCTGGCGCCGACCTCCTGCCGCACGATCAGGCCGTCGAGGAGCACCTCGGGCGTGCCTTTCACACTCACGGACACGATGACGCGGGTCTTCGGGTCGAAGAACCCCTCCGGGAGCAGGGTGCGGTTGATCAGCCCGTTCTTGGTGAGGTCGAAGGCGAGCTGGAAGCCGCTGCGCTCCCCCGCGGTGGCGGTGATCTGGGCGGAGAGCAGGGCTTCCGTCACCTCCGCGGGGACGGGCCGGGTGAGCTTCGGTCCCATCTGGAGCGTGATGTGTACGGGGCCCCGGCCCACGGGGAGTTCAGACACGCCGGTCTCCCCGGTCCGCGCGCGGGAAGCCGCCGGCGAGGGGGATCTCGATGACGTTGCCCGCCTCGTCGGTCAACTCCCGTGGATCCAGTACGGGGTTGGCGTCGGCGATCTGCCACCACTGGGCGGGGTCGCCGAAGTAGCGCTGCCCGAGGAGGTCGGGGCGTTCGCCGCTGCTGACGGTGTGGCTCTGGGTTTCGTCCTCGGTCTCGACCAACGGGGGCAGCAACCGGCGCTTGGTGTACCGGACTTCGGTGCCGTCGGGCTGTCGGTGGATGCCGATCTCGGCGTCGTGGTAGCGGCTGGTGCGGGGGTAGGGGTGGGCGCCCGGGATCGCGTCCAGGGCGTTCTCGTAAGGCTCGATGTCGGCCATGACCGCTGCTCAGCCCCTTCCGCTCAGTGTCGCCGTGCCGCCGATGTCCCCGCCGGTGAGTCCGAGTCCGCCGAGGCTGCCCCGGCGGGCGGCCGTCGCGAGGCGTTCCTTCTGGGCGAGGTGGGCCATGTAGAGGTCGGCGCCTCGGTGTCCGGCGGGCAGGTCGCTGACCGTGAGCACCTTGAGCCCGACGCCGAGCGAGGCCCGGATCGGGTTGAGGTTCACGTCGAAGGCGGACTCGTTGATGGACAGCTCGGTCAGCCGCACGGGCATCACCCGCTTGCTCCCCCACGTGAACAGCGTCAGCGGCATCTCGATCGGGCTGATCTCGATGGTCCCCTTCTGCGAGAGCCGCGAGGCGTCCCGGATCTGCTGCGTCGTGGGCTGCACGAGCATTTCGAGGGTGGCGAGTTGGGGGTGAATGCCGTCGGGTGCGGCGACCTCGAATTGATCGGTGGCGTCGATCTCTGCGGTGAACTTCCAGGTCTCCTGAGCGGGACCCTTGAGACGCAGGGCCTCATTCCGGTCTCCGGTCCCGCTGCCTCCGCCGCCGGAGTCGCCACTTCCTCCCGCGGATTGGGGGCTGAGGCTGCGTTCGAGGGTGTCCGGGTTGAACTGGAGCACGATGATGCGCTGGGGCGTGCCTCGGTCGGGGTCGACGACGACTATTCCGGAGCGGATGGGCTTGGGGATGTCGGCGTAGCGGGTCATCGGCGGGCCTCCAGACGGTTTACCAAGGCGGTGTAGTCGTACTGCGGAAACGCGGCGGGGAAGGTCTCGAGCATGTTCGTGAGGTTTTCCACGTGCGCACGGAATCCGCTGCCACGCAGGGAGGCGTCGACGAACAACATCTGCCAGCCGAACGCACCTTTGGTGAGGCGCAGGGTGTCCAGGTACTCGCAATAGCTGAGTTCCATCCTGAGGAAACCCTGGGTGTTGTTCTGATCGTCGAACAGATAGCGGTCCTGGTACCAGATCTCCAGTGTTTCCTTGTGCGGTTCGAGCCGGATGAACGCGGCTTCGCCCGTGGCTCGTCGAGGAGCCGAGTCGATCATCCGGAGGTCGGCGAGCAACGCACGCTCACTCTCCGTGGCCAGGTCGTTGTGCCGCGGCGGGTCTCTGGTGATGGCCAGGTAGAGGTGGGGAAGGCTGAACTCGCCGTCGAGGTTCCGGTCCTGGGACGCGAGAGACCACTCGCACGAGAGGGAGACGAACCGCAGCGCGCACTCCTTGAGCTCATCGCTGAGCCTCACGTCCGCCCACTCCGGGTTCTCGTCCGACAGGGGGTCGAAGGTCGCCAGCGGGAACGTGATGTCTTCCTGCTCGTATGCCGCTTCGAACAGGGGGCTTTGGACAAGTTCCCTGATCGATTCGGTCTGCAGGGTCTCGCTTTGAGTCAGAGGATCCGTCATGGTTCACCTTCGGGACAGAGCAGCAGGGTCGAGGACTGGGATGATCGGGAGGCTCTAGAACCGTAGGCGTCCTTCTCCTCGGAGCCTGATGAGGCGGCGCTGGATCTTGATCAGATTGAATCGCGGCCGGTATTCCTGGAGGCGACGGATCATCTCGGTCTCGTTCGTGAACCGCTGTTCGTCACGGAGTTTCAGAATGGCCTTCAGATGTGAATCACGGGCTTCGAGAGCGAGCTTGAGGCGGTACGTGTCCTTTTCGTCGTTCACCGCGACCTCAGGGGCGACCCCACTCGTCGGAGGCTCCTCCATGTTCGGAATCGACACCTGACTCTTGGAGTATCCCCGGTCCCAGTGGGACTGGCTCTCGCCGCTCTTTCCAGGCTTACGCGTGTACCTTCCCCAAGCCGTGTTCATCTTGTTCGGGAAACCCTGAATGGGGTCACCGCCACTAGGATGGTCCTTCTTCGGGTGGTAGGTGATGTCCATTTGGTACCAGGCGATCCTGGTCCCGTTGGCTATCCACTTTCCGGCCGGGCCTTCGGTCACCCTGAGCTTCATGTTCTGATAGTGCCTCGCCGGTACGAGGTTCTGGTTCTTGACATTGCCACCCAGCTCGTACGGCAGGAGGTGTGTCCTGTCCCAGCGTTCACTGTCCTTGAGATTCGTCATCGTGTTGAGATACCGGAAACCGAACGGCTCAGGTGAGCGCTTCGTGTTTCGGTCTCCTTCGGCCGTGGCGAACTTCTGGTTGAGATACTCGGACGTAAAGCCGGAAGCCAGCTTGTTGTCCTCGAACTTCGGCGAATTCACCGGGGGCAGCTTCGGATCGCGATGTGTGGCGTCGAGCCAGTCGACCGGGACGGTCTTGTCGCCCTTGTCGAAGCCGGCGTTGTCGAAACCCTCCTCCGGGACCTCCCTGCCGCTGATGACACTGCGCGCGGGGTTGAGTCTGGCCACCACGGTGAACCCGGGAGGGTGCTGTCGACTGAGCTCGGTGAGGCCGTACCACCGCCGCATGGATTCCAGCGCGGCGACATGGTCTTCCCGGGCAACTCCCTTGCGCAGCCTGCTCTCTTCGATGGGGCGGATGCGGGCCACGATCCTCCGCAGGCGTTCGTCCTTCGAGTCCTGCGAGTTCTCGTCCTTCTTTCGGTCGTCCTTGCTCTGCGTGCTCTTCGGCCTGCCGGGCTTGTCGCCGTCCCTGTCCGGCTTCTTGCGTGCCGGCCTGTCCGGGCCGTCCTTGTCGGGCTTCTTGCCATCGCCGTCCTTGGACTTGCCCGGCTTCTTGCCGTCCTTATCGGGCTTGGGCTTGCCTGGCGTGTCCTTGCCCGGCTTCGGCTTCCCCGAGTCGTCCTTGTTTCCCCTGCCGTCCTTGCCCGCAGGGCTGTTCGGGTCCTGGTCCCTGGGCTTGTCCGGGGTCTTGTCGTCCGTCTTGGGCGGCGTGGAGCCCTGGTCCTCCTTGGGCTTGCCCGGGGTGTCGTCCTTCGGGCGGGGGCGCGTGTCCGGTTCGGGCTTCGGCTTTGGCCGGGGAGTCGGCTTGGGCTTCGGGGACGGGGTCGGGCGGGTGTCCGGCCTGTCGTCTTCCTTGTCCTTCGGCTTGCCGTTCTTGTCGTTGCCCGTGGGCCTTTTGGTGTCGGCCGGGGTCTTGGGCGTCCCGGGGCCGGGCTTGGTGCCGTCCTTGGCGGGGCCGGTGGTGGGTGACGTGGGCTTCGCCGGGGTGGTGGTCCCCGGCTTCTTCGCGGTCGGCGTCCCGCCGGGGCGCTGCCCTGCCGTCGTTGGGCGGCTCGTCGTTGGGCGGCTTGTTGTCGGGCCGCTCGTCGTCGGGCGTGTGGTCGGGGCGCCGGAAGTGGGGCCGGGCCCGGATTCCGGCTGTGGGCGCGTCTTCTTGTCGCCGCCCCGGTCGTCCGAACCCTGGCCTGCCGGGCCCCGGCCCCCGCCCGGCTTCTCCTTGCCCAGGTTCAGGGCAACGCTCTTGAGACGGCGGCCCACCTTGGCCACGTACTTGCCGATGCCGTTCAGGAGGAACTCGTAGGCGAGTTCGAGGAGGGCGACGATGCCGGCCGCGACCGCCTTGGCGAAGAGGATGCCCGCGCCGCCCTGGCGGACCGCCTTCAGCCAGGTGATGACCGCGCCGATCGCCCGGAGGATCTCGCTGAGGGCGCCGATGGCCGTACGGATGGCGTCGATGACCGCCATCACCCAGCCCGCACCCGGAATCAGCTTCGCGATGACCTTCGTGATGACGATCTCGCCGATGATGAAGGGGAGTTGGGGGACGATCGCGTCCCACGTCTCCTTGACGATCCGCTCCAGGGTGAAGCCACCCTTGATGAGCTTGTCGATCATCGCCTTCGGGATGCCGAGGATCTCCTCGATCTTCGACTGGAACCACTGCTTGACGGCCGCTTGGACCTCACGGAAGAGGTGGTTCTTCGCCCCGTCGACCGCGGAGTTCTTGGCGCCGCTCAGCCAACCGCCCGGGTCGGAGAGGAAATCGACGGCGATCATCATGAACTCGCCGAGCGCGCCCAGGATTTTGGAGGCGTATTCAAGGACCGTCTTGACCGCGGCAATCACGGCCTTGATCACGTCCAGCAGCATCTTCTTCAGGATGCTGAGGATGCTGCCCAGCAGTTTGCCGATGGCGTGCAGCAGATCCGTGATGATCTGCTTCAGCATTTTCGCCAGCCGGTTCACCATGGCGATCGCCGCCGAGATCAGCCCACTGATGAACTTCCGGATACGGTTGGCCAGTTCGATGATTCCCCGGACCAGCGCCTTGGCGAATTCGATCAGGTCGTCGATGAGTTTCTTGATCGCGTCGACGATGAACTTGCGCGCCTCGTTGATCCAGCGCTCAACCGTCTCCTTGAAGTTCTTGATGAAACCGACGACCGCGTCACGCGCCGCTTTGATGACGCGGACGATCGCGTTCTTGATCTCAAGGACCTTCTCTTTGATCCAGTCGAAGGCCTTGCTGATCCAGTTGCCCGAATCGTTGACGCTGTCGTCGCGCTTCTTCTCGGCGTCCTGTTCGGCCTTGGTGTTCTCGTCCTGGATCTTCTTGTCGCCGTCCTTCTTCTCCTTGTCGACGTCGTCGTCGGTCTTCTTCTCCTTGTCCTGGACGTCCTTACGGACCTTGTCGTGCCGCTCGCTCTTCTTCGTACCGAGGTTCTTGAGCTCCTCGTCCTGCTCCTTGCGCCAGTCGGCACGCTGCGCGGTGACATCGCCGAGGGCCTTGTCGCGCTCGCCCGTCTGGCTCTCGGTGTTCGCCGCGACCTCGGCGTCGACCTTCTGCTTGTGCTTCGCCTGCGAGTCGCGGAAGTCCCGGTCCTTGGTCTGCCGCCCCTCGGACATGCCCTTCTGGCCGTCGCTGAACGCGGCCTTGAACTGAGGCCCCCGGTCGTGCTCCGCCACCTCGGACGCGGCCTCCGGAGGTACGGCCCCCGTCGACGCGCCGCCCTCCGGCACACCACCCTTGCCGCCCTCGGGGCCGGGCACCTTCGCCTTCAGCTGCTCCTTGGGGACGTCGGGGTAGACCTGGTTCTCCCCCATCGGGCGGGCCGCGTCGTCCCGGCCCGTCGTGACGGTCTCCTGGCCCTTGGTATCGACCGCGGCACCCTGCTCACCCGCCGCCTGGTCCGCATCGCCCTGCAGCTCGACACCCGGCGCGTTGCCCGCCTGCGCCTGCTTGAGCGCCTCGTCCTTCGTCGGCAGCCCGGCGAACTTGGCCGCCAGCTCCTGCGCGTCCACCTCGAAGCCGAGCTTGTCCGCGAGCCAGCCGATGCCGAAGCCCAGCGCCATCTTGAAGGTGTCCCAGCCGCCAGGCTCCTCCGCCTTCTCGGCCTCAATCTGGCCCTCGGGCTCCTTCGCGCCCTTGACCTCGGCCTTCTCCTCCTCGGGCGCCTCGGACTTCTGCGCCGGGTCCTGGGAGTACTGGGCGGGCGCATCGGCCTTCGGCTTGCCCTGGAGCGTCTGGGGCGCACCGGCCGGGCGCTGCATCGACGGCGGCGCGGCGGCGAGCGCCTTGTGCTCGTCGCCGACGGTACGGTCCACCGAGCCGCCCACGCCGCCCATAGCCTCAAGTGCCTTGTGGGGCTTGAGACTTGAGGCGGTGGACAGGCCCGCCTCCGGGGACACCTGCGAGAGGTTCGGCGCCGGGCCCGAGTCCTTCTTTCCCTTGCCCTTGGCCGCAGGCACGGCCGCACTGCCGCCACCACGACCGCCGCCTCCGCCTCCGCCGGAACCTCCACCGCGCGAACCCTTGCCGGCAGAAGCCGACTTGGCCGCCTTCGGCGCAGCATCAGCCTTGGGAGCGGGCGCCGCGGCCTCCTCCTGCACCGAGGGTTCGGGCGCCTGGACCGGTTCCGAAGCGGCGGGCGCGGGCTCCTGCACCGCCGGGGCCTGCGGAGCCGCCGTACCCGTACTCCCCCCGCCCGACGACTGGCTCTGGCCGCCGCCTCCGGACGAGCCGCCGGAGACATGGCTGTCCCGCGCGGACGAGGCACTCGAAGCGTCCGACGCCGGCTCGCTCTTGCCCGCCGTACCCCCGGAAGCCGACCCAGCCGACGAGGTCGACGACGAAGCCCCCTGAGCCTGCCCGCCCGTCGACCCAGCCGCAGCCGTCTGCCCAGACTCCGGCTTCCTCTGCTCCTGTCGGCCCGAGGCCTCGGACCCGCCCGACTGGGCGCCGCCCGCCTGCGGAGAAGCCTTCTCCTGCGCGCCGGCCGACTTGCCGCCCGCGGCCGGAGTGCCCTTCTCCTCCTTGGCGGCCGTCTCCTGCGCCTCACCGCCGTCCTCGGACCGGCCCGGCGCCTCCTGCACCGCCGTCTGCGCGGACACGGGCCCGGCCTTGGGGTCGGCGCCGTTCTTCGGATCCTTCGACACCGAGCCCGGTACGGGAGGCGGGGCGGCGGCCTGTTCCAGCGCGAGGCCGCCGAGCTGCCCGTCTCCGACGGTGGCGTCCTCGCCTTCGGGCACGGCCTCCGTGTCGGCGGCCCCGGCAGCGTCGCCCTCCTCGGACTCGGACTCGGATTCCGCCTCCGCATCCTCCGCGTCCTCGGCGTCCCTCTCCGCCTGCACCTTGTCGGCCCTCGTAACCGGAGGCGCGGCGGACGACGGCACGGCCGCCCCGGCGGCGGAGGCCGGATCCGCCTCGTCCGCGGTCGGTACGCCGGATACGTCGGGATCCTGCTCCGGAATGAAGTCCTCGGGCTGGAGCTTGATGTCCCAGGAGCTCTTCTCCCCGCCGCCGACCTCGACCTCGGACTCGCTGCCGGAGCCGAACGGGCCCTCGTCGGCCGTTTGCTCCGGGCCTTCCAGGTCCTGGTTGCGCACACCGTCGAGCCTGCTGAGCGGGCCGGACTGCTGGCCGCCCTTGCCCGTTGCCGTGGGAGAACCCGTCGGCTTCGGCTGCCCGGCCTTGTCCTGCGGCTTCACGTTCTGACCCGCCACGAGCGCATCGACCGCGCCCGGCCGGTTCTTGGCCGCGGACTCCTCCTTGCCGGCCGCGGGAGCCTCCTGCCCGTCCGAAGCCTCCTTCTCCCCCTTGACGCCCTTGTCCTCCTTGGCTCCCTTGTCCTCCTTGCCGGCCTTGCCTTCTCCGGCCGCCTCCTTCTTCTCGCTCTTGGCCTGCTCGCCCTTGCCCTGCTCGGACTTCGCCGCCTCACCCTGCGCGGAGCTCGCCGTCGCCTTCTCGACCTCAGCCCCAGTCCCAGTCCCAGCACCAGTCCCTGCACCCTGGCTCGGCTCCCGATCACCACCCGGCGCGGAACTCCCGTTCCCCGGCGCCGAGTTCTCCGGCGTCGACCCGGCGGCCCCTTCCCCAACAGCCGGTTCCTTCTCCGGCCCCGGAGCCACCCCGGGCTTCCGCTCCTCTTCCCGGTCCTCCTCGGCCGAACGCTGCTCGCTCTCCCGCTCGACCCGAAGTTCCTCGGCCGCGTCCGGCTCGACGGCCGGAGCGTCGTAGGAGTCCGTCTCCTCCGGAAGATCCCCGTCGGCCTCGATCTCCTCGACCAGGTCGAGCACCCGGTCGTGCTCCGAACCGAGCAGCCGGTCCTCCAGGCGGTCGAGGACGCCGTCCAGCAACTCGTCGGGCAGCCGGGCGAGTTGGCGGCGCGTTCGCTTCGAGCGGTCCTCCGGGTCGCCGCGCAGCGAGCGCACGACCGAGTTCGTCAGCCGGTCGACGAGGGTGGCGGGGTCGATCTGCTCGAGCCGGTTCCGGTCGGCGTCGACGGTGGCGTACCGCAGCCAGCCGGGCGTGGCCTGCCCCTCCTCCACCTCCAGCGCGGACTCCTGGGCAGCGGCCGGACGTACAAGGTCCTGGGCGGCCGACTCCGCCTCGCGCTCGATGGCCTGCTGGGGCAGGCTCACCGCGCCCGGGTCGCGGCCGGCGCGCAGCGCGCCGAGGCCGTCCGGGTTCTGCACGGTGTGCAACAGCTCGTGGGCGAGCAGGCGTTGGCCGTCGGCGGTGCCGGGCCGGTAGGCGCCCTCGCGGAAGAAGATGTCCTGGCCGACCGCGACCGCGTCCGCGCCCAGCAACTCGGTCAGCTGCCCGGCGTCCCGCCCGGTGTGCAGGCGTACGCGGCTGAGGTCGTGACCGAGCTGCTCCTCCAACTCCCTTCGTACGCCCACGTCGAGAGGCTGTCCGGCGCCGCTGACGATGTCCTTCGGCTCGGGCGTACGGGACTTGGCCGCACGCTCCCTGCGCTTGCGGCGGCGCTCTTCGGCGGCCTGGTCCGAACGGCCGTCCTGTGTCTGCGAGTTACTGCTCACGGCGTCACCTCCCCACGGCCGGAGAGTCCCGCGTGCACCGCGCGCGCCAGTTCCTGGCCGAGCCGTCGCGCGGACAGGCCGGCGGGCAGCGGCGGCAGCCCGGACAGCGCGTCCACGTTCACCGCGCCGTCCGCCGCCAGCGGTACGCCACGCTCGCGTACCAGCCGGGCGAGTTCGTGCTCGAACGCGGCCGACACCCGGTCCGGGTCCACGCGGAAGCCGTCGAGAACGAGCTCGCCGACGTTCACCCGGATCGCACCCGGTTCCCTGCCTACGCCCCTGCCCGCGTCCTGGCTCGCGCCTCTCCCCGCGTCCCTGCTCACACCCATCCGCGGACCTCCCCCGGCGTCAGGGAGCGCTCCAGCTTGAGGTACTCGGTGCGGGCCGCCGCGAGCATGTGCCGCATCTGCAGCCGGTCGCCCTCCTCGGCGGCGAGGAACGCGCCGGACAGGGCGATGTTGCGGATCGAGCCACCGGCGACGGTCAGCTGGGCCAGCAGTTCCGGCTCGATGCCCTTCGTCGGGGTCCGCGACGGCAGGACCCTGCGCCAGATCTCGGCACGCTCGTGCTCGGCCGGGAACGGGAAGTCGACGACGAAACGGATCCGCCGCATGAACGCCGTGTCCAGGGCCTTCTTCATGTTGGTGGTGAGGATGGCGAGCCCTCGGTAGGCCTCCATGCGCATCAGCAGATAGCTGACTTCGAGGTTGGCGTACCGGTCGTGGCTGTCCTTGACCTCGCTGCGCTTGCCGAAGAGGGCGTCGGCCTCGTCGAAGAGGAGGAGCGCGCCACCGGCCTCGGCGGCGTCGAACACCTTCCGCAGGTTCTTCTCGGTCTCGCCGATGTACTTGCTGACCACCTGGGACAGGTCGACGATGAAGAGGTCGAGGCCGAGCTCCTTGGCCATGACCTCGGCGGCGAGCGTCTTGCCCGTTCCCGAACCGCCCGCGAACAGGGCCGTCACGCCCAGCCCTCGGCGCAGGGTGGCCGCAAATCCCCACTCCTGGTGGACAGTTGCCCGCTGCCGCACGTGCGCGACGATCTCGCGCAGCACACTCGTCTGCCGCTCGTGCAGCACGAGGTCGTCCCAGCCCGCCTCGGGCTCGATACGGCGGCCCTGGTCGTCCATGCCGACCCTGGCCTCGTTCATTCCGGCACGCCAGGCGAGTCGGCCGGCGTCCAGTTCGTCCTCGCCGGGCAGATCACGGCGTACGGCGGCGGCAGCGGCACGCACGACATGGGGCGGAAGCTGGAACTGCGCGACCAGCGACCGCAGTTCACCCTCAGGGATCTCGGCGACGCCCTCGAACGCACCTGCCCACAGGCCGAGTTGCTCCTCGTCGTCCAGGCGCGGCACGGCCACGCGTTCGCCGTGCGGCCGGTCCGTCTGGCGCGGGTCGGCGCTGGACACGACGACGGGGACGGCGGCTCCGGCGAGGAACGCGTCGGTGGCCGCGTGCTGGTCACGGTCGAGTTCACCGGCCTCCACGAGCAGGGCGGCAGGCAGCAGGATCGCCTCGCGCTGCCACAGCCGGGCCAGCCGGTCGCGCTCCGCGGGGTCCGTGGGGATGTCCTCGGCGCTCATCGCGTACAGCCCGAGCCCCGAGCGGGCGGCGCCCGCGGCGGCGATGTCGGCCCGGCTGCGCAGATCGCCGCCGACCACCTCGACGAGCAGCGCCGCGTCCGGTCGCGCGCCGGTCGTCCAGCCCGTGGCGACCCGGCTCGCGGCCAGGTCGTACGACGGCGGCAGCTCGTCCGGCACCGGCGTGCGGCGCAACTGGCCGTGCAGGCGGGCGTCCAGGTAGGGCGAGCCGAGCAGGAAGTGCAGGATGCGCTCGTCGAGCCGCAGCCGGGACAGCGTCAGCCGCGAGTCGTCGTCCAGCTCCACGATCCGCCAGCGCCGCAGGGGCGCGACCGGCGTCAGCGCACTCCAGTGCGGCTCGGCGAGAGCGGCCAGCGCGAGCGAGAAGGTTGGGTACGCACGCTCCGGGTCCCCGCTCGCCGCGGCACACCGCGCGGCGGTCGTGGCGTCCAACTCGTAGGCGGCGGTGAGGAGTACGAGGTCCCGCTCGAAGTCGCTGAGCCCGAAGCAGGCGACGAGGGCGTCGAGGGGCGCGGTGGCGGGGCCCGCCGGGTGATGTACGGGGTGACCGGCGGCGCCGTGGCTTCCACCGCTCCCCTCGGCACCGCCCTCGGCCTCGGATGTCGTGCCCGTCTCGGCCGCGCCCGCCGCGTGGGCGTCGACACCGGCCAGGACGCGCCGGATCTCGGCGGTCAGCGACGTGCCGCCGCCCGCCGTACCGGGTGTGCCCGTCTCGTCCGTCCCCATGCCCTCACCTGCCCCCGTCGATCCCACGCCGCCTCAGTCCTCCGTGCCCTCGGGGCCGTCGCCGACCGTCGAGGCGTCCGCGGAGGACCCGGGTGAGGCGGAGGGAGCGGCTCCCGTGCTCTTGGCCGCGCCGCGCGCCGACCTCCCGGACTGGGCCGACTTGCCCGATTGGGCAGCTTTGTTGAGCTGTCCCTCCTTGCGGGCGCGAGCCGGCGCCTTCGCGGCGGAGGCCTTCACCGGGGCCTTCGCGGGAGCCTTCGCCGAGGTCTTGGGCGCAGCCTTCGCGACAGGCTTGGCCTCGGGCTCGGCTGCAGACTTGGCGGGCGTTTGGACGGCAGCCTTTGCCCCCGCCTCCCCGGAAACCTGTCCTTCTGGGGACGCAGACCCATTCACGGACGCGCCCGGCGGAACCGGCGCCCCCGGTGCCCCGAACGGCAGCACCCGCACCCCAGCTCGCTCCACCGGCTTCGCCGGCACAGGCACCTCGCGCCCCTCGATGAAGACGAGAGCCGCCTGGTACACCACGGACAACGTGTACGGGGTCTGGTGGAGCATCCCCCACAGCTTCGAGGTCTCGTCGATGTCCATCACCGTCGGCGAGAACCGCACCCGCTGCGCCGTCTCGGCGAGGTCGCTGCTCGCCAAGTAGGGCTTCTCCCCGGCGAGTTCGATGATGTCCTTCGGCAGGACGGGTATCTCGTGCAGCGTGCGCACCACGGAACCGATCAGCCGCTGCCCGACCAGTTCCGACTCCTCGCCGTAGGCGCTGATGAGGAAGTGCAGGTCCAGTGCGGCGGCGGCCCGCTTGAGCAGCGTGCCGTCGGACGCGCGGGTCGGCAGGTCGTTGTTGCGCTGCGAGGTGTTGGGCGTGACCTGGTACAGGAACACGGTGATGGTGGGCTCGGCCGGCGGATCCGCCGACGGCTTGCGCGGTTCGACCTTGACGGCCATGTCGATCTCGGGCTGGAGATTGGCCTCGATCAGCAGGGCGAGGGCCTGGGTGACGTGGGCGATGGCAAGTGCGTTGCTCATGACGTCAGTTCCTCAGTCCCAGTCCCAAGATCCTCGGCATCACCGTGTCCACCCTCGGTACTCCGGCGGTCGTCTCGTCGTACGTTCCTCACTCGCGCCCCCTCGCCAGGTAGTCCGCCAGGCTCACCGTCGCCGCCTGCCGCGCCGGGGCAGCGGCCCCCCGGCTGCCGCCACCCGCCGCCGCGGGCCCCGCCGCCGTCACTTCGAGCCGCCCGATCTGCACCTGCACCACCTGCTCGCCCCCGCGGCCGGACCGTCGGCCCGCGGCCTGCCGTACGGCGTCCCGGGCCGCCGCCGTGTCCGCCGAGCTGGGTCGCAGCGCGGCGGACACGGCGGCAGGGGAAGCGGTGGCCGCACCCGAGGGGAGGGGCACGGACACCGCGCTCTGGGAGGAGGACCGCTCCGGCTCGCCCCGCCCGGCGGAGCGCCGCGCGGTGTCGGGAACGGGCCGCGGCCCCGGCGCCACCGGCACGGCGGGCCTGAGCAGCGGCGCCTCGGGCAGGTCCCGCACCAAGGGCTGGGGCGCGAGATCGTGCGACGGCGCCCGCTCGGGCCGTACGACGGTCCGCTCGCGCTCCGTACGGAACTGGACCTCGCGGACCGCCGGGCGCGCCAAGTCGCCGTCGGACGTGGGTGATGGGGCGGAGGTCGGCCACAGCGGCTCCGCCGTCTCCGGCTCCTGTGCGCCGGCCCGTACCGCCTCGACCCGCTCGAAGGGTCCGGCGAGCCGCGGCCGTACGCGTGCCACGCCGCGGCGCGGCGCTGCGGCCGGGGTGTGCCGGGCGAGCAGCCGGTCGAAGAAGTCGGGCGCCCGGGACTCCCCGACGTCCCCCTCGTTCACGGGGTGCCCTCCCACGGAGTCAGACATCCGCACACAGCTCCAGGTAGTAGCGGCGCCGCAGCGGGCTGAGCGCCAGGATCTCCGGCTCGCTCCAGCCGTACGCGGTGGCGAGCAGGTGGACGTCGAGGAGCACGTCCCGTGCCCAGGCGTCCAGTTCGGTCCACAGGTAGGAGGCGATGTCGAGCTCGGCACGGGTGGCCGCTCCGCACTCGGGACAGTTGACGTTGAGCGTGACGTCGGCGCCCGGGTCGGCCTCCTGGGCCGCCTCGGCGAGCCGCCGCTGCACCGTCTCGGGCAGCGCGTCGGCGGGGACGTCCACCCCGTCGCGCACCGCCGAGACGACGCAGCGGGCGAGCAGCGCCCGCCGTGGATCCGGGTGCCGGGCTGCCGCCGTCAGGTCGGCGACGCCCGGCACCCGGAACTCGATCTCCCAGCCGTCCTCGGCGACTTGCACCAAAGGTTCGGGGGGAGCGCCTGTCGACCGGGCCAACTCCCCGGCGTCCAGGTCGAATTCCATGTCCTCGCCGCAGGCGGAGCAGGTGAGGCGCACCTGCATCCGCTCGCCGAACAGGGCCCGGCGCAGTGCGAAGAGGTCCGCCTCCCGCTCGCCGACCGGCAGCGCGGACAGCGCCTCGCCGCCGGTGTCGGGGCGTGCGGCGCGGTGCAGCAGCAGGGCGCGTCCGGACGGGGCCTGGGCAAGCCCGGTCTCCCAGGTGGTGAGCAGTTCAGCCGCCCGAGTGTTCGTCATGCCCGCCCCCGTTCCGTATCCGCCCCGCCGCCCCTGCGGCCCATCCGTCGTTCAACTCGCCTCTGCTCAGGCGGGGTTGAGGAAAGAGGGCTCCTCCGGCTCGGGCACCTCGTAGTCCCGCTCCCAGCCCTCGCACTCCAGCTTCAGCGACTGGATGGCCACCGCGTTGGCGTTGGCGTCCAGCTCGCCGAGGACCTGGTACTCGCTCGGCCAGGTCCGGTAGAGCTTGTGCGAGACGGCGACCTGACCGGCCTCGTTGAGGACCTGGATGACGATGTCCTTGCGGAAGTCGGCAAGGGACACCTCGGAGCCGAGACCGGCCCCGACCTGCCAGACCTTGTTGGCCCAGCGGTCGAACTCGGGGTCGTGGGTGACCCCGCGCTCCAGCGTGATCCCCTCGAACTCCGAGCGCCCCGGCGACTTGCGCGGGGAGCTGGGGTCGCCGCCGTGCCGGTGCTTGACGACCTCGGTGGTCCGCTTCAGCGGACTGATCTTGCTGATGCCCGCGACCGTACGACCGTCCCACAGCACAAGGAACTTGAAGTTCTTGTACGGGTCGAAGCGCTGGGCGTTGACAGTGAACTCAGCCATCGGTTTCCTTCACGTTCTCCGTCGTCGAACTCAGAACTCGAACTCAGAACTCGAACTCGGAGTTCGAACTCAGAGCTCGAACTGCCCGGACGTCTGCTGGATCCTGACGATCACGAACTCGGCGGGCCTGACCGGCGCGATGCCGACCAGGACGTTCACGACGCCGTTCGCGATGTCCTCGTCCGTCGTGGTGTCGTGGTCGCACTTGACGAAGTACGCCTCGCGCGGCGTGCCGCCCTTGAAGGCGCCCTGACGGAACAGCGTGTGCAGGTACGAGGAGGCGCCGAGGCGGATCTGCTGCCACAGGTTCTCGTCGTTGGGCTCGAACACGACCCACTGCAGGCCGCGTTGGAGGCTCTCCTCCACGTGCAGCGCGAGCCGCCGCACGGGCACGTACTTCCACTCGCTGTCGAGCGCGTCGGAACCCTCCAGGGTGCGCGCGCCCCACACGAGCGGGCCCACCATCGGCATGGTGCGCAGGCAGTTGACGCCGAGCGGGTTGAGCAGCCCGGTCTCGCGGTCGGTGAGGTTGACCGTGAGGGAGTGCACGCCCGCGAGCCGTGCCTCGGTGCCGGCGGGCGCCTTCCACACACCGCGCTCGGAGTCCGTGCGCGCGTAGACCCCGGCGACGGCGCCGGACGGCGGGAAGGAGCGCAGCCGGCCGGTGAGCGGGTCGGTGAGCTGGAGGTGCGGGAAGTACAGGCCCGCGTGGTTGCCGCGTACCGCGTCGTAGGCCGCGAGTCCGGCGCGGGCGGTGTCCACGCTGACCCAGGTGCCGGGCGCATCGACGAGGAGGAAGATCCGCCGCTCCTGGCAGAGCCGCTGGGCCGCCGAGACGACCGTGATGGCGTCCTCGGTGGACTCGTACGCCGCGAGTTCGGGCAGGACGAGCAGGTTGACGTCCGCGACACCGCGCAGCGCCTGGATGCCGGTCTTGTCGGCCTCGCTGCCGATGAGGTCGCGCGGTCCGGGCGCCTCGCCGTCCTCGCCGCCCTCCAGCGGGAAGACGGGCGGGTTGACGGAGGCCTCAAGGCCGAGGTCGTTGGCGCACTCGCCGACGAAGCGGACGACGTCCTCGGGGTCGGTGGAGCCCGCGACGACCTGGAGGCGCTTGCCGAAAGCGGTGACCTCGGCGCCCGCGAAGGCGTGCTTGCCCGGCGCGTCGGGCAGCGCCCGCAGCTTGCGTTCGAGCAGCAGCGCCAACTCGGCCACGTTGGACGGGACTTCGCCGTCGCAGTCGGGGTCGTACAGCGTGAACTCGCGCTCGACCTCACCGATCTTGACGGTCAAGTCGACGGCGAGGTCGGGCAGTTCGTGCCCGAACGGCTTGGAGACGGTGCCCGACGGGTCGGGGCGGCCCTCGCCCACGGCCTCGACGCGGATGAGCCGCGAGCCCGCGTTGATCACGGTCGGCGCGTGCCGACCGTGCGAGGCATCCATGGACAGACCGGTGAAGCTCTCGCGGGCCTCACCCTTGGCGTCGTACACCCGCAGGTTGAACGTCTCGTCCGGGCAGGGCGTGTCGTAGTCGACGGCGACGCGCAGGCCGTTGCCCCACACGCCCGGTTCCTTGGCGTGCACTTCGAGGACCGCGGACTCGCTGTGGCCCTCGGTGGACTCCAGGGTGACGCAGGCGGCCTTGCCGCTGCCCGCCTTGGCGACGCGGACGATCACGGCGACCGTGCCGCCGTTGCCGAAGAACTGGTGCACGGCGTAGCCGACGGCGCTCTGCGAGCTCAGCCCGCCGAAGCGGCGCTCGAACTCGGTGAAGCTCGTGACGCGCACCGGCTCGTTCAGCGGGCCGCGCCGGGTGTGCCCCACGAAGGCGGTCACCGAGGTGGTGACGGTCGAGATGGTCCGGGCGCTGCTGGGAAGCTCTTCGACGTAGACGCCGGGATACGTCGGCCTGGCAGTGTTCACCGCGCTCATCGGCATTCCCCCTCCTAATCCGTTCTCGGGCACCGGGTGGCAGGCACCAAGAGGCGGCAGAGGGAGACGTCCCGTTCACGGCGCACGCGGAGGTCTCCGGACACGCGTCAGCGCACCGGACCGCGGCACCGCATCAGTTTTCCCCCGTCAGTGCCCCGGTCGGACGGCCGTCCGGGGTCAAGCAGCACGCTTGTGACTCCTGATGCTCAAGTGCTCAATCCACCGTGCTGTGTGGGCAGTTGCGTATGCAAGGCAGGTTCACGCCACGCCTGGGGGAGGTTCGATGAAGAGCACGGCGCACAGCTCGCACACGATGTACTCGTGTCGTGGCACCTGATTCACGGATTCCCCACAGGCCGTGGTGCAGCAGAATGGAGCGCATGTCCCGACGCACCCCGCAATCCCGCAACCAGCGCCGTTCCGCCCCCGCGCACAACCCCTCCTGCCCTTGCGGTCTTGCGGAGACGTACGAAAAGTGCTGTGGCCGATTTCATCGGGGTCAGGGCACGGCCCCCACCGCCGAGGCACTGATGCGCTCGCGCTACTGCGCATTCGTGAAGCGCGACGAGGCGTACCTGCTGCGCACCTGGCATCCCCGCACCCGCCCGCCCCGCGTCGAGTTCGATCCGGCCATGCGCTGGACCGGCCTGGAGATCCTCGATACGGGCGAGGGGTCGGCCTTCCACACCACCGGAACGGTGACCTTCCGGGCGTCGTACAACGGCGGCTCACTCCACGAGCGCAGCCGCTTCGAGCGGGCGGACGGGGCGTGGGTGTACGTGGACGGAGGCATCAGCGAGTAGCGCCCCGACAGGGGCACGGGGCGTGCACATTTGCGGCTCCGCCGCGTGGGCGCGACCAGCCACAGCCCCGACAGAGGCGCGGGGAACTGCGCACAACCAGCCCCAACGCAGCCGCAGCCGCAGCCGCAGCCGCAGCCGCAGCCGAACAACTCCCGCCGGAACCCCAGAAGTTCAGGCCTCCGGACTCAGAACGTCCAACTCCTGAAGCGCACCCACGACGATCTCCCGCGTCAGCTCCTCCGCACGGACCGCGTCACCCCCACGGATCGCCTCCGCGACCTGAACGTGAAGCGTGACGGCCGCGGGGTCGGGGTCCTCGAACATGACCTGATGGTGAGTACGGCCGGCGAGAACCTCGGCCACCACGTCACCGAGCCGCGCGAACATCTCGTTGCCGGACGCGTTCAGCACGATCCGGTGGAAGGCCACGTCATGGACGAGATACCCCTCCAGCTTGTGGCCGCGCGAGTTGGCCACCATGCCGAGGGCGCACTCGGTGAGCTCGGCACACTGCTCGGCCGTGGCGTGCTTGGCGGCCAGCCCCGCGGCGACCGGCTCGACGGCACAGCGCAGCACGGTCAGCGAGCGCAGCTGCCGGGGCCGGTCGGCGCCCGCCAGTCGCCACCGGATGACCTGGGGATCGTAGACATTCCACTCGTTCGCGGGACGTACGGTGACGCCGACCCGGCGACGGGACTCGACGAGGTGCATCGACTCCAGGACCCGGACCGCCTCACGCATCACGGAGCGTGACACCTCGAAACGCTGCGCCAGCTCGTCGGTGCGCAGGACGCTGCCCGGCGGGTACTCACCCGCGGTGATGGCGGGACCGAGGCTCTCCAGTACACGGCCGTGCAGCCCCCGGCCCGGTGTGCTCATGGGGTTCACCCTACGAGGCCGACGGCGGGAACAAAAAGTCAGACTTATACGTCACAGACTCTTGAATTCATCTGACCTATGGGTTTCAGTGGCGTGACGGATGCGGCACCTGACGTACATCCGGCATCGAGATGTCGACACCGGGAAGCCGAATCCGAGTGTCGAAGAAGACAGCGAGGCAGTGATGAACACCCCCCACGTCGTCGTGGTCATGGGAGTGGCAGGCACGGGCAAGACCACCATCGGTCCCCTGCTCGCCCAGCGGCTCGGCGTTCCCTACGCCGAGGGCGACGACTTCCACCCCGAGGCCAACATCGCCAAGATGACGGCCGGGACACCACTGACCGACGAGGACCGCTGGCCCTGGCTCGACGCCATCGGCGCCTGGGCACACGGTCGGGCCGGCCTCGGCGGGGTGGTCAGCAGTTCCGCACTGAAGCGCAGCTACCGGGACCGGCTCAGGTCGGCCGCCCCCGGGGTCGTCTTCGTCCACCTCAAGGGCGACCGGGAGCTCATCGAGGACCGGATGTCGCACCGCCAGGGCCACTTCATGCCGACGGCGCTCCTGGACTCCCAGTTCGCCACCCTCCAGCCGCTCCAGGCGGACGAGACGGGTGTCGCCGTGGATGTCTCCGGCAGCCCCGAGGAGATCACCGACCGGGCCGTGACCGCGCTGAGCGGCCTCGACGGGTAACTCCCGCCGGCCCGACGAGCAACACCCACGGACCACCCCCGCCC
>NZ_LIQZ01000017.1 GCF_001418655.1 Streptomyces phaeochromogenes | reverse complement strand
GCCCCCCTCCCCCCCAGCCCGTCAGCGGCCCCGCACCGGGCGCACCGGCACGCCGGGCCAACTCCGCTTCTCCAGGCTCCACTTGAGGCACCCGCCTGCCTCGACCGGACGTTCACTCCGAGCAACCCCGTGGCCCCGATTCTCATCTTCTTCTCAGGGACGAGAGGGACGAGAGAGATGCCCGGGGCATCTGGGGCAACCGAGGCGCCCGGGCGCAGGAGCCAACAGGAGGAGAAGGACGTTGAGCCATGCCCGGCGCACATTGGTCGCCGCTGCGGCGTTGTTGGCGGTGGTGGTGGGGTCGCAAGGAGTCGCGCAGGCCCGGCCGGCCGCCGAACCCGCCCCGCCCACGCCCGCGGCCTCGGCCGACCCCGACGGCAGACTGCCGGCGGGCTGGCAGATCACCGGAACCAGATCCGGTCAGCAGCTGACCTGGCGCTCGACCACACCCGTGCCCATGGGAGACGCCGCCGTCGAGTTCTACTCCGGCGACCGGCTCCTGGGCCGACCGCTCGCCGCCAAGGACGGGCACACGTTCAGGCTCGCCCTCCAGGGCGTGGAGCTGGGACCGGCGAAGGACCTCCAGGTGCGGGCCGCCGGCCGCCGCCTCGACGAGGCCGGCGCGAAGGCGGACTCGCAACGGCGACGCTCCCAGGCCCCGGTGAAGCCGTCGGCCCTGCCGCCGGCCAACCCCGTGGACCCCGGCGTCCCCGGCCCGTACCGCACGGTCAGCGGCGAGTACGAGCTGAAGTCCGTGAAGCTGCCCGACTTCCCCGAACCGGTGGAGATGCGCGCGGCCGTGGTCGCCCCGGCCGGCGCCCAGGGCAAGCGCCCGCTGGCCCTCTTCCTGCACGGCCGCCACCCCACCTGCTACACCGGGGGCCCGGACGGCGAGTTCGTCGGCGACTGGCCCTGCCCCACCGACTCGAAGCCGGTACCGAGCCACCGCGGCTATCTGCACGACCAGAAACTGCTGGCGTCCCAGGGCTATGTGACGGTGTCCATATCCGCCAACGGCGTCAACGGCCAGGACTTCGCGGCGGAGGACGGCGGAGCACAGGCCCGCTCCTCCCTCGTACGGCAGCATCTCGCCCGGTGGGCCAACTGGTCGGGCGCCGGACGGACTTCGGCACCGGAGGTCGTACGGAAGGCGGCGCGGGCCGACCTGTCGCGCGTACTCCTGGTCGGTCACTCGCGGGGCGGCGAGGGCGTGAACCGGGCCGCGATGGACAGCCTCTCCAAGCCTCCCGCCGACAAGGACGGCTACCGGGGGCCGGTGCGCTGGAAGATCCGGGGGACCGTCCTCATCGGCCCCACGATCTTCGGGCAGAACCCCGCTCCCGAGGTTCCGTCGATGACGATCCTGCCCGGCTGCGACGGCGATGTGTCCGATCTGCAGGGCGAGATCTACGTGGACGGGACCCGCGGTGTCAGCCGTGGTGCCGCCCTGCACAGCGCGGTCTACATGGTCGGCGCCAACCACAACTACTTCAACACCGAGTGGACGCCGGGCCAGGCCCAGGCGCCCGCCAACGACGACTTCTGGGACGACGAGGGGTCGCCGGACGCGGTGTGCACGCCGGGCACCGCGACGCGCCTGACCGCCAAGAAGCAGCAGGCCGCCGGCTCCACCTACATAGCCGCCGCGGCCCGGGTGTTCGTCGCGGGCGACGACCGGGTCCGGCCGCTGCTGGACGGGTCCGGCGTACGGGCGAAGTCCGCGGGTTCCGCGCGCGTCCTCACCCACGCCGTCGGTGCCCGTCGCGCCGGCGCGTTCGTGCCGGACCCCTCGGTGAAGGTGGACGGCGGCCGGCTGTGCGAGCAGGTCGACCCCGACCCGGCCACGGCCTGCCTCAACCCCGACGAACCCGGCGCGTCACCGCACTTCGCCGGCTGGGAGACCGACCGGGAAGCGGGCCGCAACGCCGTGGCGCTCGACTGGTCGGCGCCGGGTTCCGCGGTACGGGTGCGGCCCGAGCGACCGGTCTCCGTGACCGGCGCCAAGTCGCTGGCCCTGCGGGTCGTCGTGCCCCCGAACACCACCGGCACCCGCATGGACGTGTCCCTCACCGACACCGCGGGCCGACGGGCCACGCTCGGCGACATCCGCCTCGACGGACTGCCGGGCACCGAGCGGACGACCTCGTACTGGGGCCAGGAGGTACGCGTACCGCTGACCGCCGCGACCGCGGCCGGGCTGGACCTCAAGCAGGTGAAGTCCCTTGAACTGACTCCCCGCAGCGGATCCGGAAAGGCGTGGCTGATCGACGCCTGGGGCTGGCGCCCCGGCATGGCCGACGTACGGCCGGTCTCGCCGCCCCGCGTCGACATCGGCCGGCTGACCGCCGACGAGGGCGACTCGGGAGTCAAGACCTACCAGGTGCCGATACGGCTCTCCGGGCAGGGCAGTGGACAGATCCGGCTCTTCGTCTCGGACCCCGAGACCCGTGAGACCACGTCCCGGGTGGTGACCGTGCGCCCCGGCACCGAAAGCATCGACGTGCCGGTCGACGTGCCCGGCAACACCCGCTACAGCTACGGCACGGCGTACAACGTGTTCGCGAAGGCCGTCCACGACACGGTGGTCGGCAACCACCTCGGCGGCGTGACCGTGAAGGACGACGACCCGATGCCCACGTTCAGCGTGGCGCCGGTCCCGAGCCGGGTCACCGAGGGCCAGAGCCTGACGTGGCGGATCACCCAGTCCGCGGTCGCCGACACGGAGATCTGGATCGACTCCGCGTTCGCGCCGGTCGGCGGCGCCGAACTGTCCACCACCGACGTCGACCCGGCCTGGCTGGAGGAGACCACCGGCGAGTCACCGAACCCCTCCCGGCCGCTGTCCGGGCTGGAAGGGCTCTATCTGCCCCTCGCCGTCCCCCAGGGCGAACTGACCACCGACGTGACCATTCCCGTCGTCGCGGACGGCGTGACCGAGCCGGAGGAGTCGCTGCGGATCCAGCTGTTCCTCTGGACTGCGGAGGGCGAACAGGTGGAGGGGCCGGTGCTCGACGGCACGGTGGCGGACGCGCCGTAGTACCGCTGCGTAGTACCTGTGTGACGTAGTAGCTCTGTACGGAACGAGACGCGGGGGCCCCTGGGTTCAGTCCGTGGGCCCGTGCACCATGATGCGGCGCACTTCCTCGCTGAAGTCGGCCGCTGTCGGCTCCAGCAGCAGCGCCGCCAGGGGGATGTCCGCCCGCAGCCGCTCCCGGAGGGTCTCGACGACACGCAGCACCTTGAAGGAATCGCCGCCCAGGTCGAAGAAGTCGTCGTCCCGGCCGACCTCGGAGACCTGGAGGACCTCGCACCACACCTCGGACACGACGCTCTCCACGTCCGGATCCGCGTCGGCAGGGGTGCCGGCGGCGCTGTCGGCGGGCGCACGGCTTACGGGCCGCGCGGGCGCGGATTCGGCCGACCGCTTCGCCGCCCAGGTCTCCAGGAGACGGCGGTCCAGCTTGCCGTTCGGCGTCAGAGGCAGTTCGTCCGCCACCTCGATGGCCGACGGCACCATGTACGGCGGGAGCCAGGTCCGCAGGGCCTCGCGTACGGACGAGGGCAGGCTGCCCGGTTCCGTGCCCTTCTCGGGCACCACGAACGCGGCGAGTCGCTTCTCGGCACCCGAGCCGTGTGCGACGACCGCCGCCTGCCGGACCCCCGTACAGCGCTTGGCGGTCTCCTCTATCTCGCCGGGCTCGATGCGGATGCCCCGGATCTTCACCTGCCGGTCGGCCCGGCCCAGGAACTCCAGCGCGCCGTCGGGCCGCGCCCTGACCAGGTCGCCGGAACGGTAGAGGCGGCAATGGGCGCTCACCGCAGGGGCGTTGGGAAGACGCTCGGCGTCGAGGAAACGCTCGGCGGTGAGTTCGGGCCGGTTCAGATAGCCGAGGGCGACACCGGCGCCGCCGATGTAGAGCTCGCCGGGTTCCCCGTCGGCGACCGGCGTGCCGTTCTCGTCGAGGATCCACAGTTCGGTGTCCTGGATGGCGGGACCGATGAGCACGGTGTCCAGGTCGGGATCGCGCGGCAGCACCCAGGCCGTGCAGTAGATCGTGCACTCACTGGGCCCGTAGATATTGGTGAGCGACGCGGTGGAGCGCGAGTGGAAGCGCTTGACCAACTCGGGACCGAGCACTTCGCCGCCGGTGAGCACCTGCCGCAGTCCGTCGTACCGCTCGGCGGGATCGCGGGTCAGCAGGAAGAGTTCGAGCTGGGACACGCCGAAGTAGACCGTCGTGATCCCCTGGTCGCGGATCAGCTCCGCGAGATGGTCCGCGTCGCGATGGCGGCCCGGGGCCGCGATGACGACGGTGGCACCGGCGAGCAACGGCCAGTACAGCTCGCCGAGATGCATGTCGAACGTGCACACCGTGTGGTGCAGCATCCGGTCGCGCTCGTCCATGCGGTGCGTGGTCTGCAGGGCAGTGATCCGTGAGACGAGAGCGCGGTGGCTGATCAGCGAGGCCTTGGGGCGGCCGGTGGACCCGGAGGTGTAGATGACGGCGACGGGGTCGTCCGCCGAGGCGTCCGAGGTGTCCGACGTGTCCGAGGCTTCCCGTACCGGTTCGAGTGTCGGCGGGTACGCGGCGCACTCCTCGTCCGTCAGGACGACCAGGTCCGGCAGACCCGGCAGACCCGGCAGACCCGGTACATCCGATACACCCGAAAAGCGGTCGCGCAGCGCGGAGTTGGTGAGCACGGCCCGTGGCGCGCAGTCCCGGACGGCGCGCAGGGTCCGCTGGGGCGGGTCGTCCACGCCGAGTGCCGCGTGGGCGGCGCCCGCGAACATCGCGCCCAGCACGGCCACCACGAACTCGACGGAGCGGTCGTGGTGGATCACGACGCGGTCACCGGCCCGTACGCCGTGCGCGCGAAGGGCCGCGGCGGTCCGCAGGACCCGTTCCCTCAACTCGCCCACGGTGAGGACGGTGTCACCGGAGACGATCGCGGGGAGTCCGGGATCACGCTCCCACCGTTCGAGCAGGAGTGCGTCGAGCCGGTGGTCCGCGTCGGTCGACGGGCGGTCGGCGGAGGCCTGGACGGTCGTCATGGAGGTCAACCTCGGTCGGTCCGGGTGCGGAAGGTCAGGGCTGTTCTGCCGCGAACTGGTCGAGATTGCCGACGACGGCGTCCACCACCAGGGCGGGGCTGTCCGTCAGCAGCATGTGTCCGCCCGGCAGCCAGACACTGCGGGTGTTCTCGCTGAACAGGGCCCAGTCGGCGGTCCGTTCCTCGGGGCACAGCGGGTCCTCGTCCCCGAACACGGTGAGGAGCGGACACCGGAGAAGGGGGTCGGGGCCCGACGAGTAGTCCTCGACGGCACGGATGTCCGCCACGATCGTCGGCAGCACCAGCTCGAGCATCTGCTCGTTGGCGGCGAGTCTCTCCGGGACTCCGCCGAACCCGTCGAGGATCGCCAGTACGCCGTCGGTGTCGTCCGTGTCGCGCAGCAACCGGCGCTCGGGGTCGGGCTTCTCGGTCACCGCCCACTGCGAGACGGCCACCATGCCGGCGACGCGGACGCCGTCCTCCCGCTGCAGCGCGCGTACGGCTTCCAGGCCGACGATCGCGCCGAAGCACACGCCGACGACGAGCAAGGGGGCGGTGCCTGGCAGCGCGCGGGCCGTGGCCACGACGTCGTCGACCAGACCGGGCAGCTCCGGAACGCTCTCCCGGATACGCGTCTCCCTGCCGGGCATCCGGGCCGTGGCCACCAGCCAGTCGGCCGGGGCGTGCTCCGCGAAGCCCTGGCCGCTCGCCGCCCCGGCGCCGGCGTGCGGAACGATCAGCACGCGTATCGAGGCGTCCTGCGGGTCGGCGCCCTTGAGCGCGAAGGTCTTTGCCGCCAACGTTCTGTCACTCTCCATGGTTGGTCTTCGATACCTGATGCGAGTTTTGTGCGGGTCCCGTTCTCAGCTCGTCGTGACGAACTCGGCGAGCGCCTGTGCCAGATAGCCGGGGTCCCTGGCCCCGACGAGTTCCCGTGCGGAGTGCATGGAAAGGCCCGGCACGCCCACGTCGACCGTCGTCACGCCCAGGCGTGCCGCGGTGATCGGCCCGATCGAAGTACCGCAGGGCATGGCGTTGTTGGACACGAACCGCTGCAACGGCACCCCGGCCCGCTCGCACGCGGCGGCGAACGCGGCGAGGCCGGTGCCGTCGGTGGCGTACCGCTGGTTGACGTTGACCTTCACCACGGGGCCGCCGTTGGGCAGCGGGTGGTTGTCCGGGTCGTGCCGCTCGCTGTAGTTGGGGTGGACCGCGTGGGACATGTCGGCCGAGACGCAGAGCGCGCCCGCGAGGGCCCGCGACCAGTCCTCGCCGCTGCCGCCGCGGGAGGCCACCGAGCGGTTCAGGACACGTTCCAGGAGCGGGCTCTGGGCACCGGTCTCGGAGCCGCTGCCGACCTCCTCGTGGTCGAAGGCGGCGAGCACCGGAACCCGGAACGACTCGGCACCGGCGTCCTGCGCCCAGGCCTCGGTCGCCGCCGTCAGCGCGGTGACCCCCGCGTGCACGGACACCAGGTTGTCCAGGCGCGACGACACCAGGAACTCGCGCTCCGCGCCCAGGTGTCCGGGTGCCTGGATGTCGTGCAGCATCAGGTCCCAGCCGAGGATCTCGGTGGGTTCCAGATCGGCCTCGTACGCGATCCGGCGCAGCAGGGCGCCCTGTTCGGGTCTGCCGAGGGACCAGATCGGCTGTGTCTGGCGCTGCCGGTCCAGGGCCATGGACTCGTTGACCGAGCGGTCGAGATGGATGGCCAACTGCGGTACTCGGAACAGCGGTTCGTCGACCTTGACGAGGGTGGAGGTGCCGTCGCGCAGCGTCAGACGCCCCGAGATTCCCAGGTCCCGGTCGAGCCAGGTGTTGAGCGGGACGCCCCCGTAGATCTCGACGGCGACCTGCCGCCACCCCGCGGAACCGGTGTCGGGCCTCGGCTTGACCCGCAGGTTGGGCGAGTCGGTGTGCGCGCCGACGATCCGGAAGGGGGTGTGGGCGGGCGCGTCCTCGGGGACGTACCAGGCGATGAGCGCACCGCCGCGGGCGACGAAACAGCCGCCGCTGCGCCCCGTCCACTCCTCGGTCTCGCTCAGCTCCGTGAAGCCCGCCTTCTCCAGGCGGCGCGAGGCCTGGGACACGGCGTGGTACGGCGAGGAGCTGCCCTGGAGGAAGGCGAGCAGGTCCTCGGTGTGGCTGGGGTCGGTGGCCAGGGTCATTCGGCGTCCGCCTTCCGGGGCGTTGTGTGCGTGTCGAGCAGTGCGGCGACCGGGCGGTCGGGCTGCGCGCACAAGTCTCCGATCACCGAGACGTACTCGGCGAGCAGGTCTTCGGCCGATTCCCGATCCCAGAGATCGGCCGAATACTCGAGGAACGTCCGGTAACCGAGGCCCGGATCACGACGCGGCGAGAGACCGAAGACGAGTTCGGCCCGGGCGACCGGCGGGGCCACGTCCTCCACTTCGACGTCGAGGCCGGGGATCTCGATGTCGGAGTCGGCGTAGTTCTGGAAGGCGAGGCCGTTCGGCACCCGGTCGGGGACCTCGGTCGCGCCCGCGTCGCGCATCGCCTGGAGGATGCGGGCGGTGGGCAGCACGTTCGCCATGATGCCGAGGGCGCCCGCGCCGGTACGGGACACCAGCTCGGCGACGGTCTCGGCCGGGTCGATCCGCACCCGGACCAGGACGGCCGTGGAGACCACCGACACGAGCGACTCGCAGTCCAGGTCCTCGCGGTTGGCGTACGGAACACTGAGCAGGACGTCCCGCTCGCCGGAGAGCCGGGCGAGGTGGATGCCGAGCGCGGCTGCCGCCACCGCGAACGGCGTCACGTGCCGGTCGGCCGCCAACTTCTCCATCGCCGCCCGGAGTTCACCGGAGGCGGCCCCGCGTGCCGTGCCGCCGTCGCCGCTCAGCCGCTCGGGCCTGGGGCGGTCGGTCGGAGTGTCGAGCCGGCACGGCACCCCCTCCAGATAGTCGGCGCAGTGTGCGGCCCGCCGGTCCTCGGCCGCCGGGTCCTTCGTCTCCAGCTGACGGCGGGCGTAGTGCGTTGCCTGGACCGGGGGCGCGTCGAGTGCGTGCGCGGTACCGGCCGCGGCGGCCGTGTAGAGCTCGGCCAGCTCCGCCAGGAGCACGGAGTGGGCCCAGCCGTCGGCGCAGATGTGGTGCATGACGAACATCAGCACCCACTCGTCGTGCTCGACCCGCAGCAGCCTCAGCCGGGGCAGCGTCGGACGGGTGAGGTCGACGGGCGCGGCGGCCATCGCCCGGCACACCTTGTCGACGCGGGCGGCACGCTTGTCGGGTTCGAGGCGGGTGAGGTCGTCGATCTGCAGCCGCAGCGGCGGCGCGGCGACCACCTCCTGCCACCAGACTCCTTCGCCGTCCCGCATGAAGCGGGTACGCAACGAGTGGTGGCGCTCGATCAGTTCGGCGAGGGCCGAGCGCAGGGCGTCCGGGTCCAGGGCACCCCGGAAGCGGATCCTGGTCGGCACGTTCCAGACCTGCGCCTGGGGAACGGCGTAGTGGCCTGCGATCATCCGGTTCTGCTGGTCGCTCGCGGGGGCGCGGTCCACGAGCTCGACGACCTCGGCGTTGCCGGAGGGGGCGGGCTCGGGGA
>NZ_LIQZ01000169.1 GCF_001418655.1 Streptomyces phaeochromogenes | reverse complement strand
CCGGGCCGCCGACCGCACCACAACCACCTGGGCCCGTACCAACGCCGCCGACCTACGTCGCCTCGCCGGACAGATCACCGCCCTCACCGACCTCCCCGCCGCCGCGCGCCGCCCGCTCAACAAGCTCCACGCGGCCCTCGCCCACGACGACCCCGCCGACCTCATCGCCCCCCTGACCGCCACCCGCCCCCACCTGACCGCCACCCACCCCGACCTCGCCGCCCGGCTCGACACCCTCACACCCCCCTGAACCCACCCGATGCGGTCCCAGCGGCGCACGTTCATCAAGCAGAACTCCACGGCGCGCTGGCGGGGCCGGTCGGCCTAGGACTGGTCGATCGGGCGGATTGCCCCGCGGTGCCACGGCCCTCCCTGTTGAGGCGGGCGGCGAGGTAGCGGGCGATGGTCTCCCGCCGCACGGTGCGGTAGGCCTGCTCGATGCGGTCAAGGTTCTTCTTGGAGGGTGTGCGGGTGCCGACCTGCCAAGAGCGCAGATTGCGGTCGGTGACGGTCAGTCCGGCCTGGCAGGCCGCGTTGCAGGCGTGGTCGGTGCGGGTGAAGTAGCGCAGGCGCGCTTGCAGGCCTCGACGGGCGGTGATGGGGGGCGATGTGGCCGCCGCGAGGGCGTCCAACTGCCGGGCGACGGCTTCGCGGCGCTTGAGGACGCGGGCGCCGTACTTGCCGAACTCGATGTTCCGCCCAGGCATCATCTCTTCCGAATCCTTGGGTGGTGGATCACTGTACGGGTCTGTGGGCACCGTTCTCCCGCTCCGTTGAGGCCTGCGCGGCTGTGTCGACGGCGGTGGTCATGATGTGGCGGATCCGTTCGCGCAGCAGTTGATGCGTGCGGTCGTGATGGTTGCGTGGGTGCCACGCCATGCCGACGGTCAGGGGCGGCAGCACCAGGGGGATCGGGAACGCACGCAGCCCAAGTGTGTTCAGCATCGGTCGTCCGAGCCCCGCCGGGGCGACGCTGACGACGTCGGTTTCGCGGGCCAGGAACAGCGCGGTCGCGACGCCGGGGACCACGGCCACCACGCGCCGGCTCAGGCCCAGTTCGGCGAGCCGCTCGTCGATTGGGCCGTGGGCCCGGCCGCGTCGCGACACGACAATGTGGTCGGTGGCGGCGAACCGCCGCGGGGTAACGGTTTTCATCCTCGCCAGTGGGTGATCCGGCCGCACAACGCCGATCAGCGTCTCCATGAGAAGTGTCTCCGAGCGGATCTCCGGGTCGCCGGGACGCACGATCCCGATCTCCAGATCCACCAGTCCTTCACGCAGCGCCGGGGCGTCCTCAAGGTTCTCCGGCCGCAACCGCAGGGAGATGCCAGGCGCCTGGACCCGCAGATCGTCGATGAGGGACGGGATGAAGGTCGTGGACAGCATGTCGTCGACCTGCAGGTCGAACGTGCGCACAGCGGTTCGGGGATCGGCGGTGCTCGACGGTGCGAACAACGCTCGCGCCCGGGTGGCGACCGCGTGCACCTCTCCGCGCAGTTCCAGGGCCCGGGGTGTGGGCACGAGGTCGCGTCCGGCCCGCACGAGGAGCGGGTCGTCGAAGGCGCGGCGCAATCGGGCCAGGGCGCGGCTCATCGCAGGTGCTGAGGTGTGCAGGCGTGCCGCCGCCTTCGTCACGCTGTTCTCGGCGAGCAGCGCGTCCAACGCCTCGATGAGGTTCAGATCGACGTAGTCCATTCCCGGATTATCACTTGCGAAATGACTGTCTACCAAGATTGCACTGGCGTGAATCGGCGGCATTTTCTAACGTCGAACCCACTCGACGACATGAAGGAGGCCGCAGTGGACATCCGCATCCGCCCGCCACGCGACAGCGGGACCCGTGACCTGGGCGCCCGCGGTGACCGTGGTGCTGACGCGACCGGAGACGGACTGTGACGCGCGCCGTCGTGATCGGTGCCGGGATCGTGGGCCTGACAACCGGGCTCGCGTTACGCCATGCCGGGTTCGAGGTGGTGATCTGTGAGCGCGCGCCGGAGATCCGCACCGACGGGGCCTCGCTGGGTCTCTGGGCGAACGCACTGGCGGCCTTCGACGATCTCGCCGTCGGCGAGGAGGTGCGCTGCATCGGCGCACCCGCTGAGATGTACTTCCACGATCCAGCCGGAAGACTGCTCGACACCCCGGGGTTCGGTCCCGAGGACCATCAGTACCTGCTGGTGCACCGGGCCAAGCTGAACGACCTGCTCGCCAACGCTGTGGAGCGGGACAACATCCGCCTGGCCACCGGATTCACTGCGTACGAGGAGCACACGGACCATGTCACGGTCCACCTGTCCGACGGCAGCAGCGAGGACGCCGACGTGCTCGTCGGGGCGGACGGGGCGTACTCGGCGGTGCGCGCGCAGTTGGTCCCCGGCACTCCGGCGCGCGAACACTCCGGCCACCATGCCTGGCGCGCTGTCATCCCGGCCACCGGCATCACGGTGCCCGAGGACCGGCTGATCCTGGGCACCCACGGCTGCCGCGGCGGCTACGTACGTACCTACGACGGGGGCGTCTACTGGCTGCTGAACCAATTCGACTCGCCCCCGCTGACGGGGACCCGGAAGCAGCAGGTCATGGAACGGGCCGTCCATCTGGAGAACGAAGGGCGGGACGGGATCCTGGCCCGGCTGATCGCCGCGACGCCCGACGAACTCATCCTGCGCAACCAGGTCATGCTCGTGCCACCCCTCCCCCACTGGGTCTCCGGGCGGGTCGCCCTGGCCGGGGACGCGGCCCACGCGATGTCTCCGCACATCACCGCCGGCGCGACGCTGGGCATCGAGGACGCCGCCCTGCTCGGCCGCCTGCTCACTCCCACCGGCGACATACCCGCCGCGCTGGCCGCCTACCAGGCCGGCCAGATCCCGCGGTACGCCCACGTCGCGCGACTGTCCGCGGCGGTGGAACACGCGCCCACGCCGCAGGAGTTCGCGCAGAACTACGTCGCGTTCACGCACTGGATGATCACCCAGCGGCCGCAGCTTCCCGGCAGGAACCGGGTGAACGCATGACGTTCGTCGTCGACGTGGACGTGTTGGTGCCGATGCGCGACGGCATCGCACTCGCCACCAACGTGTGGCGGCCCGAAGGGCCGGGACCGTTCCCCGTGCTCCTGGTCCGCACCCCCTATGGCAAGGACGACGCCGGAACGTACGGCAATCCGAAGCTTCCGGACGTGTTCGCCTTCGTGGACGCCGGTTACGCGGTGGTGGCCCAGGACGTCCGCGGGACCTCCCGTTCACCCGGAGCGTTCGTGCCCCACGCCAACGAGGGCCGTGACGGTGCCGACACCCTCACGTGGCTGGCCGGACAGCCGTGGTGCGACGGCGCGGTCGGCATGTGGGGCGGGTCCTACATGGGATTCGCGCAGTGGCAGGCGGCCGTGCACGAGACACCGGCACTGCGCGCGATCGCGCCCGTGATGACCTCCGCCGACCCGTACGCGGCACCGTGGTACTCGCCGGGCGGAGCGGTGTCACAGGACGCCGTCCTGACCTGGGGCACGCTCTCGGCCCTGCGTAACCTCCGCCGCGGCCTCGCCGACGGACACGGCGACCCGGGCGACGCCCACGCACTTCTGTCCGGCCTGTCCGACCCGCGACTGCTGCACGACCCACTGCCGGTCGCCGACCGCGGCGCGGTCACCCGCCACCTGCCCTGGGCCGGCCAGGTGCTGGACCACCCGGAGCGGGATACGTTCTGGCAGGAGGTCGCCTCGATCGACGACTGCGGCGACATCACCGTCCCCGCGCTCCATGTAGGGGGCTGGTACGACGTTTTCATAGGCGAAACCGTCCGGTCCTACACGACGATGCGCCGCCACGGTGGCAGCGCCGCGGCCCGCGACGGTCAACGGCTGGTCATCGGCCCCTGGTGCCACTCCGACGGCGCAGACCTCGGCACCTTCCCCGACCGGTCGTTCGGACTTCACAGCAGCATCAAGGCCGCCGACGTCACCGGCGCGCACCTGCGGTTCTTCGACCGCTGGGTCCGCGGCCTCACGGACAACCCCGACGACATCCACCGGGTCCGGATCTTCGTCATGGGCGTCGACCGGTGGCGTGACGAGGTGGACTGGCCACTGCCCGACACCCGTCACACCGACTTCTTCCTGGCCGGGGGCGGCCGCGCCAACACCGCTGGTGGCGACGGCGTCCTGACGCGCGACGCCGTGTCGATGGAGGCGGCGGATAGGTTCCTCTACGACCCGCGTCGCCCGGTCCCGAGCCTGGGTGGCACCGTGCTCGCCGCCGCCTCCGGTGCCTTCCCCGGACCGGCCGACCAGGCGGCCGTCGAAACGCGCGAGGACGTCCTGTGCTTCACCACTCCCGTCCTCAAACACCCCGTCGAGGTCACCGGCCACGTCACGCTGGTCCTACACGTCTCCTCCTCGGCACCGGACACCGACTTCACCGGCAAGCTCGTCGACCTGCACCCCGACGGCAGGGCGATCCTGCTGTGCGAGGGCATCCAGCGCGCTCGCTACCGCACCTCACTCACCAATCCGGAGCCCATGGAACCGGGAACGGTCTACGAGTTGACCGTCGACCTGAGAGTCACCGCGAACGTGTTCCTGCCCGGGCACCGCATCCGGCTCGAAGTCTCCAGCAGCAACTTCCCCCGCTACGACCGCAACACCAACACGGGCGGGACGATCGCGGCCGACAGCGAGGACGACCTGACCGTCGCGGTCAACCGAATCCACCACGGACCGGCCCACCCGAGCCGTCTGATTCTGCCGCTGGTCGAACGGCCGGAGCATGGACAACCCACAACGGAGACAGACGCATGAGCGCGCTTCAGAACCTGGTGAACCGGACCGCGGTGGCCGATGCCGTCGCCAGTCTCGCCCACGCCCAGGACGACCGGGACTGGACCGCTCTGCGGCGGCTGTTCGCCGACGAGGTGCGGCTGGACCTCTCCACCCACTACTACGGCAGGCCTCCGACGACGGTGCCGGCCGACGAGCTGGTCGAGCTCGCCCGCACGACCCTGGAGGGCTTCGACTGCACCCACCACGCGGCAACCGACCTGGTCGTACGGCTGTCGGGCGACGAGGCCGAGTGCAGCGCGCACATGGTCGCCTACCACCACGTCCCCGCGGACCCCGGTGTCACCGACCACTGCACGATGCGCGGCCTCTGGCGGCTCGGACTCCGCAGATCCGACGGACGCTGGCTGATAGGCCACTGGGCCGTGGTCCGCACCGCCCCGTGGGAGGGGTCCCCCGCCGTCTACGAGCTCGCCGCCGCCCGTACCGGACGCCCGTCCTGACGGCAGCCGCGCAGGACACGCAGTCACGAGCAGGACCCACAGGAGGAACCCGTGTTCTACGAGATACGGACGGAACGTGCCCGTGCCGGTCACGGCGCGGAACTGGCGCGCTACATGGACGAGACCGTCGTCCCGCTGCACCAGGAAATGGGGATGCACGTGGTGGGAGTCTTCACGGTGGCCGACGACGAGGACGCCTTCGTCTGGATCCGGCGCTTCGAGGACGCCGCCGACCAGGAACGCGTCCTGGCCGCCGTCCATGGGGATCCGCGGTGCACGACGGTCGTCGACACCCTTTCCGCGCTGTCGGGCGGGCCTGCGTCCATGGTCCGGCTGGAACCCGCCCCGCGGTCCGCGCTCCGCTGACCCAGCCCGCGCACCTGCCCGGCCCGCGGCGCCGGGCAACGACGCCCCTCCCAACTCCGCGGGCCGGGGCCGCAGTACACGACCTGGATCGATCGACCACGCGAAGGGAGTTGACGAATGGCTCGGCACGAACTGCCGGCGACCCGGGACACCGTGGTGAACGTCTTGGACCGGGACACCCCACCGATTCTCACCGTGGACGCCGGCGACTCGGTGGTGGTCGACTCGCTGGACGCCGCGGGACACCTGGAGCCGATGCGAACACCCGGTGACCCGAGGCCGCAGATGTTCGAGGACCGGATCGGCCATTGTCTCACCGGTCCGATCGCGGTGCGGGGCGCGGAGCCGGGCCTGGTTCTTGAGGTGCACTTCGAGTCCGTCGTGGCCGGCACCTGGGGCTGGACGCTCGCCGGGGTGAAGGACACCCCCCTGACTCGCCGCCTCGGCGTCGCCGACGGACCCGCGTCATGGCTGTTGTGGGACATCGGCGATGGGACGGCCACCAACAACCGCGGCCAGACCGTGGACATCGCGCCCTTCCTGGGTGTGGTCGGTGTCCCTCCGGTGGAGCCGGGCCCGCATTCAACCATCCCGCCGAGAGCGGAAAGCGGAGGGAACATCGACTGCCGCGAACTGGTGGCGGGTTCCACGCTGTACCTGCCGGTGACCGTGCCCGGGGCGATGCTCCACCTGGGAGACGGCCACGCGGCCCAGGGGAACGGTGAGGTGGCCGGAACGGCGATCGAATGCCCCATGACGACGGAGGTGACACTCAACCTCCGGGAGCGGACCCCGGTTTCGGGTATCCACGCCGAGACGCCCGAAGGACGCGTCACCTTCGGTTTCGACGCGGACCTGAACGTAGCGACGGGGGACGCGTTGGACGCCATGCTGGCCTGGCTGCGCCCACTTTTCGATCTGGACAGGACGGCCGCACTGGCCTTGGCCGGCGTGGCCGTAGACCTGCGAATCACCCAAGTGGCCAACGACACATGGGGTGTGCACGCCGTGCTGCCGTACGACGCCGTCCGGTGACCCCCACGACGGGATCAGCCACTGAACTCGACCTTGATCCGACGTCATGACCTTCCTTGTAAAGCGTGTGAGAGCGAGTAGCGAGCAAACCGAATGACATCTCATGACCAACTGACGACCATCACCCATGCCAGCCCTCAGGCCCGTCCGCGCCGGATTTCCTACGCGGAGGTGCGCGCCCGGATCGGCGAGCCCGAGGACATGATCAAACGCAAGGTGCGCGACCGTCTCGACCGGCATGCGCGTCGCTTCATCGCCCATTCTCCTTTCCTGGCGATGGCCACCTCGGACGCCACGGGACTCCCCGACAGTTCACCACGTGGTGACTATCCGGGGTTCGTGAAGGTGCTCGACGAGCGCACGCTCGCCATTCCCGACAGGCCGGGCAACCAACTGGCCGACTCCTTTCGCAATCTCGCCGAGAACGACGGGATCGGGCTGATGTTCGTCGTCCCCGGAATGCGAGAAGTGCTGCGTGTCAACGGTCGTGCCTATCCCACCGACGAGCCGGACGTGCTCGCCCGGATGCGCACCGAGGGAAAGGAGGCCGAGCTGGCGATCGTCGTGGAACTGACGGAGATCTTCTTCCACTGCGGCCGCGCGCTGATCCGCTCCCGGCTGTGGGATCCGGCGAGTCAGGCCCTGGCCGGGGAACTGCCGTCGATAGGCGAGATCGCCGCCGACCAGTTCGGGCTCGACGCCGACCCGAGGGCGCTGACGGACATGCTCGAAGACGACTACCGACACCTGTACTGAGGCGGCCATGGCCATGCAACGAACCATCCTTGAGAAGGCCGAACCGGTCGCCGAAGGAGCCGTCTCGCTCCTCCTGCGCGGCACCGACGGCCCGCTGGCCCCCTGGGAACCGGGCGCCCACATCGATCTGGCACTGCCCAACTGGCTGACCCGGCAGTACTCGCTGTGCGGGGACCCGGCCGACCTCGACACCTACCGTGTCGCCGTCCGTCATGACCGGCTCAGCCGGGGCGGCTCGGAGTACATCCACCTGTTCCTCGACGAGGGCCACACCCTCGACGTCTCGGTGCCACGCAACAACTTTCCCCTGCTGCCCGCACCCGAGTACCTGTTCCTCGCCGGCGGGATCGGCATCACCCCCATCCTGCCGATGCTCACGGCAGCGGTCGAAGCGGGCTCCTCGGCGACGCTGGTGTACACCGGCAGGTCCCTCGCCACCATGCCGTTCGCCGACGAACTGCGGGCCGCGTACGGCAGCAGGGTGCGCATCCACGCCACCGAGCGGCACGGCAGGCCCGACTTCGCCGCCGAGGCGGCGGCGCTGGGCGCTCGGACGCTGGTGTACTGCTGCGGCCCCACGCCGATGCTCGAAGCGGCCGAGGCGGCGTTCCCCACGCAGCAACTGCACATCGAGCACTTCCGGCCGACGGCCAAGAAGTTCGCGCCCAACGAGCCCTTCGACGTGCACTGCGCCCGGTCACAACGGACCGTCCGGGTCGGTGCGGAGGACTCCATGCTGGACGCGTTGAACCACGCGGGATTCCGCATACCGTCCGGATGCCGCGAAGGGGTCTGCGGCAGTTGCGAGATCACCCTCGTCGACGGAGAGCCGGAGCACCGCGACGACATCGGCGCCCCACCCGGTCGTATGTACTGCTGCGTCTCACGGGCGCTCTCGTCCGGCCTCACCGTCGACCTCTGACCCGATCCGTACCACCCCTCGTGCGCCGAACGCCGTGAGCGCCGACCATCCCGGGAGGGATGCCCCATGACAACCCATCCGCACCTGACGACCAGGGCCGGTTCCTCGTGATCGACTGGATCGAACTGGCCGAATCGGTCATCACCTCACCGTGGTTGTACGCGGTGCTCATCGCCGTGTCCTTCCTCGACTCCTTCCTTCCTCTGATCCCGAGCGAACCCGTCGTGATCATCGCGGGGGTCTACGCCGCGACCGGTGAGACCGACATCGTGCTCGTCATCGCCGCCACGACGCTCGGGGCCCTTCTCGGCGATCTCGTTCCCTACGTGGTCGGACGCCTCTTGGCCGTACGCATACTCAAGCGTCTGCCACCCGGCACCAAACGCCGGACGGCCCACGACTGGTTCGCCCGCGAGCTCGACACTCGCGGCGGCTTCATCCTGGTGACCACACGGTTCATCCCGGTGGGGCGCTACCTGGCCACCTTGTCCACCGGGCTCGTCGCCTACCCGGTGGGCAAGTACCTGCTGTTCGTCGCGTTCGCCACCGCCACCTGGAGCGCCTACACCGCGCTCACCGGCTACTTCGGCGGCGTCGTGTTCCAGGAGAACACGCTGCTGGCCATCGCCGTCGGTATGGGGCTGGCGGTCGTGGTGACCGGAGCCATCGAAGGCGTACGTCACCTCCGCCGGCGCAGGACCGCCGCAGCAGCGGACACAGTCGTCGACTGACCCGGTCATGACCGAACGTCAGGTCTGGGTGTCGACCGGGCATCACCCCCGCCGATCGAGTGGTTCAGGGCCGGGGAAGCAGCTCATCCAGAGTCGCGCGGATCTCGGCTTGGCCAATGTGGGCGTGTTGCGGGCCGAGTCGGCCGTGTTCGGTCCCGTGGCCTCGGATCCCACGTCTCCCGCCTCATTGATGTCCTCCCCTCAAGCCGAAGGCCCCGGCGGCGATTGGCACCACACAGGCCCATGTCCGCGAGCAGGTCTGGAACCTGGCCGGACAAGCGGGACCGGAGGCCGGCGGACAGACGGTCGTCGACATCGACGGGGTCCTCGTGCCAGCCCACTCCTATAGGCAGGATGCCACCCGACCTGGAAGAAGACATTCGGACACCACCCGCTGACGTCCTTCGTCGACCACGGCCGAGGCGGCAGCGGGGAGCCGGTCGCCGGACGATACGAACGGGTCAAGCAGCGGCGGCGAGTGCTCGGTGCCAATGCGGCCTGCTCGTCGTACGGCTGGCATCGTCAGGATCAACACCCTCAGCTTCTGACTGGCGGCGTCGAGGGCCCCGTACACCATGGGTAGCGGCGGCGACGGTTTGTAGCGGATCCCCGACCTGGCGTCGCGATGAGGCGGTAGGCACCTTGCCCGGTGGTGGGGAACACCGGAACAACCGCGACCTCTGGACGCGTCTGAAGTGCGTGGCTGCGGCGCCCTCCTGCGTCGCACGTCGGCAGCGTGGAACCATTGACCGTCAATCCGTGCTGTGCTCCCCAGGGATTCCCGGGAGCGAGCGTGCCGTGAACACACTGCGCGATCGGGGCACGGGCACGGTCTGCGCGGACAGACATCTAGGCGCTGCGATCTGTCACCTGTCACCTGAGTGACAGGTGACAGCGCCCGGGGACGGTGCCCGAGAGATCAGCAGTTGCCGTATTCCGCCTTCCCCGCGAACCGGTCGCCCAGCCAGGCGACGACGTCATTCACTGCCTGGTTGTCGCTGGTCAGGTGCTCGCCCGGATAGGTCTTCCAGCGCGTGGGCACCCGGGCGGAACAGTACGCCTGCCGGGTCCCGTCCTCGGTCTCGGTCGGGATCACCTCGTCGAACAGCCCGCGGTACTGCATGACGGGGAAGCCAATTGCGTACTTGGCGCCCGAGCCCCTTGGCCCGATGCCTGTGCCCAGCTTCTGCCGGTCCACGACCTCGCCCCACGTGGTGCCGTCACTGCCCTTCAAGGCGTACATCTGGTCGAGGGAAAGCCGGTCCGTGCTGTAGTTCTCGACCTTGTGTCCCGCGAAGTTCGCGATGGTTCCCACCACGCACAGGGACTTGGCCTTCTTGATTGCCTCCTTGCCGGTGTCGTTCATGATTTCGTCGAACGGCATCTGCGGGTGCGCGGCCGCCAGCCCGACGAGGGAGTCCGTGAGGAAGCCCGCGAAGGGACCGCCGTTCAGGGCCTCCGCGACGACCTTCAGATCACCGGGGACACCTCCGGAGGCGTCGGCCACGACGTTGACATCAGGTGCGTACGAGGTCGCCAGCTGCGCCGCCCAGAGGCTGGCCGCGCCTCCTTCCGAGTAGCCCCAGAGGCCGACCGGCGCCTTGCCGTCCAGGCCGCCGCCGGGTACGGCGGGCGCGGCCCTGGCGATGTCCAGGAGTGCGTGCCCGGCGTCCTGGCCTGAGACGTACGGATGGGTCTGCCCGATCAGATAGCCGGCCCCGTCTGTGGCGGCGACGGCGTAACCGGCCTTCAGGGCGGCGGAGATGTTGTCGCCCTCATAGGCGTCCTGGTACTCGCCGGCCAGTTGCTTGGAGAAGGCGCACTGGGGGCCGAGGCCCAGCGTGCCAGGGTTGAACGCCACGATCGGACGCGGCCCCGCCCCCCGCCACTCGGCCTTCGGCACCGCGACCGTACCGGAGACGGCCACTGGCCCGCCGGCATTGTTCGTCGAGCTGTACTGCACCTTCCAGGCGTTCATAGGGATGTTGCCCGGCACGTGCGGCAGCTTGGTCGGGCGGCAGGAGACGACCTGGCCGGGCGTGCCGGGGGCGACGGCAGGCGGCGTGTAGATCGCGTCGTCCGCGGCGTTGCAACCAGCGACCGGCTCGGATGCTCCTGCCGTGTAGGCCTGAACCGTGAGCCCCGCGGCCACGAGGGATCCCACCGCGAGCGTCACCAGCGGCTTCTTCTTCCGTTTCGCTGTTGCCTTTCGCAAGGCTAGCCCCTTCGGAATCGGTTGGGTGCGAAGTTACGGTCGGGTAAGTTACGTCTGGATGAGGTGGGCTCATAGCCAGTGACCTCACAACTGCTTCGGTGAGACTGTGTGCAATGGCACAAGAGATCTCCGCCGTGCCGCGCTAGGACCTGTGTGATGTTGTGATCACTCTTCGGGCTCTGTTCAGGTACGGGAGCTGGATCCGGTAGGACGCTTGGTACGCGGGCAACTCACAGACGCGCAGTGGAAGTTGATCGAACTGTTCCCGCAGCCAGCGAGGTGAGATGCCCGGCCGATCGAGGAGCGCCCCCAGGCCGCGGAGGACCGGAGCGAGCCCGGGCACCTGGAAGGCGATCTGGTGATCGGCTCGAACAACAGCCAGGTCGCCACACTGGTCGACCGGAAAACGCGGTTCCTCACGGTCGTGAAACTCGCCAGCCGCCACACCAACGTGGCCGTTCCAGCTCTGGCCGAGACATACACGCGCGTGACTCCTCCACCCCGTAAACGGGGTGGCTTCTCGCTATGCTGGTTGGGCTTCGCGACGGACCAGCCCGGCCCGTAGGACGTTGAGAGCGCCCACTGTGTCGACGTGCGCCTGGTGGCCGCACTGCTGACAGTGGAACTTCTCCTGTGTGGGCCGGTTCTCCTTGGCGGTGTGCCCGCATTCGGGGCACCGCCGGGAGGTGTTGCGGGGGTCCACGGCCATCACTTCCCGTCCGGCGCTTTCAGCCTTGGCGTTCAGGATCGCGAGGAACACCCCCCCCATCCGGCATCAGCGATTGAGCGGTTCAGCCCGGTCTTGCTCGCGGCCCCGTTGGGCAGGAAGGTTCCCGGCTGGTCGGGGTCGGGCTTCGGGGAGGGGGCCTTGGTCATGTTGCGGATCTTGAGGTCTTCGTGCGCGATGAAATCGTGTTCCCGCACAAGATCGAGCGCCGTCTTGTGCGCGTGGTCGAGGCGTTGGCGGCGCACCTTGCCGTGCAGCCCGGCGACCTTCGCCACGGCACGCTGATGGTTCCTGGTGCGGTCCTTGGCCTTGCGGCGCGGGAACCGGGACAGCTCCTGCTGCGCGGCTCCGAGCCTCTTGGCGGCGCGACGGCCGTGACGCGGACTCTCCACGAAGCCACCGTTGGAATCGGCGAGGAAGCTGGCTATGCCCAGATCGATACCGGCCACGCTGCCGGTCGCCGGAAGCGGCTCGGGCTGGTGCTGTTCGGCGGTGAGCACGACGAACCACTTACGGCCCTCACGCTTGACCGAGACCGTCTTGACCTTGCCAGCCACCGCACGGTGCTGGTTCATCTTTACGTGCCCCACACCCTGAAAGCGGACGCGGGTCACGGGGTCATGCGGCGTGCTGTCCCAGCGGCAGCCGTCCCCGTCCTTGGGGAAGTCCACCGTGTCGAACCGGTCACCGATGCCCGCCGCGAGTTCCACCACCAGCTCTCCACCAAGCTGATCTCCGAGAACCAAGGGATTGCCGTGGAGGACCTGTCGGTGGCGGGACTGGCGAGCACCAGGCTGGCCAAGTCCGTGCACGACGCCGGCTGGTCCTCGTTCGTGAACATGCTGGAGTACAGGGCGGTCCGGTACGGCCGGATCCTGGTCAAGGTCGGCCGGTTCACACCGACGAGTCAGGTCTGCTCGACCTGCGGCGTCAAGGACGGGCCCAAACCTCTCAGCGTCCGGGAGTGGACCTGTACCGCTTGCCACACAGTCCACGACCGGGACCACAACGCCGCACTCAACGTCCAACAGGCCGCCGGACTGGCGGTATCAGCCTGCGGAGCGCCGGTAAGACCAGAACCCGTTCTGGCACAGCGCGAAGAAACAGGAAGCCACGGATTCTCCACCGGAAACCGTGCAGCGTAGCGGCACCGCAACCGGTAGAGAAGGCCAGAATCCTCGCCCTTCAAGGCGAGGAGCATGTCAATGCGTGCCCGCCTGCCCGTACGGCGTCATCGAGCAACGCCCCTCCGACGGCCGGGCGTTCAAGTGCACGATGTGCTACGACCGCCTCGGCGCCGGCCAGGAGCCCGCCTGCGCCAAAGCCCGGCGCAGCACGTTGCGCGGGAGCCGGTGCAGCAGCGCCGCCAAGAACACCCGATCCCCGGAGTGAACCACACCCTGTCTTCACCGAGTTGGCGTTCCAGCACCATAAGCTAATGACGCAGCGCCAGGATCTCCACGTCCCTTCCGTGGTCGCTCATCGGCAGCAGGCGCAGCAACGCGAACGCGTTCGTCACGCCCAGGCAGGCCAGCCGCAACAGCATGACTGGCCATCATGCCCAGGTGATCCCCAGCCACCCAGAGCACCCATCCGAGCGTCCGTCCTCGAGACCCCCGTACACCAACTCCCACCAGGACGGATAACTTTTCCGGCAGGGGCACGGTCCCTGGGCAAGGTCACACGCCCACGGCTCCATTCCTTCACCGTCCCGCAGTTCCGGCAGACGAGACGCCTTGGAGCGAAAAGACCCTGGTCGTGTACTCCGGCCGGGCCTGGTGGTGTCCCGACGTGTGCGACCTTCTCGCAGCCGGGACAGCGCACGAGGACAGACCCGAGGAAGTCTTACCTCGTGCTGCGCGGGTCCCGGAACCGATGGTGCGTGGAGATCGGACTCATCAGATCAGTATGTGAGCCAAGCACGAAGGCTCCTGCGGGATAAATCTCAAGCTCAGTTCCTCGGGAGGTGCACGTTGCTGCCGCCGAAGCGGATCAGTGGCGCAAGTGCGCGGATGCCGCCGTATCGGCCGGGGTGGCCCAGAACCAGTGTGTGGTCGGCCACGGTGATGGTGCGCTCGACCTGGCAGACGGCCGTGGCCAGCGCCTCGTTCAGGAGCGGCACACCTTCGACGAGGTGGTGGGGCACCTCCGCGAACCGGTCGCCGGGGGCGGTGGCGAAGTGGCCGGCGAGACCGGTCTGTTCCGAGGAGAGCACGTTGACGCCGAACGCGCCCTCTTCCTGGATCGCCGCCAGGGTGCGGCTGTCCCGGGCCAGCGAAACCAGCAGCAGGGCCGGTCGCAGCGACACCGAGGTGATCGCGGTGACCGTGCAGCCCATGGGCCGCTGCGCCCGTCGGCTGGTGACCACGGCGATCCCCGTGGCCCACGCACGCATGAACCGGTGGAAGTCGTCCTGGAGGGGCCCCGGGGCCGGGGCCACGTCGGGTGGCAGCGGGAGGGCGGTCATGCCGCACCGGCCTGCACAGCTTGGCCGGACGCCGTGCGAGCGGCGTCCAGGTCGGCGCGCTCCGCAGCCGGGTCGCCCAGCTCCCGGTGGCACAGGGACCGCTGCCGGAGCAGCTCGCCCACGTCGGCGTCGGGGAGCGCCAGCGCCTGCGTGTAGTCGGCGACCGCGGCCGCCCAGCGTTCCGCCGCCTGGTACACGTATCCGCGGTTGTACAGCAGGTCGGAGTTGTCGGGGTCGGTCTCGACGGCACGGGTCAGGTCGCTCAGCGCCGAGTCGAAGTCGCCGGATTCGACGGCGAGCGTGGCTCGGCTCGCCAGCGCCGGAACCAACTCCGGGTCCGCCTCCAACGCCTGGTCGAAGTCCCGCCGGGCCAGGTCGGTGCGGCCGGACTCCCAGGCGAGCTGCCCGCGTACCAGGATCAGGCGAGCGTCGCCGGGGGCGAGTCGCAGGCCCTCCTGGAGTAGGGGGTCCACCGCGTCGGCCTCGCCGGTTTCGAGGAGCAGGCCGATGAGGTTGACGCGGGCGTCGAGCTGGTCGGGTTCGAGTTCGACGACGCGCGCCAGGTCGGCGATCGCGCCGTCGGTGTCGCCGAGCAGGGACCGCATGTCGGCCCGGTTGAAGTGGATTTCCCAGAACGGCGGGCCCAGCGTGATCGCCTTGTCGTAGTCCGCCAGGGCGGCGGAGGAGTCGCCCAGCTTCTGCAGGAGGGCGGCACGGTCGACGTAGTAGTCGGGGTAGTTCGGGTCGATCTCGATGACCCCTGTGAAGTCGGCCAGGGCTTCGGGGAGCCGGCCCAGGGCTCCGAGGACCCTGGCCCGGTTGTGGATCAGAGCCGACCGGTGAACCTGGTGCCGGTGGGCCGGGAGTTCCCGTTCCAGCTGCTGCAGCCCCTCGTCCACCAGGCGGAAGGACTCGGCGAGGTTGCCCAGGTGCATCTCGACCAAGGCGAGCCCGTTCCGCTGGAAGACCGTGTGGAAGGTCCGCAGCTCGGGGTCGGGCAGCATGGTCGCCAGGGTGACCGAGTTGTTGACGTAGGCCTTCGCAAGGTGGTGGTCCCGCCGCTCCGGCGGGTGAAGGCGGGTGTAGAGCATGGCCAGGGCGTAGCCGGTGAAGGTCTGGGCCAGCGGAAGGGTGAATCGGCCGCGCACCTCCAGGTAGAAGTGTTCGGCCTCCGTGCTGCGACCCAGGAGGGCGAGTGCCGTGGACATCTTGCCGGTGAAATGCCAGTAGGTTTCCGCCCGTTCGGGGCCGACCGCCGCCCTCGCCCGCGGGGCCTGGTCGAGTATCGCGTGCCAGAACCCCATGCGGGCGCAGTAGAACACGGACTTGAGGAAGGCCTCGCCCCCCGCCTCGGCCGGGTCGCGACCGTGTTCGAGGTGGTAGGGGACCGCTCCGAGACACAGGCTCCAGTCGCCGTGGCGTACCAGCTCCGCGGCCCGTTCGTCGTGGAGTCCGGCCCGGACGTCGGGGTCGGCGGCGCGGTAGGCGTCCTGCTCGTGCGGGTTGTCGGACGTGCCGTCCGAGTCGATGTATGCGCGGAGCAACTGGTCCTGATCGCGGACGGTACTCTCGGCGAAGCCCTCGGCGAGTAGGTCGGCGGGACGGGCGTACCGGCTGAGCGCGGATGCGAGTTCGTCCGTGAGGTCCGCGCCCCGGGTGCCGACGGTGACGGCGATCGGGCTTCCCTGGGTGCGCCGTAGCAGGATCGCCAGGAACTCCTGGTCTGTGTGGTCGGCCTCGTCGACGTCCACGAACGCCAGCCGCAGCGCGCCGAGACCGCTCAGCGCGACGTGGGCGTCCAGGAACTCGACCAGACCGTGGGCCAGCCGGCGCGTGCGGACCGGCGCATAGATACGTGTCTGCTCCTCGGGCGCCGCCAACGACGTCAGGGTCTCCCGCGCGGCCCCGATGTGCTCCTTCAGCTCCGGTGCCACGGAGAGGATCTCGATGGCGTGCTCGCGCACCAGGTCCGGTCGGCGTTCGTACACCGGGGGCACCAGCGCCCTCATCAGGCTGCCGGTCCCCGTGTACGGGCCGCGGAGCCGCCGATGGCAGCTGACCGTCACGTCGGCCGGCTCCGAAGCCGTTGCGTCGGGCCCGGAGCGCCACAGTCGGGTGTTCATGGGGTGGTCTCCTTCGATCGCGAGTGTGTGCCCCTGCGTGCCGCCTCGTGGCGCGAGACCACGACGAGGAGGGCGAAATCGGTGAAGAACAGGGCGAGCGACACGATGGCGTCCCAGAATCCGGCTCCGCCGGCCGTGCCGTGTGCCAGCTGTGGTCCGAGCCGGGTGGCGAAGCCCCACAGCAGCGGTACGACGGCCAGCGCGGCGGTCGCCAACAGGAAGCCGACGCCGCAGACCGTCACCAACGCGAACCAGGGAGCCATGAGCCTGTCCCTCGGCGACCACGCCGACTCGTCGAGGTCGGGTGGCCGTACGCCCGGCAGCCGGCTCAGCTTCGTGCGCAGGTAGGCGGACGTCGCGTCGTGCAGGGCTGAGCAGCCGAGCAGGGTCGTGAACACGTAGTACAGGTCGGTGCGCAAAAAGAGGTAGAACTGCCAGACCAGGCGGAACAGGATCGTGTAGGCGACGGCCAGCGCCGGCCCGGCCGCCCACGGCGGACCCGACCCCGCCAGCAGGGTCAGCGCGCTGAACAACAGCACGTCGGCCAGCATCCCGGCGAGGAACGGTACGTACCGCTTCCTCCTCGGAACGCCGTACAGCCCGTCGAGGTCGGTCTCCACCACCAGGAAGTACAGCCGCCGGCTCATCGACAACCGGGTCGGCACTCCGAGCCGCCGCCCGGCCAGCACATGGAAGAACTCGTGCCAGCTCACGGCCGGCACCTGGGCCAGCGCGAGCGACACCTGCACGACGACGAGCGAGGGGCTGAAGAACACGTTGTCCGTGTGGGGCCTGACCCCGGGATGCGTCACCAGCATGACGAGGCATGCGGTCACCAGGGCCGCGTATCCGGCCCAGGCCGCCGGCGAGAAGGCCCATGCGCCCAGCCGCCGCAGCCGCAGGGGCGGCAGCCGGGCGGGGTCGTCCGTGCCCTCCCTGACGAAGCCCAGCTCGCGCAGGGTGTCGAGGAAGTCGGTCATGTCGACGGACTCGCCGAACTCCGTGTGGTACCACTGGGCGGCTTCCTCCAGGGTCATACCGGAGGCGAGCCGGCGCAGCAGGGCCGCGCCGTCGTCGGGCAGCACGGCGTAGGACTGTGTGTCGGAGCGGCCCACCACGACGCCGTCAGGTTCGTCGACGAACGTCAGCGGGTGGAATTCGACGGCTGTCATGAGTGACCCTGGCCTCCTCGCCAGCTCGAACGGCGTCTGCAAGTGATGCGGTCCGTACCCCACCCGACGACCCACGGCGAGTCGGGTACGGACCGGCTACGTCAGCACTCGCTGGGGCTGTAGAGCGCTGCCGAAGACGTGAGCTTGATGGAACCGGGCTTGCGGACCGAGATCTTCTTCATGTGATTCACCTCCCTGTGCTGATCGCTGCTGTCACGCAGAGGCCGCCCGAAGCGCGGCCCGGTGAACGACAACGACACTGCCAGCGGCGCCGTCGTACGACATGGGGGGAATGCCCCCATATTCCTGCGGCGGGCGGCGACCACATCTGGGGGCGCGACCCCCATGCGGACGGGACCCGACGGGGGCAGGGTGAGCGCATGCGAGATGACGCCCTGTCAGTGATCGCCTGCGGATCCAGCGCGGCGAGTCAACTCCCCGTCTACCTCATGTGGTTGCGCCAGGAGATCGACCTGGACCTGCGGGTGCTGCTCACCGGCAGCGCCACGCGGTTCATCCAGCCACAGGTCGCCGCCTGGCACGCCGACGAGGCCTACACCAGCGACGACCCGGCACTCAATCCCACCGAGTTCGCGAAGCGGTCCGCGGCGGTCGTCGTACTTCCCGCCACCGCCAATACGCTCGCCTCCGCCGCACTGGGCCTGGCCGCCACTCCGGCGCAGACGGTCCTGCTGGCCGCGGACCGGCCGGCGATCTTCTTCCCGAACATGAACCGCTCCATGTGGGTCAAGGAGCCCACCAGGCGCCACGTCGCCACGCTGCGCGCCGACGGCCACACCGTGGTCGATCCACAGGAGCAGGTGGTCTACGAGCTCTGGCGGCGCGAGAACGCGCAGGGAATCACGATGCCGCCGCCCGAGGAAGTGGTGGAGACCGTCGTCACGTGGCTGGAGAAGAACCTGTCGTCGGGCGACTGAGACTGCCGTGGGCGGCCCTTCGGCTCTCAGGGCCGCCCACGGCGCCTACCGCCCGACCCGGCCTCTGCCACTCGACCCGGCGCCTACCGCTCGCCCTGGTCTATCCGGTCGTCCCGGTGCATTTGGGCCGCGTACGCGTTGAGCGCCGCCCGGTTGGGCTGGTCGGTCTTGATGATCAGGCTCGCGACGTGCTTCTCGACCGTGCGCGGGGAGATGAACAGCCGGGCGGCCAGACTGCGGTTGTCCGGCCGGTCCGTCATCAGGAGGAGTACCTCGTACTCCCGTTCCGTCACGCCGAGAAGCCGGAGCCGCTGCGGCACCCGGCCCGCGGCCACGCGATGCGGCACCACCACACCGGTGCGCCGCAGCAGTGTGCGGCAGACCCGCGCGACCACCGGAAACCCCGTCTGGTGGAAGTACTCCTCGGCCCTGCGCAGCCACCGCACCGGTTCGCCCCAGTGGTCGGCACAGGCGGCCTCGGCGACCAGCCGCAGACCGAGATGTACGGCCATCGCATACGGCTCCCCGAGCGCCGCGGCCTCCTCCCTGGCCGCGGCAGCCTCCGCGCCCCGCCCGTCACGGCCCAGCAGGACGGCCTTCGCCAGCAGCAAGAAGTGCTGGTTCCACCGCAGTTGACTCGCCTCGGCGGCGGCCACTTCGTGGTAGCGCGGCCAGTCGGCGTCTTCCGCCAGCACATCCAGCAGCAGGGCCAGCCCGTACTGTCCGGCCAGCGGATAGGGCGCCGGCAGTGCGACCTCCTCGGCCGCCGCATCGGCCAGGTCGAGGCGCGCCCGGTCACGGTCCTCCGCCAACAGCGCGCACACCGCCTCGCCCAGCCCCCGGGCGAGCGGCGTCCACGGTGACGGCTCGGCCGCTCCCCCGACGGCCGCTCCCCCGACCGGCACGAGTTCCCGCGCGTTGCGCCGTCCCTGGTGGGCGGCGCTGATGGCGCGGACCGCCGACAGGAACCGCGCGTCGCCGCCGGAGAGAAGGGCGCTCCCCTCCTCGGCCTCGGTCAGGGTGTCGGCCATCGTGTACTCGCCGCGCAGAACGTGGTCCAGGGACAGCAGCAGGTCTACGCCGGTACACAGCGCCGTCGCGCCCAAGTGCCCGGCGTGGCGACGTACCCGTACGAGTGCGGCCCGGTCTCCGGAGACCAGCCACTGCTGACCTGCGCGGTGGAACATCGCGCGCATCCGCCACAGGGGCAGGTCGTGTCCGTCAGCCACGGCCTGCATGCGGTCGAAGCAGAGGGCCGCTTCGCGCGAGCCCCGCTGTTGGGCGACGAGACCGCGTACCTGCCATGCCAGGCAGGCGAGCGCCGGCAGGCCCGCCCTCTCGGCCTTGCCTACGGCCTGGGTGGCGAGCTGCTTCGCCCGCTCCGGTGAGTCCACGATCAGCCGTGCCCATACGGACTCGACCTGAGCGGTCTGCCGGTCCTCCGCGTCCGGGCCCAACACGGTGAGCGCGGCCTCGACATGGGCCAGCCCCTCGGCCCGCTGCCCGTCGGCGTGGTACAGCCAGGCCAGCCGGGTGTGCAGGGTCGCCACGCGTTCCGCGTCCACGGCGGGGCCGCCCAGCTCGTCCAGGGCGGCGGCGAGCCCAAGGCCGCGCTCGGTCCGGCCGCTCGCCGCCAGCGCCGACATCAGCTCGGCCAGGACGTCGGCCCTCAACCGGGTGTCGTCACAGCCGTCCAGGAGTTCCCATGCCTGGGTCAGCGGGCCGACCGCGGCTTCGGCACGGCCCGCCGTGAGCGCCCGCCGACCTGCCTCGGCGAACAACCGCGCGGCGCCCGGCCGGTCGTCGGCGGAGCGTTTGAGGGCGGCGCCGAACAGGCACCACTCGCCCGGCAGTCCGGGTTGCAGTTCACCCACCGCCTCGGCGGCCTGCCCGGCCAGGGCGGCCCGGTCCGCCGGGGTGAGCCGGCTCAGCAGGGCCGCGACGGTCATCGGGCCACGGAACGCGTACCAGTCGGAGGTCGGTCCGTCGGCGGTGAGCAGGTCGGCCGCGACGGCCGATCGCAGATACCCGAATATCTCGGTCTCCGTCATACGGAGAGCGTGCCGGAGCACCGAGACGGGGAACCGCTCGCCGATCACACCCGCGGCCGACAGCAGCCGGTGCGCTTGGGGCCCGAGTCGGCCGACGCGCTGGACGATGCTGTGCTCGACGGCGAGCGGGATCCCGGGACCGGCACCCGGTACCGGCCGATGCCCCCGGGGACCGTTCGCCGGGTGGCCGGTGGCGACCAGGAGGCGCAGCAGCTCCTCGGCGATGAAAGGGTTGCCGCCGCTGTCGCGGTACAGCTGGTCGAGAGCTTCGGCGGGCAGGGCCGTGACGCCCGTGTCCGGATGGGCAGCGGCGAGCCGTTCCACGTCGGCGCGGTTGAGCCGGCGCAGCGCCAGGAGCGTGCCACTGCGCCGCCGGGTCAGGGCGCGGACCAGGTCCCAGGGGGCGCCCGGACCGGAACGGAACGTGACGAGGAGCACGATGCCCTGGCGGGAGAGGTTGTCCGCCAGGTACTCCACCACTGCCAGCGTGCCGACATCGGCGTCGTGGAGGTCTTCGAGCACGAGCAGGCTGCCCCGGCCCTCCCCGGCGGCCGCGACCAGACGCAGGACGGACTCGGCCAGCAGGACCGGGGACGCGTCCGGCTCGGCCTCGTCGGGCCCATCGGCGGCGGGCGGGAGCTCACGCTCGGAGGCGGGCCCGTACTCGGGTACGAGGCCGCCCAGGACGGCGCGGTAGGAGCCGAGGACCTTCCCGTCGGGCCCCTGTCCGTCGCGGAAGAGACACGCCAGCGCTTCGGCCAGGGGCCGCAGCGCCACCGTCGGGCCGACCGGGCTCGCCCGCCCCTCCAGCACCCGCATGCCGTGGTGGCGCCCGGACCGGGCCGCTTCCAGGGCCAGTCGGGACTTCCCGATGCCGTCCTCGCCGGTGATGAGAACCGTGTGGCCGCGCCCGTGACGGGCCTCCTCCAGCGCCTCTTCCAGTACGCGACGTTCCAGGTCACGGCCCACAAGCTCGGCGAAGCCGACGTTGTCCACGATCTGCATGCACACACCCCCCGTGTGTTTCTGAAGTCGTGTCGTGCGAGTCCTGATGATTTATGAACTGATGTGCGATGAATTGCCGGTAGGCAGCGTGGTGCCGGGGAACCGGCCGTGTCACGGCCGGTTCCGTTGAGCGGACCGGGGCGTGGCGCGGACCTGGGGGCCGCGGAGCCGGTGGAGCAGGCCGGCCCGCTGCGGATACAGGGCTCAGTGGGCCGACGTCCAGGAACAGTTCGTCGAATCACCACAGAAGGCCGTCACCGAGGCGGACGCCCTCCTTGCCGGCCTGGCCAGGGACCGCGGCTTCCCCGACGGCGAGCAGTTCGAGGAGCAGTTCGCCGCCCTCTCCGTCCACCACGCCGCCCATGTCAACGGCTACCGCAGCATGCACACGGCCGCCCGCGGACAGAGCGGCACCGAGGAAATGCGGGAGGCCATGGTCGAAGCCCGAAGCCTCTTCGAGGCACTGGTCGCCGAACAACCGGCCGACCCCGCTCCCGACCGGGGCAGCCCGCAGTCCTCCGATCCTCCCAAGTCCCGCGACGGCAACGGCCACGCGCCATGGGCACTGAACCGACGCCACGCGAAGGGAAACAACACCTGATGTCGCAGAACGCCGAACACGCACCGCAGCCGCAGCCCGGAAGCCCGGATCCCTCGGCGCAGCGCACCCCGCAGACGCCGCAGAGCCAGCGGGCCCCGCAGACACCTGTCACCAAACCCGATCACGAACCGCGTGAACCCACCACCCCCGCCGCCAACGCCGACCACCCCAATGCCGACCGCCCCAGCCCCGACCGCAAGCCGGTCGCAGAGCTGCTCCCCCAGGGCGAACGGGACAAGCTCACCCTGCGCCTCCAACAGGCCCTCAACACCTTCATCGACAGCCCACGCCAGGCCGTGGAAGAAGCCGACAGCGTCTTCGACGAAGTCACCACCCACTTCACAAACACCCTCACAGAGCAACGACGCGTCCTGCGATCAGGCTGGCAGGGCCAGGACACCGAAGCGCAGACCGAGGAACTACGCATCGCGCTCAGGCAGTACCGGGAACTCACCGAACGACTGCTGCACATGGCGGCGCCCACCGGCCGGTGACACCGACCTCCCCGCAGGAAACACCGCAGTCAGCCGGTAGGTGAACCACACCGGCCAACCGCGGCGGCTGTGGGCTGACGGAAGCACTCAGCCCGATCCATCCGGCGGCTCCGAGACGGCCCGGGCCTCAAACCGTGCGGCGTGCCGCCTGACGAGCTGCGGCAACATCACCCACAGACCGCCGCACACCAGCAGCGTCGCACTCCCCGCGATCACACCCTCGACCCGGCCGAGTACCACGTCGACGACGAGCAGCACGGAACCGGTGAGGGTCAGCGTCAGGACGCTCATCCCCGCCCCCGCCAGCCGTGAGGAGATCATGACGATCTCAGGCTTGGCCCCGCGCTGGAACAGCGTGCGGTGCAGCGCGGCCGGAGTGGTGAACAGGGCCGCTGCGAGCACCGCGAGCAGCAGCGTCGTGATGTACATGGTGCGCTGCGCCGTGTCGAGCGTGGAGAAGCGGGCGGTGAAGGCCAGCGTCAGCAGGAACGCGAACAGGATCTGGACCCCGGTCTGGATGATCCTCAACTCCTGGAGCAGCTCGCCGAAGTTACGATCGGCCCGCTCCAGCGTCGTCTCCTCGCGCGGCGTACGGGAATTCTCCTCAGCCATGCCCTGGCAAGCTACTCGAAGGCTGCCGAACCGTCCCCGGGCCGGACAGAGCATTCCGCGCTGCTGGAGGCTCGCGGGCAAGCATCCAGAGGCGTCCGCAACAGTGAACGCGCTGAGTTGCGTCCGTGCAGTTCAGCCGGTCGGTACGGCGAAGCGCAGGATGCGGGCCCCAGGTAGAGCCGCACTGCCGCCACAACGGGCCGGACCGGACGCCTTTGGACGGCGCAGCACGAGGTACCGATACCGAGCAATCCCGAAGGCACCTCCGAGCGAAACCGCAGTCAGACAGCTGACCTGCGGCTTCTTTGTTGCTCGAGTTCAGCATCGGGCGGATGAGGTTCTGGCGAAGACGTGGACGACGGTGCCCGGTGCCGTCGACGGTGAGGGCGGCTGGTTTCCCCCGACGGGGCCGACCGGGTCACCGGCTGCTCGCGCTGGTGGCGATCGCGGAGAGGACGGCGAGCGGATGCCGCCGGTGAGGGCGAGGACGGGGTAGCCGGAGGCGGAGACGACACTTGGCCGGAGCTGAAGCCCCCGGTGGCGCCGGCGATGGCGATGGAGACGCCAGCCGTGCCCTGGTTCTTGGCGCGGGTGGCCAGCGGCACGGCATCGGTGATAATCGCGGTGCCGGAGACGAGGCCCAGGTTCCAGCCCAGCCGCGGCAGGCGCCGCGGCGGCGGTGATTTGATTCCGGTGGCGAGGAGGGGGCCGCATCGGTGTAGAGGCCCGTGTCGAGCGCGCGGCCGATAGAGTGACGGCGCGGCGTGCACGTACGCCGGAGTCCGAAGGAGGCGCGGCCCACGCCCGAGCCTCGAAGCCCGGGCAAGGTTCACGGAATCGCGTGCGGTATCTCGTCTCCCCGATCTGGTGCGACGCTGGCGTGGGACGCGCCGCCGTGTGGATAGGGCATGGCGAAAGACCGCGCGCGTAAGCGCAAGATCCGGGCGGAATTGGCTGTCACCGGCCTGACGTTCAACGAAGCGTCCCCTGCGTTCGACTTGTCCGACGTACCCGACGCCGGGCATCAGCCGCCCGAGGGCGTTGCCATGGCCGACGACCCGCTGGGTCTGGGGGACGGCACCGAACTGTTCACCGCACCGCTGATGGTGGTCACCATGCTGCGGCCAGCAGTGCCGGCAGCGGGCGCTCGCCAGGGCCGCCAGGGCATCGTCGTTGTTTCCGACGACGGCCACCAGCGCTGCCAGGGCTCGCAGGTGCTCATCGTCAGTCAGCTCGATGTCCATGGCGCCGCACGGTAGGCCAATGCCCGGAGCACGCGGCGGCGTTCGGCCGCGAAACCACCCGCCAGTGTCTGGCAACCGGCAGCCACCGTTCAACGCTCATTCGATTCAGGTACTGCGCAGCCGGGTGACCTTGACGACGGCGTGCCGGTCGTCCCGGCCAGGACCTCAACCACCATTCAGGAGCGGTGGTGGTGTATGCCTCCCCCGCTCCGGTGCGTGCGCTTCGCGGCGGGCCGCTGGCGGCGAAGTGCACGGCGACCTGGGCGGCGAGCGGCGCCTTCACGGATGCCAACCTGAGCCGGCTACGGAAGGAGAACGCCGACCTGTGCCGCACTCTCGCTCTGTACGAGGAGACCATCCGCCAGCTGGCCCTCGAAAACGACGCCCTGCGCAGCGGCGGCACCGTTCTTCCACTGCCCAACCGCAGCACGCCCGCGCCACCCGGACCGTCCTGAATCCGACCCCCCGGAGGCCTCTGGCGTGCGAAAGGACGCTGGGCGTGGCGCACAGCCGACTAACGATGATCAAGGGGAGTTCATCAAGGAGTGCGTGCCGACGCCGTGCTCGTTCCCGCCCGGGTCGCATCCGCGCCCCAGCTGGCCAGCAGTCGCAGAGCCTCCGCGGACGGTGAGTTCGGTTCGGCGTGGTAGGTCACCAGCATCTGCTCGTGGGCGTCGGCCTGGTGGAACGACTCGAGGCGGAGGTCGAGTTCGCCGACGAGCGGGTGGTGCAGGCGCTGGATACCGTGGCACTTCTCCTTGACGTCGTGGGTGGCCCACAGCCGCCGGAACTCCTCGCTCTTCACGGAGAGTTCGCCCACCAGCGCGGACAGCCGGGGGTCGTTGGGATGGGAGCCGGCGTCCATGCGCAGCTGAGAGACGACGTCGCTGGCTTTGTGCTCCCAGTCCACGAACAGGTCGCGGTACTCGGGCCTCAGGAACACCAGCCGCGCCCAGTTCTGCTCCCTCGCCGGCAGCTCGGCCCAGTCGCCGAAGACCGCTGCGGCCATCCGGTTCCAGGCGAGGATGTCCGAGCGCCGCCCCACGAGGATCGCCGGAACACCGTCCATGGTGTCCAGCAGCGTCCGCAGGGGGTCCCGCACCTGCTGGGCGCGGCCGGCCGGCTTCTTCTTCTGTTTCGGCTTCGCCAGGTGTGTGAGGTGGGCGTGCTCGGCGTCGCTCAGCCGGAGCGCGCGGGCGATGGCGTCGAGGACCTCCGCCGACACGTGCCGCCCGTTGCCCTGCTCCAGCCGCGTGTAGTACGCCACCGACACCCCGGCCAGCTGCGCCAGCTCCTCGCGCCGCAGCCCCGGCACCCGCCGGTACCGCCCGTAGTCCGGCAGCCCCACGTCCTCCGGCTTCAGCCTGGCCCGCCGGGTGCGGAGGAACTCACTGAGCTCGGCACGCGGGTCCAGAGCGCCGGCGGCGGGCTCGTGCACCGGTTCGGGGTATTCGTCCATGCCTCGAGTATCCACGGTCGGACGCACACCTTCCTGACCCAACCAGTGGTAGGCACCGCGCACGTACGCAAAGCCGTGACCTGGGTGGATGCCGGATCGTCCAGCACGCTGGCCACTGTGCCCGGCTGGAAGACGGCCGGGGCGTGGCCTGGATCAAGAACGGAGTACATCCCATGAGCGCAACACAGGGGATCGAGTCGAGGGCGCACCAGAGCGAGACGGCTGCGGAGGTGGTGGGCCGCCTTCGTGCGACGTTCAACACCGGTGTCACCCGCCCATTGGACTGGCGCGTCGACCAGCTGCGGCGGCTGCGGGCCCTGCTGGTGGAGAACGAGCAGGAGCTGCTCGATGCGCTCTGGGCGGATCTGAGGAAGAACGCCGCCGAGGCGAAGACGCAGGAGATCGACTTCACCGTCGCCGACATCGACGAGGCACTGGCGAGTCTCGAGAGCTGGCTTGAGCCCCGCCCGGTGGAGGTTCCTGCCCACTTCGGTCCCACGACCACGGCATACACCACGTACGACCCGCTCGGGGTCGTCCTGGTGATCGCTCCGTGGAATTTCCCGCTGCACCTTCTCATCGACCCCATCATCGGCGCCCTGGCCGCCGGGAACACCGTGGTGGCCAAGCCGAGCGAGATCTCGGTGCACACCTCGGCGGTCGCTTCACGCCTCCTGCGACAGTACTTCGACGTCGACGTGCTCACCGTCGTCGAAGGAGGTGCCGAGGAGACCACGGCCCTCCTGGCGCAGCGTTTCGACCACATCTTCTACACCGGTAACGGCGCGGTCGGCCGGATCGTCATGGCCGCAGCCGCCAAGCACCTCACCCCCGTCACCCTCGAACTCGGAGGCAAGTCACCGGTCTTCGTGGCCCCCGACGCCGACGCGGACGAGACCGCGAAGCGGCTGGTCGGCGCCAAGTTCGGCAACGCAGGCCAGCAGTGCATAGCCCCCGACTATGTCCTGGCCGATCCTGCCACCGCCGCCGCACTGGTCCCCGCCCTCCGCGCGGCGGTCGAAGCCCAGTTCGGGACCACTCCGCAGACTTCGGCCGGCTTCGGCCGGATCATCAACGAGCGGCACTTCGACCGGCTCACGCGTCTGCTGGACTCCGGCCAGGTGGCGGTGGGAGGCCAGCACGACCGTGACGACCTGTTCATCGCACCGACCGTACTCACCGATGTCGACCCCGCGTCACCGGTCATGCAGGAGGAGATCTTCGGACCGATCCTCCCCGTCGTGGAAGTCGAAGACCTCGATGCCGCCATCGCCTTCATCAACGAACGCGACAAGCCCCTCGCGCTCTACGCCTTCACCGAGTCCGAGGCCACCAAGTCGCGCCTTGTGAACGAGACGTCCTCGGGCGGCGTCGCCTGGGGCCAGCCGGTGATGCAACTGCTCATGCCCGGCCTGCCTTTCGGCGGCGTCGGCGAAAGCGGCATGGGCCGCTACCACGGCCGGTACACCCTCGAGACGTTCAGCCACCTCAAGGCCGTCGCGGACGTCCCGCTCAGCTAAGCCCGCGCCTGCGTAGAGCAGGCTGCCCAATTGGTGATCGACAAGCAGAAAGTGCCTCTGACCAGCGGCATGAGGATCACTGAGATCTCTGCTTCGCCGATCACCAGTTCCCCGACACCCCGCCAGGCCCATGCCGACGCCTGCCTCTTTCACCCGACCCATTCTTCGAAGGAAGCTGCTATGCCTACCGCGTTCGACCCGATCGACCTGGGCGGCAAGACGCTCGCCAACCGCATTGCTATGGCACCGATGACCCGCAGCCGCGCCGACGCTCCCGCAGCCACGGCGACGGAGCTGATGGCCACCTATTACGCCCAGCGCGCGAGCGCCGGCCTGATCATCACCGAGGGCATCCAGCCGTCGGCCGGCGGCCAGGGCTACACCAACACCCCCGGCCTGCACTCCGCCCAGCAGGTCGACGCCTGGCGGAAGGTGACCGACGCCGTCCACGCCCAGGGAGGCACGATCTTCGCGCAGCTGATGCACACCGGCCGGATCAGCCACCCCAGCCTGCTGCCCGACCAACTCATCCCCGTCGCCCCTTCCCCCGTCGCGGCGGCGGGCCAGGTATTCACCTACCAAGGCCCTCAGGACTACGTCACGCCGAAGGAACTGGATCAGGACGACATCACCCGGACGATCGCCGACTACGTCGACGCCGCGCGCAACGCGATCGCCGCCGGTTTCGACGGCGTGGAGATCCACGGGGCGAACGGCTACCTGATCCACCAGTTCCTCGCCCCCAACACCAATCTGCGCACCGACAGCTGGGGAGGTGGCGCCGCGGACCGGGTCCGCTTCGGTATCGAGGTCGCCACGGCCGTCGCGGAGGCGATAGGCGGCCACCGGACCGGCTTCCGCATCTCTCCCGGCAACCCCTACAACGACATCGCCGAGACCGACCCGGCAGACGTGCTGGAGACCTACACCACCCTGATCGCCGCTCTCGGCCGGCTGGATCTCGCCTACCTGCACCTGGTCGAGAGCCCGGACCGCGACCTGACCGCCCGGCTGCGCAAGGACTGGCCGACGGCGTTGATCCTCAACCCCTTCACCCACCCCGAGACCACCGGCCCCGGCGCTCTCGCCCACATCGTGGACGGCACCGCGGACATCATCGCCTTCGGCGCACTGTTCCTGGCCAACCCCGACCTGCCCGCCCGCCTCGCAGCCGGCGGCCCCTACATCACCCCCGACGCGGCCACCTTCTACGGCGGCGACCACCGCGGCTACACCGACTACCCGACGCTGCCCGCCGACAGCGCGTGACCTGAAAAGAAGTCATCGCCGGCGAGTGCGGAGGCAAGACGCGGCGTGTCAGGCCACCGAAGTCCCTCTGGTCCTGACCTATGTGCCTGGTGACGACACTCGCCGCCTGCCACATCCAGCGGATCACCTTGGAGAACCAGCAGCTGAGAGAAGAGCTTGAGGCGGCGACGGGCGGCGCTCGCGGCGCGGGTGATCCCGGACACGGCGCCCTGCGCATCGCCGCGCAGGGCAGCATCGAAAGCTTGGAGGACGCGTTCGCTACCCCATCGGGGTGCGGCTGGCAGAACCGACGCCGCCACTGGTCCAGGGCCCTTCACACCGGAGGGCCCTGACCCATGCCCGCGATGGACAACGGACAGAACGAAAGCCCATCCATAACTTCGGCTCCAGCATCACGCCCGGCGCCTCTGGTACGGCATCGACTGCGCGAGCCAGAGCGAGCGAGGCGGGCAGAGCGAAGGGCGGCACACGGACCTCCTGCGGGACCTTCAGCGTAGGTCGGTGTCCCTTCGCGCGCGTCTCCGACCGTGGGTGGCAACGGCTATTGCACTCCGTCGGCCTCTTCACGTAACAGACAGGGGCGTCGGACCGAGCATCACTGGCAGCCTGCCGATCGCGCCATCGAGCTAGCGCACCGATGCCTGGCTTGTCCTGCGCTTCCCATTCCGGTTCCGCCCCGGGTTCTCCGCGGGAAACCTTTGTCACCTGCAGGACGGCCCACGCGAGTGAGCTGCCCGATGTTGCATGGCAAGCGCCGCGCCTCGCGGGCGGCGAGCGGCTGGACGGCCACAGCTCGGTCACCAGCTCGCCGCGGACAGACCGCCGCATTTCGACGCACGCAGAGCTTGTCAGTCCGGGACGAACACCACGCACTTCGCCAGATAGAGCGCTTCAACTGCCGTATTGCGGTCCTTGCGCCCCGCGCCGCACACGCTTCGGCGTATCCGAACCCCCACGCTCGCGGCAGGAACAGGTAGCCGAGATCGGCCTTCCCCGCAGCAGCCGGGCGATGGTGTTCCGGTGCTCTCCTGAGCAGGATCTGACCGATCATCGCCCCGTCGAGATCAACGACGAAACTCCCGGGTCACTGCTCGGGCGCACCGGGTATCTCGCGCTCAAGCTCATCACGCGGCCGGGGGCCTCCGAGGTAGGTGTGCACCTCCGGGACAGGGGGCCAGGCAACGGGCCCCACACCGGCAACGGAACACGGCGCCCGACCGCCACGGCAACCAGCTCAAGGCCTCATACACGCGGGCTTCCTGCCCGCCGAGTTCCACCGCAGCCATCGGGCATCCGCCGCCCGGCAGATCCGGAAGCACGGCACAGGGGTGCTCCTTGGCCCGGCGCACCTTGAGCAGTTGGCGGTAGGCGACCCGGCGTAGCCATCCGGGTGCGTGTTCGATGGCATCCCAGGCTTCGTAGGCCAGGACGAAGGTGGACTGCGCGATGTCGGCGGCTTAGAGGTCCTCACAGAAGCTGTTGATCATGTGACTTTCGGTTTGGGTGGTCGTTGGTCTGGTTATGGGGAGACATCAGTCGCGGCCGTGGATCGTGTCGGATGAACTGTGGTCGCTCATCGAGCCGTTGCTGCCTGAGCCGGGTCCGAAGCTGGTCGAGGGTCGGCCACGGGTCCCGGACCGTCAGGCGCTGTGCGGGATCCTGTTTGTGCTGCACACGGGCATCCAGTGGGAGTACCTGCCGCAGGAGCTGGGCTTCGGCTCGGGCATGACCTGCTGGCGGCGCCTGGCCGCGTGGAACGAGGCCGGGGTCTGGGACGAACTGCACCTGGTGCTGCTGACGAAGCTGCGGGCCGCGAAGAAGCTGGACTGGTCGCGGGCGGTGATCGACTCCTCCCACGTGCGGGCCGCTCGGCGGGGCCCAAAAGCGGGCCCAGCCCTGTCGACCGCGCACGGCCGGGCAGCAAGCACCATGTCCTCACCGACGGTCAGGGCATCCCGCTCGCAGTGTCGCTGACCGGCGGCAACCGCAACGACGTCACCCAACTCCTGCCCCTGATCGACAAGATCCCGGCCGTGGCCGGCACCGTCGGCCGGCCCAGACGCAGGCCCGACGCGCTCCTCGCCGACCGCGGCTACGACCACGACAAGTACCGGCGCCTGCTCTGGCAGCGTGGCATCCGCCCGGTGATCGCCGAACGAGGCACGGAACACGGCTCCGGCCTCGGCATCTTCCGTTACGTGGTCGAGCGCACGATCGCCTGGCTGCACGGCTTCCGCCGCCTGCGGATCCGCTGGGAACGACGCGACGACATCCACGAAGCCTTCCTCGGCCTCGCCACCTGCCTCATCACCCACCGCCACGTCCAACGCCTTTGTTAGGACCTCTAAGGGCGGGCTCGCGCCGTTGCGCATGATGAAACGGATGACCGGCGTCAGCTGCTGCTGATAGCAGTGCGCGAAAGCCGCCCTCGATCTGGTGCCCGCAGGCGGGTACAGCGTGGCCGGAGCGGCGGCCGCTGCCGCCGTCTGCCGTGCCGGGGCAAACACGAGGGGTGTGGCCGTCTCAGCAGGAGGCCGCGTGTCGTTATCCACCGAGGCCCCCCCTGACTGCCGGTCAGGCCACCGATCTGGACCACGGTCTCGCTCTGCCCAGGCCGGCGCCTGGAGATCCGGCTCCCCGGCGGCAGTACCTGCAGCTGGGTACTGAGTGCCTCCTCGTCTATCTCCGCCAGCCGTACCGCAGCCCGGGCACGGATCCACAGGTAGCCGACACGCGCCGCCCCACCACACAGCCCCAAGGCCACCGGCGCAACCACCGCTATCTCCACAGGTCATCTCCCTGGGGTCCTCGTACGCCAGCAGCTCCGACGTCCTCCATCACCCAGTAGTGCACCAACCCCCGCCCAGCGTGACTCTCCCTCAACAACAGCCACAGGAAAGCCAGTTCCTCCCACCAACGAGACGTACCGGGCAGGCAGCACGCGCCCGCACCACCTCACACCATCGTGCGGGTCGTTCGCCTCCACAGCAGCGTCGACAGCGGCGGGAGCCGGCCGTCGCCTCCCCGGAAGAAGACACGTCCACCCGAGAATGCGGCACCGGCTGCCCTGTCTGCTGGTCACACGAGGTGATCAGCCGCCGATGGAGCCGTCAGCGTGACGTACGGCCGCCACCGCAACCGAAGCGACCCTCGCGGCGCTCTGGACCGGTAGCCCGCACAACACCCGGTTGGGAGACACAGATGACCCCCTGGAACAACGAGAACCTCAGTTCCGGCACCTACGCCGACCCCTACGCCACTGCGGACCCTCGTGACAACACCTGGCCGGCTCCCGCCCACACCGGTGATGACCTGGACTACTTCCTGCCGCCGCCCAACCCCGCCGAACGCCTCAGCCACATCCTCGCCCCGCGCGATGAGCGGCGCCTTGCCCTGAACGCGACGCTCACCGCCGCCGGTATCCCCCCGATGCCGGAAGACCGCGCGGTCATCGACCAGCTCAGCGCCCTGCCGGCAGAGGTCAGCACCGTCCTCCAGCGCTGGCTGCACCACACCCTGTGAACCCGGAGGCCACACCCTCCAGCGACGGCACCCCCTTGTCACTGATGCCCGCAATGGTGATGAGACGTGGAAACACCTGTCCGGCGTGCCGGCGTCGGCCGATGGCCGATGGCCGATGGCCGACGGAGCATGCAAGACCTGCGATCGCCAGGAGGGCGTCGTCTCTCAGTGTCCGCCCGACGGCGAGGTGGCGGCGCTGTTCAGGCAGCGGTCGAGGAGTGCGTGCATGCGGGAGACGGGGAGAGACGGGTTGGCCGCGGCGCCCTGTGCGGTGCGCGAGTCAGCGAGGAGGGCCTCCAGGGCTTCCGGCGTCAAGCTCGGGTTGGTCGCGGCCGCCCGGCGTACCGACTCGTCGGGGTCCTCCACCGGGGGTTCGGGCAGGGTGGGGTCGGCTGCGGCCAGGGCCCGTACGTCGGGATCCGGGTGGCCGATGAGGTGGGCCCGGCCGGTGCGGGGGAACGCGGGCAGGGTCAGCAGGTGCGGGCGATGGGCCGGGCGGGTGACGAAG